>UQTA01000006.1 GCA_900543885.1 uncultured Clostridium sp.
TACATGGACGAACTCTCCAAAAGAAAGATTTGAGAAAAAGCTGTTTCTAACGTATTATGCGTTTGAAACAGCTTTTCTGATTAACAGACCTCCCGGCACTAAGGCTCCTTCTTTTCTGTCCATTCTTAGCTCCTTCTTTTCTGTCCATTCTTGGCGTTGCGCTCACCTTTGATCTATGTTAAACTATCCTTGATAAAATTTATTTCAAACACAATAGACTCTGTCTTCGTTTCAAGCACATTGCTTATTAAAAGGGGATGAGTCTGCACAGATGCGGACCAAATTAGAGGAATTCTAATTTGGTCTTTTTTTGTGCATTCACAACAAAGAGAGGAGGAACCTATGGCTATTTTACAACTGCCGTACAATTTGTCTGCGCTATTCAATTTCAATGAACCAGACACAAATGAGGGGGCGATGGAATCTTCGGATGAAGATTTTTTCGACCTTTTTGATTTTCTGCCAGAAAATACGGTGACTACCAATTATCTGGCCAAAGGAGAGGACCGGATCCAGTCACTGCTCCGGATCAAAACCCGCCGGACTTATTCCATGAATGACTTTTTCAAATTATTTTCCAGAGACCAATTCTGGAAAAAGAGCAACAGCCGAAAAGATTTCACGGAATATCTGATCAAGACCTACTGGAAAAAGGTGATCGATCCTTTTGTAAATACCCTTTACAAAGATTTTCTGGCCGGTCAGATCACGGAACAGGAGATTTCTGAAAAACTGCAGGAGATTCTGGGATTTAGCATTTCTCTATCGCAATGCCATGATGAGCAGGTAACGAGGCTGGTTGGAGCAACCGGTATGCCAACGGACTGTATTTTTCAAATGACTGTATTTGAAAATGAATACTTTCTGGTCTTCGGAAAACTAAAGCCCAGAAACCGGAACCGCAAAATCTATTTGAAAGACGATAAGAGAAAATGTATCTTATGGGATTCCTATTATCTTGCAACACTGGCAGTCATAGAACGTATCCGGATTGAATACAAGCGCTACATCCATTCCATTGAGTCTAAAGACCATGACCTGGTCTATATGTCCATTCTGGATGAAATTGCCCGTAGATACCAGGCTTTTGGGAAAATGTGTACCGTATATGCTTATGAAAAAGAGCAGGTTTTGTATCCAGAAGTCATGCAATTTTTTGACAAGCTGGAAATTCCTGTAAAGGAGCGAATAGCCGGCCAACAAGCGCACGGAATTATATTTCAATTTTCACTCCTGCAGCAGATCCTGCCGATCTTAAATCAGTATTCTATCAGCACAGTGGATTTTCTATGTAATGATAATATTCCAGAGGGATATCTCATCATTATAAAAGCCCTGATGGAACAGCACAAAATGCAGGAAGCGGATGAGCGCTATCATCGAAATAACACAGAGGTAGCCAATGCATTTATGACCAAAAAGAATATTCCGCCAAAGCATCAGGATTACATGAAAGAGAGCCGTTTCTTAACAGTTTACCGCTATATAGAGGTAGACGAAGACTGTGATCTTGACAAAATGCAGGAACTGGAAAAAGAATTTCTTGCTCTTGGGGATATTTTGGGAAAGCATCCCTATGATGCTTCCATTCGTTTCCGCAAGCTTGGCCGACACCATGCTTCCGGCCTTTATTCCCCGGCCTACCAGTGCGTATGCATTGATGTCCGCTCCCCTAGCAGCTACGTCCACGAATTTCTGCACATGTACGATCACTTTCATGGAATGCTGAGTGAAGGCTATGATTTCAAAGAAATCCGGCTTCAGTATGAGGCCTGCCTGCAGGAATATCTTTCGGATTGTGAAGATCCGGATTTAAAAGCACGGCTGAATGGAAACAGCAAATACAACCTGGATTACTATTTGGTCCCAACGGAAGTGTTTGCCCGCTGCGGGGAACTGTATTTTACGCGTTTTCGTGGTGTAGATAATTCTCTTCTGAAATTTGAAAGAGGATTTGACTATCCGGAAAACGAAAAATTATTGGAGCTGATCAAAAAATATTATGATCAGCATTTTTTAACGGAGGAGATATCATTATGAAGAAATTTTTTATCAAGGACCTGGCCAACATGGTCGAAAAGGAAATTGCAACGGAGTTTTTACTTCGGAATGTCAAATTGTCGATCGCGGATGGCCGGCGCTGGCAGGACCTTACGCTCAGTGATAAGAGTGGTATTGTATACGGAAAATGCTGGTCCGAACACATCTCGGATGAAACGGATAACTATGTTGGAAAAATTGTCCGTGTTGTCGGAAAAGTTGAGCTTTTCCGGGAGCAGTGTACGCTGCGGATTGTCCGGATCAGTCCGGCTGAAACATACGATCCGGCAGATTTCCGGGTTACTTTGTCCAGCTACGATGTAGAACAAAGTATCACCCTCTTAAAAAAACTCCTCGATGAAATTGAGGATCCCAAATTGTATAGTTTATGCTGCGCTGTATTCGGTATGGGGACTGCCAGATACGAACGGTTTTTGGAATTCCCACTGACCGAGGAAGCCACACATCCATACTTTGGCGGTTTTTTAAAGCATACCATCAATGTTGCAAACCTGGCTGATATGGCGCTTACTATCTGCGAAGGCAGCCCAAATGAAGTGATCCGGCCGGATCCATCGCTGGTCATTGCCGGTGCGCTTCTTCACGCAAGCGGCGTGCTTTCCCAGCTCACACTCAGCGCTGCGGAAGGCATCTTCACGGACCGGGCCCGCCTTTTGAGTTCCTCCACAGATGCGGTTTTAATGGCAGTCTGCACAAACAGCCGATTAGAACAGGAGAAACGAGTTACGGATATGTCCGCACTTTTACATATTCTGGAAGCTGCCAATGGAACGACACCGCCTAAAACCAAGGAGGCAGTTATTGTCACCAACGCAGTACGAATGAGCAAAGAGCTGAATTCTATCGATCAGATCTTTTTCGAGTCTGACCGTATGCATCCGACCGATAAGACCCGGAAAGCTTTCTGCGACTATCTGGGTTATGAGGTCTTTCGAGGAGGAGAGGAATGTTTGAAAAACTGATTTTAAACCCATATGTGAAAAATGCTCTGAAGCAATACATGGACAAAGGACAAAAAAATGCTCAGCATTTAATTCTGTCAGGCCCTCAGGGTACTGGAAAGCGGACCTGTGCAGATATCCTGGCACACTTTCTCCTGGACATCAGACTTGATAAGCCACTCCATTCCTGCGCAGATTTTTTCTGTCTGGACTGTGACCAGGCAAGCATCAAATTGTCTGATACGGAGGACCTAAGAGAATTTATTTCCTATTCCAGTACTGTGCGCCGCGTTGTTTTGATTGATAATGCGAATCAGATGACCCCAAACGTGGCCAACAGCCTGCTAAAAGAGTTGGAAGACGGGCAATGTGTATTCATTTTTATAGCACACAAGCCTTTGATCCGCACGGTATGCAGCCGATGCTTTGAAATCCGTTTTCTTCCGGTAAATGAAGATGATATGGCACAGTTTTTTATGGAACAGGGAGATCTTGTATCATTAGAGGTGGTTACAGCTTCTAATGGCTGTCCCGGACTATTCCGACAGCTAAATGCTGATGACGCTTTCATATCTATGACCGCCAGAATGATAAAAGCACTGAACCAACAAAATCATGCGGATCTTCTGTCAACCTTCGGTCTCCTGAAAGAAAAAGACGAATTTGCTTTGGAAGCATTTTCACCGGCCGCCCGTCTGGCAATCGTGAGGCTTTTGGAAGCCATCTATGCAGATCAATACCTGCATAAACTTGTTGGAAGCAAATTATTCCCGTATATGACGGAACTGCCTATTTCTGCTAAACAGGCTTACCAGATTTCTGAACAGGCACACAATATCCGGGGCAAAAAGCTACTCTACACAAAACATGATTTTCTGGAACTCCTGTTCCAGATGATGAAAGAGGGGGAATTATGACTCTTTATACCAAGATACGCCCAAAAACCTTCGATGAGGTAAAGGGGCAGGAATTTACTGTAAATAATCTGAGAATGCAGTCCATCCGCGACAAATTCTTTCAGGTAATTATTCTGGCCGGGCAGTACGGGGCCGGGAAAACAACACTTGCCAGGATCGTGGCCACGGCAGCAAACTGTAAAAACAAAGATAAGAATGGAAACCCTTGCGGTACCTGTGATGGATGCAGATCTGTATCTAGTGGATCTGTAGACTTTCTGGAAATCGACGGTGCCAGTAACACCGGAGTTGATCATGTAAGGGACCTGACAGACTGGCTACACGAGCGCCCACTCGGAAAGCGGAAAATCGTTATCATTGATGAGGTACACATGCTTTCCCGTCAGGCTTTCAACGCCCTTTTAAAAACACTGGAGGAACCACCAGCTTATGCACTGATCATTCTTTGCACAACAGAAGCAGACCGGATCCCGGCAACCATCCGGTCGCGATCTGCCTGCTATACCATCACGCAGATCCCAGAGGCCATCATCTGTGAACATCTTCTTGAAGTTGCGACAGAATTTCAAATCCGTATTCAGCCGGAAGCTGCAGAACTGATTGCTTCCTATTCTGGTGGTGCGATGCGAAATGCCTTAAAACTGCTGGAACAGCTATCAAATGGCGAAGATGAAATCACGGCTGATGTCGTTCGATCTGTTCTCGGGATGTCTGAAAAAGATGAGCTGCTCCGAATCATCCAAGCGATGCTTTCTGGAAATTACACAAAGCTGCTGGAATCTTTAAATTCCATTGCCAAAAGCGGAAAATCTCTTCTAAGCCTTACGGAAGAGCTCCTAAATGAATCCACATCCTTGCTGCTGGCCAAAACAGGGCAGCCATCATCATCTTCAGCTATCGCAGAAAACTATACACTAGAACGGCTTTGCGAGCTGTCTGCTAAAATAAACTGGCTGAATGATGAACTAAAAAATGCTGCCGGCAGCGGAATAGCAGCCTATATCCATGCGACAAAAGATCTGAACACTGGTGAATCAGGTCTTGCTGGAAAATTAAAATCATTGGAAGATCAGATGTTCAGGCTGTCTGCCGAACTAAAGTCTATAAAATCCGTCGGATTTTCGAAACCGGTCGATACGGCTCTGGAAGCAGAAACCAATATCCCGATAACTTCCAATAGCTCTGCTCAGCCCGACTTACCCGAGGAGAGTGTACCTGTTTTAATCACTCCTTCCAAAACCTCTGAAGTTGCGCAAACAGAAACTACAGATTTTGACGCACTTTTTGGTGACTGGGGCTTTGACTCCTTTGATAATACGGACGAACCCGGATTTTTTGAAAGTGCAGAGGAAACTGGCACTTCTTTCCAAGAGACAGCAACAGTTTCTGAAACTTCTGCGGCTCTTTCTGCGGGAGAACTTGCACAAAAAAGTTTGTCCGAGAGAATCAGCAATGACCCTGTCATAAAGGAAAAACTTCTTTCTGCTGAGTGGATCACGCAGGAAGAGAACCTTTTACTTAAGGTGCTGCCAGAATACAAAGAAGATATCCTGTTATTTATTGCTGCAAGTGGCATAAAAAACATTACAATCTGCTAACTACACAGGGACCATGAACCGCAATTGTTTATGGTCCTCATGAATACTTATCACACATGATTACGGAACTATACTGTAAAAAATTTTATTTAGAATAGGGGGATATATATGGATTTCATTGATGATCTGGATGTTTCTATAATCGCAAATATACTTGTAAATATGGGTATTGACATTAGTAATTTAAACGATATTACTGATGCCGATGACTACGAAGATACAATTTCTACCATTACTGCATAACTTGAAAAATTGCGAAACGAGGAAGATCCACTATATGTGCTTCTTGAACTGATTGCTGGAGACAATGAAGAATTGGTGGATTTCTATTTTAAAATGGTTGGATTTCACTAAGGAACCTAGAATATGCACAATGATTGGGAAGCCCATTAACTTCCGGCCTTCAACACCTAAAGTGCATATCATTTCTACACAGCGTTTTCAATAGTTAGTATGTATAGACTGATAAACTGCAGCCAATTATAAAAGCTGCAGTTTATCAGTTTTTCTTTTTTATACCTCTCACAGTACTTATGATACCTTACAAAAGAGTCAATCTTAAACAATTCCCCTTCTACTTTCATTTGTCTTGCAGGAAATCCACTCTTTCTGTATAATATAAGCTAGGGTTTATTTTTTAGCTTTTAGGAGCGTGAATAATGGAAAAAGATTCAGATTTATTAAATAAAAAGAAAACTGTTCAGATTTCAGTAACAGATAAAGATGGAAAAGAGCACCCCATTGATGTTGAAACCGAGATGGTACCTGTTGGTCATGAGATCAATTATCAAACCGAAAATGAGTGGTGGTCAAAGGATCCTGAAACCGGAAAAGTATATGCGCCAATTCCCGAACATTATGCCCTGCACTTTCAGGAACTTCAAGCTCGTATGAAGTCTGGCCCACCTTTGACAGAAAATGAAAATCGTGTATATGAGGCTCTCAAAGTGGTTCTTCAGGAGCTGCCGGTTTTTGCCGCTGATAACGCATACAACGCACAACCTAATGCATCTTCTCTAGAATCCATAGAACACGAAACCAAAAAAAGGACCAACCGAACAAGAAAAAAAGACTATGTCGATACTTCATTGACCAAGCACATCTCCCTGATCATTGATCAGGAGTATGAATCTGGTTTAAGTTTACGCAAAAGCGGAAGTGCATATCTAACACCTCTGGAATCAACAGATGGCCTCAATTATGATGCTAATACCGGAAAACTTTATTTTGAAGGAGTACCTGTATCAGAAGCAAAACTGGAAGAAATTAGTCGTGGTAAGGTTGTTGAAATCGGTGAATTTGATCTGCCCTTATTAAAACTATTTTACAGTATTATTCTTGCCGATATTAAAAATACTATCAACCAAAACCAGTATGCGATAAACGAAAGTTTTACTATTTACTTACCCGATTTGGCCGAACTTATGGGGAAAGGACGTAATTTAAGTGATAATGATATAATCATGCTGCGAAATAAGACAGGAGCATTCCAAACCATCTACGGGATTATTCGCGATCCAAAATATCCAAAACGAATCGGATCCGCTTTACCGCTTTTGGTTTCACTGGGTTATGATGACACCACGAACACAATACGTTTTTCCTCTCCCTACATGCTTCGCTTAATTCAGACACTGTATAATGTAAAGGTACGACAGTCAAAACTCAACTTAAATAAGATTACTGAACCTGCAAAGTTCTTAATATCAGAACATACCGATATCATTTATACATCAATTGCTAAAGAAAGAAATAAACGCGCCGTAGAGATTGTTTTCGCCATTGTGACAATGATTGAGCAATCTACAGACGAAAATGTATGTATCACCGTTCGGGATATTTTTGATCGCTCTCCTCAATTAGTAGAAGCGCTTAACAATACAATCCGTACAGCGAATAAAAATACTCTATTAAAGCGTGCTTTTTCGAAAGCTTATGAGTTGTTGGAAAAAAAGACTACATTGAAAGAGCATTATCCTTATATGGTTTTCTCTGAAGAACTTTTGGGAATTCCAACTGTAAGTACTTTAAACGAAATGAAGCTGCACTTCATCAAAAAAAAGTAACTCGAACCGAGGACATACTGTTCTCGGTTTTCTATCATGTGGTGGCTACATAACTTCAAACCAAATATCTTTAGTAATTTTTAGAAAATGCATTAACCGATCAACTGCAGTTCAAATACAGATACATTTTTGCATAGTATAGTAATTAAACAGCTGCAGCTCAGATACAGCCACTTTTCGGAGAACTGCGCTATCTGAACAGCTTCGACTCAGATACACTACTTTTCGGTAAACTGCGCTATCCAAGCGGCTCTACCTCAGATGCACTACTTTTCGGAGAACTGCGCTATCTGAACGACTCCGACTCAGATGCTCCACTTTTCGGTAAACTGCGCTAGCCGGCCAGTTCCAGCCCAAATGCAGCTATTTTTCGGTAAACTGCGCTATCCAAGCGGCTCCAGCTCAGATGTACTACTTTTCGGTAAACTGCGCTATCTGAACGGCTCTACCTCAGCTGCGTTACTTTTCGGTAAACTGCGCTATCTGGTCAGTTCCAGCCCAAATGCAGCTATTTTTCGGTAAACTGCACTAGCTAAACAGTTCCAGCTTAGATGCTCCACTTTTCGGAGAACTGCGCTAATCGGCCCGTTTCAGCGCAAATACAACTATTTTTCAATAAACTGCAGTAGCCTTTCGGCAAAATACTATAGCTTTTCGGTAAACTGCGCTAAGCTTTTTCGGAGAACTGCAGTAGCTTTTTCGGTAAACTGCGGTAGCTTTTTCGGAGAACTGCGGTAGTTTTTTCGGAGAACTGCGCTATATTTTTCGGAGAACTGCGGTAAATTTTTCGGTAAAGTGCAGTAGCTATTTTCGGTAAAGTGCGGTAACCATTTTCGGTAAAGTGCGGTAGTTTTTCCCGGAAAAACCCTTATTTTACAATACTTCCCCCATTTTCAGTCTTATTTTCCCCATTTATTTTCTCATTAACACATCTCACAAAACAGTCCTTTTTTACCCGTTTTCCCACACTTTGGCAATATTCCAAATTTTTTTATTTCCCTTTATAATTAACATTACATTGCGGAAAGGGGGTGGATCCAGAGTGAAACGTTTTGCGAATGTAAGCATTCCATCCATAAAGAAAATCATTCATACTTCATTCGAGAAGCAGCTATTAAAAAGCTGCTCTGTTCGGCTGTTCATTCTGATCCATTTCTATGCCAACGCAAATACCGGCATCACTTCACCACTCGATTTGGAAGATCTGGCACAAGCACTTGATTGTAACATCAAAACCGTTCGCAGCAATATTCTCCGGTTGGAGTCCTGCGGCTTTTTTGATGTATCTATGGATCCGGTCACAGAAGAGTATACCTTTACAATCCATGACTACACCAAAATGTATAATCCTATCGGTCTTGGCGGTGGTTATATCCAGTGTACATATGATTTGCTTGAGCAGCTCCTGCAGATCAAATCCATTAATGAGCTACGAGTGATCCTTATGCTTCTTTGTGAAGCGATCACCACTGAACTTCAGAGTTCTGCAAAGCTGGCCGTGGCCAAACTCACATTTAAAGAATTACTTGCCGGTTTACCAAAATATGTAAAACCAGGTGTGGTAAAGCAGATTTTGGATCATGCCAACTCCTTCAAAACTATTTTTAAGGAAGAGTACACCAGGAAAAAACGCTATATTGCTGCAAAGCTCAATGATTGTTTTAATGGAGCGACTACCAAAAACCAGGTCCGTCAGGAAGCCTACTCCGAAATTGTTTCTTTTACCACTGAAATGGATGATGTGATCCGCACCTTTAACACTTACCTGTTTGAGGACAAGTTAAGAGAGAGAATGCAGTATGAGGAGATTCTGAAAACAGAATATGGCATTGCCTTCGATCAGACACCTACCCTGGATGCTGAGCATTTACTTCCTATCTATGATTTTGAAGAAACTCAGTATCATGATCTTACCATCATGGCACAGGACTATGAAATTGGTACGGTTCTTGATGCACTGCACCTTTTCTATAACCGTTATATCCTCACAAAACTCTATGATGCAAAGAAAGGGCCTGGCTCGCTCGTTCGATCCATCATAAGGGAATTAATCCAAAATCCACAAATTGCATAAGTTTCGCTTCACCGGCATCCGCTAGGATGCCTATTTCTCGTTCCATTCTGTATTTTCATACCCGTTTTCTGGGTAATTTTTTTCCTATTTATTGCTTTTCAATGTGTATTTTTTTCAGCAATATCTAAATTTCCAGGTCGGTTATCCACAATTTCTTTTATTTGATCCAGAAAAAAATCACCCTTTTTATAAAAAAACCATTCTTTTCATCAGAAAATCATCTTTCTCAAAATAAAAACTGCATTTGCTTCTAAAAATCGGCTGATCCAAAAAATAATGCCTGAAATAGCTCCTTTGACAGCAGAAAATTACTCATGTTTTTACATATCTTTTATGTCTTTGAATTTTTTTATGTTTTTTAGCTCTTTTAAATAAAACGCGTTCCGCGACTAGCCCCTTACGGAGAGAGTGATTGTGAAGAGGAAATAAATCATCCAAAAGAACCTTATTTCAACTCTATCAGAAAATAATACCTATTGTTTGCAAATATTGCCTGAAATATCTATCGGGAATCCCTATATATACGCCAAAGAGATCCATGTCTTCTATGTCTTTTATATTTTTTATATTTATAGAATGTCAGCTGCACAAGCATATCTGTTTGATTATTTGCTTTTTAGTATAACAATCCTTGCTTTGGAAAGAATTCAATGGTAAAATAATTACAAATTCTTTCATTTCAATTATATTTGCTTCTGGCAAAGTGAGAGTCAGTTAAGACCAAGTAATGGAGGAATTCTGCAAATAAACAGAATATATACACATTGGAGGAACTTCCTGTCGGAGGTTCCTTTTTTCGTGCCAGAAAGGAGGACGATGTCGATGAAACTTATGAAAGTGGATTTTATCCGGTTTTGCCGCGATGGAATCTTTATTTAGTTGTTTCAATCAATATGCAATGACCTGTGAAAAAATGATTTATTTTTAAGAAAACCAGGAAAATGAAAACAGGAAAGAGAGGATAACTATGAAAGAATTTAAAACACTGGGGTATGACTGGGAATGTGGCCATGAGGATTTGATCATCAGAGTATTATCCTATGCTGACAGAAAACGGCTTTATATTGGATTATACAAAGAAGAAAACGGAGAATGGGAGGACTTTGGTAATCTGACTGTAAATCTGCCTCATGAAGATGTAAAAAAGAATGAAGCATTCATTGATCACAATTTTTTCGAGTCCAAATTGCAGTTCATTAAAAAGTATCAGCTGGGAGAAATTTTACCTGAAACAGCCGTATCAGGATACTGCACTTTTTCGAAGGTAGCATTTGATCTTGACCGGCTGGAAGAATTTGATCCGGACGGAGTATGCGCGTACCGGGAACTCCACGGGGAAAAGAGCTCATCAGAGGATGAAGAAGAGGATCTGGATGATTACACGTTAATTAAAAAGATGCATGATTTAACGGAACGTTATCTGACACTGGATGATGGTCTGTCATCTGCAGAAAAAGCAGCTTTCCTTAAGGTGGAGATAGCAGAAGTAGCGTATGCTTTCTATATAAATAACGTTTTCTCCTGAGAGGAAGAAGAAGTATTCCGCGCTATTTCCAGATTAAATACGGATCTTACGGATATAGCGGCTGGCTGAAAATAGTCAGCCGCATTTTGGAAAGCTTCTATCAGAGTCTAAAAATCAAAGCGCAGCACTGAGAGTTTGGTGTGGCCTTAGATCTGTTGACAGGCATTGATGGCAATGTTATACTCCCATTAATAATAGCTTTTCATGTAAGTTATTTTTACAGAGTGTGGGTTTGTGACTGCATCTGTATTGAAATGGGATTCTTAGATTAAGTCAATGTGAATGTTACATTGGCTATTTTTTTTCAAAAATAGAGGAGGAAGGTGTGCGATGAAAGGCACAGTGAATGGAAAATCTTTGGATCAGGTGCTGAGTGAATTGAAGGCACCGTTTCCAGAAGAGGAACTTAAGAAGAATGAAAAAAATGAAACGTATATTCCGGTTGAAAGCCTGGAGAGCCGTTTGAACAGTGTCATCGGGGTTTTAAACTATGATACTTTGGTTACGTATGAAGGTATCCAGGAAGTTCTCGGGCGCTTTGTGGTAGTGGCCAAGACGATTCTGATTATCTATGATGATGAACGGAATGCCTTGATCCGAAAGTCTGCGCTTGGAGGCAGTAATATCATTGTTGTCAAAGATACTGGAAAGCCGTCCAGTTTAAAAACGGATATCGCAGCTGCACAATCGGAAAGTTTCAAAAATGTATGTAAGTTGCTTCAGATTGGTATCAGCCAGATCAGGAGCGGCAAGCAGCGCAGAGGACAGAATGGCACTAAGCAGCGCAGGGAAGAAAAGAATTTATATAAAATTCGTTTTACGTCTTCCCTTTCTGCGGGTAACAAATGCTATAAGGCAGATTGTGTGGATATAGCGACAGAAGAAAAGTTCCTGTTCGTAATTTTTAGTGGTCAGTACTCAAAGATTGAGAAATATGTAGAGTTTTCAAAATTTGTGCGTACCTACCGGGAAGGAAAAGAACTGGCCTTTTATGGACGTAAAGATGAATTTCATGGCCAGCGACGAATTGTTTTTGAGGAACCATCTGTAAAAGAATAAAAAATAATGAAATGGAGGATAGAGCATGAATCGAGTTATATTGATGGGTCGATTGACCAGGGATCCGGAAGTCAGGTACACTCAGGGTGAGCGCTCCATGGCCGTTGCCAGATATACACTGGCAGTTGACCGGAGAGGAGCAAGAAAGAGCCAGGACGGAAATGAGCAGACTGCCGATTTTATTAATATCGTGGCATTTGACAGAGCAGGTGAGTTTGCAGAGAAGTATTTTCGTCAGGGGATGCGTGTACTGGTGTCCGGACGCATCCAGACTGGCAGTTACACCAACAAAGAAGGTCAGCGTGTTTATACCACAGATATCATCGCAGATGATCAGGAATTTGCTGATAGTAAAAATGCGTCCGCTGGAGGAAAACAGGCACCAGAAATGGGAAAGCCGATCGGTGATGGCTTTATGTCAATACCGGATGGCGTAGAAGATGAGAGATTGCCATTTAACTAAATATGTGCATGCTAGAGGAGGTTCTGATTTTTCAGAGCCTTCTTTATTTTATGAAAGGGAAATGAAAATGAAGCAGTATATACCGGATATTACAGAGCGCTTTCCTGAAGGGTATGGCGGTGTTGATATGACACCGGCCTATTTTGGAGAGCCGGTTGACTGGAGTAGAGCTTATCAAAGAGAAAAGGAAGATTATGAAGATCGAGATATTGATGCTGAAAGAGAATAATGAACGCGGGGTAAGAATGATGTTTCTTTCACTGGAGCAGCTTCAGAAATTGAAGCTTAATCCTACTCGCGCGGATTATGAAATTGCTTATGAGACGGAAGTGAAAGAGCAGGAGGGAACGGCATTGAATGTATCAGAAATTATGGAGGGTCTGTATGAGAGATTAAATCGCCCAGATCGTCCCAATAGAAAAACAATGCGTTCCATGTCGGTAGGAGATATTATTCAGATCGATGGCAAAGAATTATTCTTTTGCGATTCTGTGGGATTTAAGAAAATTTCTTTTGCTGGTACGGGGGAACTCGTTTTGAAGGCCGGGAAAGAGAACTCAGAGAAAGGAAAATAATCAGATCCTGGTAGACCAGGTTGCGATGAGAGTGTTGTACTTCGCATAAAGCACCTGAAAACAGCGTGAGGATCAGGAATGATTAGTAGCATGGGAGGCTACAGGTGCTGCCATATCCAGTTCTGGAATATGGTGATTATGGAAAAAGAAAAACGATATGTTGCCTCCATCTCAGGAGGAAAGGACTCCATGGCAATGGTTTTAGGGCTTATGGAAAAGGGCTGGCCGTTAACGCACTGCGTCTATTTTGATACCGGTATGGAGTTTTCATGCATTCGGAAAAATATAGAGAAAGTCCGACTGGAATTGGAGCAGTATGGGTGCGAACTTGTTATTCTACAGCCGGAAAGGCATTTCCTGGAAGAAATGCTCCTTCGACGGATCAAGTGCCGGGACGGATCATCGCACTATGGAAGCTATTGGTGCGGTGGGCCATGCCGCTGGATGACACGCCTTAAGATCAATGCCTGCGAAAAATATGTAAAATCACTCGGAGCAACTGCGGTGGAATACATAGGGATCGCAGCAGATGAATCTGGCCGAGTAAAGGAAAAGTGCTATCCATTGGTCGAATGGGGCTGGACTGAATATCAGTGCCTTCAGTATTGTTATGCGAAGGGATATAACTGGCTGGAGGGAGGCATAGAGCTGTATTCCATTCTTGACAGGGTAAGCTGCTGGTGCTGCCGGAACAAAAATTTGCGGGAGTTGAATGCAATCTATCATAACCTGCCGCAGTATTGGGACAAGCTTAGAGCTCTTCAGAGTTATATCGAAGAGCCATATAAGCCGCCGTATACGATTTTCGATTTAGAGGAGCGGTTCGCAAAAAAGGGAAGACAGCGGGGACTCTGGGAAGTATAAGGATCTTGCGGAGCAGAGTCTTGGTATAGCAGAATGCTAAATGTGTGAAATAATACCTATGAGCGGTTGATCGAAAAGGTCAGCCGCTTTTTTTGCCTGAAAATCCCATATTGACATCTGGGAATGAAATGCTTAAAATGAAAATAGAACAAATGTTCGATTTAAAGGAGCGGATATGAAAAAAGTTATTTTTCATGTAGATGTGAATTCCGCCTTTTTATCCTGGGAGGCGTGTTACAGGATCCATCATCTGGGGGGAAAGCAGGATTTGCGACAGCTGGTGAGTGCCGTGGGAGGAGATCAGGAGAAAAGACATGGGATCATTTTGGCAAAATCTATTCCGGCAAAGAAATATCATATTCAGACCGGGGAAACGGTTGTTTCTGCAAAGGAAAAATGTCCGGACCTGGTTCTGGTGCCGCCCAATTATGATCTCTATAACCGATCTTCAAAAGCTCTGATAAAACTGTTAAGTGAGTATACGGACAAGATCGAGCAATATAGTATAGATGAGGCTTTTTTGGATATGACCGGCTGTTGCCAGGATCCGATAACGACTGCGTATGAAATAAAAAATCGTGTGCATGCAGAATTAGGGTTCACTGTAAATATTGGTGTTTCCGAAAATAAGCTTCTGGCAAAAATGGCTTCAGATTTTACGAAGCCGGATCACGTTCATACGCTCTGGAAATCAGAAATGTCAGAAAAAATGTGGCATCTTCCGGTGGGTGATCTGTTTTATGTGGGCCATGCCTCTTTATACAAGTTGAAAAAATTGGGATTTCATACGATTGGAGAACTGGCAGCTATGGATCCTGCAATTTTGCGCGCGCATATGAAGTCACAGGGAATACTTATTTGGCAATATGCAAATGGTATAGATGAATCTGCAGTGATCAGCTCACCTCCGCCGGCCAAAGGCTATGGAAATTCTCTCACCACGCCTTATGATGTTATGGATTGTGAAACTGCCAGGCAGTATCTTTTATCGTTATCGGAAACCATTTCAGCCAGGTTAAGGGCAGATGGAGTAAAGATTAGCGTTGTTTCTATCAGTCTAAAAGACTGGGATCTGCGTTTTTACGGACATCAAATTACACTATCTGTTCCAACGGATCTGACCCTGGAAATTTATGCTGCAGCCTGTCGGTGTTTATCTGAATTGTGGAATGGGATTCCGCTGCGGCATCTCGGGATCCATACCAGCCGTGTATCATCAGATCCCTTTCGCCAGATGCAATTTTTTGAAACGATCGACTATGAAAAATACCGGAAGATGGAGAAAACTGTGGATCAGATACGGAAAAGGTTTGGAATGGATAGCATAAAAAGGGCATGCTTTTTGCCATCTGCAGGATCTGTAGAAATAGACCATATGGGTGGAGGCGTCAGCCGGGAAAAGCGGACGGTTGATTATTCCCAGGAGAAAATATTATAATATAAGGGGTTGATGAACGTGACCAGATTTGCGCAAGCAACAAAATATGGAATAGATGTAGATAGCGGGATCCCTAAAGGAAACATGTACCATATCGCCTGTTCGGCATGGTTTACATCAACTGGCCAGACTATGCCAAGATATTTTAAGTTTGAGGATGATGCCGGGGAGGTTCAAACAGTAAAGGACATCCTAGTGAAATATACGGAAGAAAAGAATTATTCTGGCATACCGAGCCGTGAATATGGATGCGAAGCCGTAATTGGTGGGTTGATTCGGGAATTTAAACTGATATTTTTCCTGGAGGCTTGTAAATGGGTGATGCTGGTGTGAGGAGCAGCTTATGTGTGGAAGATATTTTATAGATGATGAAATGTGGCGGGAAATCAGGAAAATCTGCAAACAGATTGATGATGCAAAATTGAAAGTGACAGTGGGAGATGTGCGTCCTACCGATATGGCCATGGTTCTGACTGGAATGAAGAATGTGCATCTGGAGGCAATGCGGTGGGGATTTACAAGTAAGTATCAAGACTGGCTGCTTATTAATGCCAGGGCCGAGAGTATTTTATCGAAGCCTGCATTTCGGAACAGCGTGCGGAATTGCCGGTGTGTAATTCCTGCAGCTGGTTTTTATGAATGGAATAAAGAAAAAGAAAAAATCTCTTTTACCATGCCGCAGTCAGATATTCTTTACATGGCCGGTGTCTGGCAGCCAACAGAAAAAGAAAGCCAGTTTACGATCATAACAACTGTTCCTAACAGCTCTGTATCATCGGTACATGACCGGATGCCACTGGTACTGACACCAGAGGAAATACAGCCATGGATCCAGGACTGGAGCACGGCAGAAAGACTTCTGACGAAGACACCTCCGCTTTTGGAGCAGAGGCAGGAATTCGAGCAGTTGTCTATATTTGATATGCAGTAAGGGGATTTCCGAGGAGGATTCTCCGCTCACGGGCCCATTATCTTTTTTGCGCTTTTACCAACAGCATCATGGGACGGCGTAGTTCATCCTTCATGCCTGGAATATCCAGCATATCTGGGGACGGCATAGCTTCTTCCACAGCCTGTAGTGTAAAGCCATTATGTAGCAATCCCATCAAAATCTGCGTTAAAGTATGGTGTTGTTTCACAACATCGTAATCTAAAAAATTTGTGTGCCGTTCTCCGGGCGGATAATAGTTATCGACCGGCCAGAACTGTGCTGTGCCATCATCGGAATAAATCAAATCCTGATTTATTCCGGCAGTGAAAACCGGATGTTTAATTACTTCAGTATCTGATAGCTCATCATAAAAAGAATAACCATCAGGCCTAAAAATATCTTGACCAATTTCTGATATATCGTTGTTGCTGGATTTATGAGTGGGTTCCATGTTTCCTTTGCGTCCGGTATATTGTTCCTATTTTCTCCAGTTACTTTCTGGGCATAGAGACGGTTTGACGCATAAGAGAGCATTTCCTTGGCTGCTTCGGCCTCATGCTCTGATACTTCAAAGGTTCTGCCATCTGCGAAAGAGAGCATTTTCCATTTGCCTGCTTTCTTTTTCGGGGAGATCCATCCGCTGATGTCTGTGAGAAGTGGAAGATAGTAAACACCGGCGGCGTCCTGTTCATCAATGATAAAATGATAAGTGACCGTGAACGATCTGTTTCTGGAAACCGGCTGCATGAGAAAATATTCCGTGCAGAAAAGCTCTCTGATCTGCTTGCGCTGTCCCCATGAATAAAAGTATGAAAGTGTCCGCATGACTGGACCAATGACGATAAGAACGACAAACACTGCGCCTGTCAGCAGCATAAAGGCTGCGTATATCATAATCGACGAGTAATCGCTGAAAGGCGATGCCGCTTCCCGAAGCATCACTCCACAAAGCGGAATCACCAACGCAGCTTCCAGTAGGGAGATACCACGAAAAATGGCATTCTGGCAAAACAGATAATAAAAGCTGACAAAGGTAACAGCATTCTGCCCACTGTGGTAGCGAAGCGGAATCCGCATAAGCAAAAGTTCAGATAAAAGGCCGACAAGCAGTACCGCTTCCTTACATGCAAGGATATAAATTCCATACATCCATATATGGAGCCAGGTTCCGTAGGAGCCATAAAGGGCCAGTAAATCTCCAACCTTCGCATTTTCCAGAACACTATTCAGGATATTTTCCCCGAAAAACAGGTGATAACCGATGCCCAATATCAATATGATCCATGCAATATAATCAGGAATGCAAGACAGCACCCAGCGTTTGCGGCTGCCGTGCTCATGCCTCCTCTGTCGTAAGAGCCCGATTCCCCATAGAATTGGATAAAGAAATACAATAAGAAGCAGCGCAAGGTTCGTTTGTGGCTGCGTTGTCGTTATGATCAGGCTCAGGCGTTTGGCCTGTGAAGCTGTGCTCTGAAGATTCGGCACATGCGCAAAAATTGATAGCACCGACACAAAGAGTACTGCAAAGACTCCTGGTATCGCCATCAGACTGAATGTTTCTGCTTTTGACTTTCGCTTCACCAGATTATATAGATCGTTAAGATACAGACCTGCATTCAGATAAAGAAGTATCATTGTGAGCCAAAAGTCCGGTAAATAATCGGCATCCGCCGTATACAATCGAAAGAAATTCCAGAGTGTCTCTATCATTTTTCAATTTTCTCCCTATTGAAAGTTATCCTGTTTATTTTTACAGAAATCATATCATATTTTGTCGTAAAAATCCCGATTTGTATTCTTTACGCATTTTGTTAAAATGTCTTTAGTCATTGTAATAATTATCTGGATCTCCGTATTTCAGAACTGCTTCTTGCTGTTCCTCATCATCTAGGTTTCTCATAAACAGCCAGTTTTCCTCGTACATATAATGGGGGTATCTAAATCGTGTTCTTGCAAACGTATTATTTACATAGAGAGCAATATGTTCATCATACTGCTCCACCTTTTCCTCAAATTGAAAACTATAAAGCAGCCAGTTCCATGCGAGAAACAGGAAAAGAAAAGCTGCGGCCGCGAACATCGGTATCATAACAATTCTTTTCCTCCACCCACAGAAGATTTTATTTACCCGCATTGATAAGAAAAATGTCCCTGTTATCAAAGCAATCTGCCAGAATATGCAGAAAACAAGCGCGATGGTGATTGCCCTGTCAGGTATGTAATACCAGCCGCCACCCAGCCAACTTTCGCCAGTAAAAAAGAGAACAGTAAGTACACCAATCATGCCGACTGTGAGCAGCAATATATGGATGCATTTTTTCCTTACCAAGTTTAATCTGAAGACTCCGGGACGTGAGGATGACGATGCAGATGAGACCAAGGTAACTCTGTCCAATAACAACTTCACGGAAGTAGCGAAGATCGTTCTGGAAGGCGTTGGCGGTCCGGAGAATGTGGCTTCTATTGATAACTGCATTACCAGACTCCGTCTTGAGGTCAAGGATTATACCAAGGTCAATGAAAAGCTGATCAAGTCCGCCGGTGTGGCTGGCGTGATGCGTCCAAGCAAGACCTCCGTACAGGTCATCATTGGAACCCAGGTACAGTTTGTTGCAGATGAATTCAAGAAACTCTGCAAATAAGTACGACCTCCCTGGTTTCATGCTATAGACATACGAAAGGGGCTGTTGCTCCATAGATGAGTGATTATCTATGGAACCGCAGCCCCTTTTGCTGTATGAAAGCGGAAGCTGCAGCGCTATCATCTATTGATGATTTTGCGACAGCTTTTTCTTCCTTATATTAATGAAGGAGTATTTTACCGCTTATTCCAGTGTGCCAGTTACTGATTGCGGGATGGCGAATTCCACCGCGCCCATGTAAGCGGGGGCAACATCCGTTTCATCAAAGGTGATCACAAGTTCGCCTTTTTCATTGAAATAAAAGCTTTCATCGCCTCGTAATTCTTTAAAATCCCATTCTGGCATATCGCTGTTGTAAAAATAGGTGACAGAGGAATCGGCGGCCATTTGTGCCTGCATCTGTTCCTTTATATTGTCGCTGATCGCAGTGAGCATTTCTGGCTTGTTGCGGAAAAGATCAGACAAAGAAATCATTTTGCCGGTGCGTTTATCAATGGTGAAAACTTTGGTATATTCGGTTCCACTGGCCATTACCAGAGTGGTATCAATTCGCAGGCAGAGATAGTTGGGGGTATCCGTTACCACCTGATAGGAAGAAGTGAGCGAGTAATTGCCCTCTCCCTGGGATGAGCGCAGGTCGCTTTCATACTGTGCGATTAAGGCATTGGCATATTCTTCGATGCTCTGGTTGACCTCAGCCGGTGCAGACTCTATTTCTGGGACATCCACTTTAGCTTCAAAGTGATTGGTCTGGTCTTCGTAAGTCCGGAAGGTGACGATTTTGGAGATTGGGCCAAGGATAGGGACATTTTCCATGGCATTTGCAATGGTAGGGTTTATGTTTGTGAGGATTACCAGCGCGGCCATGGCTGCCACAGCAGTTGCACCGGTGTTCCGTAAAATATAAATAATATGTGATTTCTTTTTCCGTTCGCCTGATTTTGTGGAATGTGACTGGACAGCGGTTGCTGCCTTGCCCTGTGCAATTCCAGCTAAAATACGTTCTTTGGCATGTGGAGAAACGGGGATCTGTTCATATTCCTGCTTTAATTCATCAATAGTGTGATTGCTTTCTTTCATAGTAAGAACTCCTTTCCGAATTAGTTGGTGTCAGGTGCTTCCAGGTTGATACGCAGCTTTTTTAAAGAACGGTAAAGCCTGGTTTTTACAGTACTCAGATTTTCATTTACAGCCAGTGCAATATCTTCCAGTTTCATATCTTCGCAATACCGTAGGACGACGATGGTACGGTTTTGAGGTTCCAGGCTCTCTAGGGCATTTTTTAAATCTGTTTCCTGGTAAACATCTTCCGATGCCTGTTCTGGAAGCTCTCCAGGCAGATCTTCTTTTTTTCTGCTTCTTAAAAGATCCATGGTGGTATTTACTACAATCCTGCAGATCCAGGAATAAAGTTTGGAGGGATCTTTTAAGGAGTTGCACTGGCATATCGCTTTGCAGGCGCTTTCCTGAACAATATCCAGGGCATCATCTTCATTGTAAACATAGCTGTAAGCTAACCGGTATAGCCGGTCATATTTTTCAATCAGGACCTGTTCGGTCTGTACGGTAATTGAATCCCGCGCGCTAGAATGGATCATTACATATTTTCCTTTCTTTTTGTTTTCATATATTAGACGGATAAAGAGAAGAAAAAGTTGCAAGGAAATTATAACTTAATCTATATTTTTCGCGCAATGGCTTCGTATATGTATGGGATATGCCAGGAATGGTATCCTGCAGTGAGAAATGTTCCTTGTTAATTAGCCCGGGCAATGTTATAATCAAAACAAGATTATTTCTTTCGATGATAGTGGCCTCTGGCCATGGATGAGATCTTTCATGGATCATTGAAAAGGGGTAGTCTATTTTTTTAGTCAATGCATGAGTGTGCATTGGCTTTTTTTATTTTATAGACGAACCAGGAAAGGAGAGAAACTATGTCCGAGGTTACACGGATGTATGAACTGCTCTATGAAGAGCGATGGGATGAAAAAAAGCAAAAGGAACGACGGAATGAAGCGGCATTTTTTTCACCGGAGAGTCCGATCACCAGAGAAATTCCAATCGAAGAATTGTTTGATGTTCTTGATGCCGGAGTATGGGCATATCAGACGCGGTACAATTCGGAGGCACTGGTGCATAGCTTTTTTGAACAGATCAAGCGCTGTTCTGTAGTGAAACGACGGAGAATGCTGTAAGAGGAGGGAGAAAGTGAGCAATATTGTAAAATGGGCAGCAGTCAGTGATGAGGAAACTTTCGCAAAAGTTCGAGTGGAATTTTCCTTCGGTGACGGAAGTGCTGTTCAAAAAACAGTTACGATGGCCGATTTCATCAGAGCCATGAGCACGATTGAAGCAGAGCAGGAGAGATGCCTTGAAATTGGACAGATACCAAATGGATTTTATGACGGGGTACTGATCCAGAATAAGGAACAGAGTTTTGATGTGATCATCACGGTTTCGGCACATCTGGGGGTTATTTATCTGTTTGGAGTGCCAAAGCAGGTTGTGTTTCCGGATCTGGCATTTCTGTTTAAGGTAAGAGAGGGGATGGTATCCGCCTCTTTTTGTTTTGCCTTAAAGCGGGATGAATCCGGGATGATCGGGCCGGCCAGCAGGTTATGTTATTACCCATTTGGAAATGTATATGATAATGGGAAAATATGTTGGGGAAATACGGTATTTCCGAAAATGACTTCGATCAAAGATGCGGAGAAGCGGATCCAGGCATTTTTTGATGCAGAAACCAATAATGATCTGTACCAGAACCGGATCGCGGAGCATCCGGAATTTAAAGAACAGTCCGGTCTTTTGGAAACACTTAAGGAAATGGAAGTGTTCCCGCAGAAATGGCTGAAGGAAAATGGAAATCAATTAAGCAATTTATGTGTTGCGATAAGAGGAGGAAAATAGGTTATGCAGATGAGTTTTTTTGATTTTGAGGAATTTAATGAGCTGAAGGCTGAGGCAAAGAAGAAAGAGGCACCGAGAAAGAAGAAGGAAGAAAAGCAGAAGAAAAAATCTGCGCCGAAAACGGTTTACAAGCTGCCCCTTACGTTAAAGAGTATTGCTGGTGATCTGGTGATGACGGAGGGAACGGGAACAGAGGAAGAAGTGAAGCAGTTTCTGGCAGAGCAGGGCCCATTCTTTGCAATCTGTGATGTTTCAAAGAAAGAGGATGCATATTTGTGCCGCCCAAAGAACCATGAAGGAGTGGAAAAAGGAACCATCACGGTTGACGGAATGCAGGTGTTCTTTGGGGCAGAAGCAGTGGATGTTACGGCATTAACAGGTGAGGTGGATCTTACAAATCTGTTTGAGTATGTGTTAAAGAGCAAGGGGCTTAGCGGATTAAAGCTTACTTTGTTTAAAAACGAAAACAATGTTGTGCTCCTTCCGGCAGAATCTTCTGCAATCACCGTACCATTTGAAGATACAGAAGAGATCAGGGTGCTGAAGGCAGGAGAAGAGCTTACCATTGGAATCAGCGAAGAAGCAGAGACACTTGAAGAACAGCTCAAGGAACTTGAGGGTTATGGATCCTTATATGATCTGTACCCGTGTGGCGAAAAATACTATCTTGGCCCGAAGTATGCTGGTGTATCCAGTGCCAGTACGGTTAAAGTGACCAAGTATGCCATTGACGGAGTTAAGTTATCCCTGATGTTTACCTCATATGACTTATCTTCAGAGGATTTTGGCGGTAAAAAGTCCGTCACGGAAGAGGATCTGCTGAATTTCCTGGATGCAAAAGGACATCTGGAATACCGGCTGGCAGGTGCAGTATTTACCTGGCTCGGAAAAGATAAGAACATTCTGTATGTGGGAACAAAGGGCAGCAAAAAAGGTGCGGATGATAAGGAAACATTGGATAAAATGCAGCTTTCTATCGGAAGACAGCGGGTGATGCATCAGGGAGAAATCTATGATATTCTGAACCATCCATGCTTTTACTGCGGAAGCTCATTGGAAAGTGACCAGAAACTCTTTATTTGGAAACTTGAAAAAGTGGATATTTCTTATTGGTTAGCTATATCACGGTTTTTTTGCGAAAACTGTGACAGCGAAGTAGCTGTGCATCTTTTTTATGACCCCAAAAGAAAGAGCTTTAAGTGGTTTGTGCCCTTTCAGCAGGTATATCATGCATCCGTTGAAGCAGAACGGGAGCCTTATTTAGAGTGTTATGAAGTTTCAGGATTGGTAAAGGTTGGAGAATTTCATTCCCATGGCAGGATCCCGGCCTTTTTCTCTGCCACAGATGATGAGGATGAAACATTTCCTGGACTTTACGGCGTGGTATCCTGCGGCGATGACAGGAAAGTTTATCGTGCCGTACTAGGGGCAGATAAACAGATTTTTCTCACAGAAGAACAGATGAAAACCGTTGTGTATGATTCCGATGAGGATCGGCTGTCCTGGGTTTTGGGCTGGTTTCATCAGGTCTACAACAAGAGCATCGGAAATGGAAGCCACTATATTGTGCTGGTGGGGCAGGAAAAGACAAAGGCCATTTATGTTCCATCGTATGAAATGGCACGATTTTTTGAAGGTATTTTCCATGTATATTCCATTGACCGCGGCCTGCGAAAAGATTACTGTCCGCAGGATCATCATTTTCTGATCTCAGCAGAGGAGCTTACCTGGAGAAAAGGAGATCCTTTGCTGTGTGGATGTGGTTATGCTGATCAGTTGGTCGCATTATTATAATCGGAGAGGTATGTTTATGATAGAAAAATTGGAGGAGTATGGCCGGTTTCTGTTTGGCTGGGCATTCCGGGCGATGCAGAGCGAAATGACAATGCAGGAATCCCTGAATGCAAAGTCAGAGAGAGCCTATCTTACAGGAACAGAAATCGCACTGTTAGAGGATAGCAGTCTTTTTATCATTGGGATTGGTATTCTGGTGCTTATGGAAGCATTTTTTGTTGTGGTAGTTATATCCTTATTGCTGCATGGTGTGATGGAGCTGATTATACGGTGCCTGGTCGAGGGGTATAGCTTTCTTACAAGGGAAAAGAGATCCCGGAAGCGTGCAGCGGCCAGGAGGATCCAGAAGCGCCAGGAAGCGCTTCTTTTACAATACGTTCTGGAGTCTGAAGAAAGGACAAAAGAGATGCCGGATGTGTTAAAACTGCCAGAATTTATGGTAAACAGGGAAAGGAGAAACAAACATGCGTATTAATCTGCATGTAATTGTGATAGGAGCTGGCTTGACCGGCTCCTTCTTTTTAAAGGAAATTATTGCGTATCTTCATATGAAACAGGAAAATTTGATCCGGACGGATATTACGGTTTTTGATCCTGGTTCAATCGGTAAAGAGGACCTTGGCGCGGTATATATCCGGGAAGATCTTGGCCAGAACAGGGCACTTTTATTATCAGAACTTTTGAAAGAACAGTATGACTATGAGGTGACGGCTGTTCCGGGAGATTTTTCTGTAGGCAGTCCGGTATTACAGATATCCAAACGGGATTATGTTTTTATGGTTGATTGCAGCGATGGGAGCATTCCTGGAGACTACCGAACGGAATGGAAAAAACTGTCTGCGAAAAGAAAGCTGTATCTGAAATTTGCAGATGCAAAGCTGTATTTGGATGACGGAAGCGGAACGGAACCATTTTTTTCAAATACGGAAGAGAAAAGCGAAGATTTTGTTTGGAAGCATTTGGAAAGAATGTTTTTGGTGAACCTTGCCATGTCAAAGATTGTGGCCGTTTATGAAGAAGGACAGATTGAATGTGGGACATTTTGTGTGAATGAAAAAATGGCCCAAATAAGACCACAGCATCATAACGACCAGAAGTTGGATCTTCCCATGGGCCGGAAACCAACCGAAGTTTTTCATTATCAACTGGTTGTGGTAGGCACTGGTGGGACCGGTTCCTATTATCTGAAGGAATTAGGTGCAATCCTTTCATCCTTAACGAAGGAGGAACGCAACTCCTATGCATTATCCATAATCGATGGAGACCGGGTGGAGCAGAAGAACCTTGACCGGCAGAACTTCCTGAAAGAGGATGTTGGCCAGCATAAGGCAATGGTACTGGCACAAGCTCTTAGAGACCATTATGGGATCGAAGTAAGAGCATATCCAATGTACATTGACTCCGCTGAGCAGTTAAAAGTGGTCTTTAAGCAGATGACGGGAACTTATTATAGACGCACGGTCCCGATCCTGATTGGGTCAGTGGATAATCACCGGGCCAGACAGGAAATGGAAAAATGGTTCCGTCAGACGCCTACTGGTATCTGGATCGATGCGGCAAATGAATTTCACACTGGCGAGGTTGTAGCTGCAGTCAAAAAGAATGGAAAGATGTTGTCACCTTCCAGGCCGTACTATTTTCCGGAAATCATGCGAAGCCGGGAAAAGCGGGCAAGTGAATTAAGCTGTGGGGTGATCAACCAGTCTTCACCGCAGCATCGGTTTACCAATATGGCTGCGGCAATGCTGGCTTTATCAGCTACTCTCGGAATTTTAAGAAACGGGTTCCTTCCATATAAAATAGTTTATTTTGATGTGTTTAAGGGAAATGCTATTCCGGTAAATGCGGGAGCGGAAAGGGGAATATTTTTTGAAGATAGTGAATGAGGAGCGTTATCAGCAGCTCTTCGATCATCCGGAAGAACTGCGTAAGATCATTACCTATGCAAAGCGTCTGATGCAGTATGAAAAATGTTTTGATTATTCTTTTCGGGATAACTGCATGAAGATGGAACTTTTACAGGTAGCGGTACAACGCATCCTGCAGGAATATGGGATTGAAGTGGGGGAAGTTTATGATTTATCGATTGAATGGATTGAGTCAGACGATGAAGATGACTTCATCAGTGAAAATGAAGAAGTACTCTTTTGTGTAGAAACTCCATATCCTGGGATTATTGGGTTTACCGATGTGGTTTCTGCCTATGAGGATGATACAGAAACTCTGGAACTTTTTCCAGAAGAAGTAAAGGCAGAACTGAAAGAATACCTGGGGGAATGTGGAACTACGGTACTTACTTTGGACGTTGTGGAGCAGGTAATACGCTGGTATGAAGAATGCAGGGACTGGAGACTTTGTGAAATCGCATTTGAAGCATATGAGTTGTTTTGCCAGTCTTTAAGTGTTTCTTATTCGTCCGGGACAGATTTTATTCAAATTGGTGAGCATTATTACTGGCTGTACAATCCAGAAGAGAACTCAGACTGGGGAGATATGTTTCCGGTATCTCCGGTATGTGACTTATGTGGGATTGTTCTTTATGTGTTAGGAAAGGCAGGAGGAGTATGCTAAATCTGAGCGATTATAAGGAACACTTTTGTGAATACATATTGTTCCGGTACGCATGGGCGAATGAATTTGTGAAAGAACCGTTTCCAGAAAATTTATACGAATATTATGATAGTTTCGCAAAAGCTTACCGGTATCTGATCGAAAAAATAGGATATCCGGTGCTTTACTGCGGAGTGACAACATCTGCAGAGCAGATCCTGGAACCTATTCTTGCAAAATGCAGAATGAAATATGAACAGTACCATAATTTACTGAAGCTTTATGATCAGGATGAGCCGTATCTTATGCTGGTGCTGCAAGATAACCAGCAGACCGATCAAAGAGGCTTAAACGTATTTGGCAATGCGTTTAATGGAGGCGGTCTTTACATTTCCTATGGTACATATAAAGATAATGTGCCGGCCTGGAAAACATGTCTGCTTGCTGCGAAATTGGAAATGTGTTATCGGCTAAAGGAGGAGCGCGCGTGGAAGTATTAAAACAGGTGATCCGGCTCATGAAAAGGATAGAAGGTGCTTTCTGTCCGTGGAGTTATCTGGATCAGATGGACTATTTTCAACAGGGTGGTTGCAACGAAGAAGAGGCATATGCGTATGCAAATTCCAACATGGGCAGATCTGCCAGGTATTATCCACATTATCAGATGTGGGTCAGCCATTTAGTAAACCGGCTGATCAAAGCAGGTATTATAACCTGTGAGTATGAGACGGCAGAACTAAGAATGGAGGATGTACCGGTTGAAAATCTTTTATGTATTGTCAGTGATGAATGCTCTGAGGGATTGGAAGTGGCAGATGGCCAGAGGAAAAGAACGCTAGATGCCATTATGAAGGCATTAGGGTTTGAATTATTGGAATTTGCTGAATTGGAGGATTTGGATCATATATTGTCCAGGGATCAGAAGGCGGCATTTTACAGAGCATTTGATGAATTCCGATGCGATTTTTATGGAGAAGAGCGAGAGTTTGTCATTGTACTCATAAAGGGAGAAAATGCACCGCTTCTTTCTGAAACGGATATTTTCGTGGAACTGGATTATTTTGTGATTTCATTTGAAGATTTTTTCATTATGATATATCCTTCAGAAACTGGATTTTGCGATGGATATGTGGAAATCACGTATGGGATTGGCTTCTTGTCATGGAATCTTATCCCATTATTACAGATGCTGTATGGAAAGTTAAATGGAAATGTCGAAGAATTTTTCAATCGTTCTGTCATGGAACAGGAAGCGCAGCCATTATAGTGTAACCAATGAGGACATGGCTTCGCTTCATTGAGTACGAATTACTGAGAAAGTGAGTGGAGAAAATGGTGAAAATTGTATATGGAACGGAACCGTACCGCATTGACCATGAAGTACGGAAATTAGCGGAAAATACGACATATTATGTGCAGGTATTTGATGCCATAGATGGAGTGAAAGAATTTCTGCAAAGCATTTCATTCTTTGGGATACCCTGCGCTATTTATAAGGTGGAGGATGTGAAAAAAGAGAGGAAGGAACTCTTGCATCTTATGGAAGAGTGTCCGGAAAGTTCCTGCTTGATCATTCGGACGGAAAAGCTTGACAACAGCAAGGACTGGAATGCATGGAAAAGTAAGCATGGCATATGTTGTGATAAGCTGAATGGAAAGTCTTATCAATGTTGGATCCAAAAAGCTTTTCAGTCCTTAGATTGTCCAATAGCGGAGCCGATGCTGCGATATTTTATCGACAGGAGCGCTTATGCATACCAGGAACGCAGGGACGGGAAAGATGAGACAATAGATCTTTACCAGATAGCTATTTTCATTAAACAGATTGCATTTGCGTCCATGGATGCTGGAGTGAGCAAAGAGACGATTGACCAGGTTGTTCCTGCAGCAGTGGGGAAAAGCTGGGAATTGGCATCAAAGCTTTTACTGGATCCTATGGAAGGTATGAAGCTCGCGGTGGAGTTATTCGATCATGGGAATAATAGCCTTAAGCTTTACGGGATGCTTCTTCGGAATTACCGGGTTGCGAAAAAAGCGTTATTGTTGTCAGATATGAAGGAAAATGAAATTTTAAAGCTTTTAGGCCTTACGGAAAAGCAGATGCGGGGAATACGGGCCTATCGGAAGTTACCGGAAGAGCGTTTGGATACGGTAATGTCGATATTGATAGAGGCAATGAACAGAACGAAAATTTCTTTTGGAAACGAGAGAAATCTGTTTATCCAGACTATGGCAAAATTGATTATATTATAATAGGAAGAAACCCAGACAGAGATCAGTGATGATCGTGCCTGGGTTTTTTATTGTCATGTTTCCAGGAGTCGGATTGCCCGTACATCCCCAATAGATATACCTCCATTTGAAAAATGCTGTGCATTGCTATTGATAATATGAATTAAAATTATATATTGATAATAAAATCATTAGAATTACAATATATTAAATGTAAATTGATAATTTTATAACCAACGCCATCTTCAAATTCATACTAAAATAATTGAAACGGGAGGTGGGAGAATGGCCAATGCGCAGCAAGAGGATTTTGTTCGTAGACGGATTACGGAATTGAGACTAAGCAAAAACATTTCCGAACACAAAATGAGTCTGGATTTGGATAAAAGTGGATCATATATACGTGGCATAACCAGCGGAGCGGCCTTACCGTCTCTGAAAGAACTGTTTAAAATAATTGCCTATTTAGATATGACGCCGGCAGAGTTTTTCGCACCACTGGATGATGAAGATACCACATACAGAAAAGTGTGTGAAAAATTACGGACTATGAATGAATCGGATATTGAAAAGATTAATACTTTTATAGGGTGGATTGAAAAGTAGAGATTGCTTGAAACTTAAGAGGAATGCTTTAGAGGCATCCTCTTTTTTCTTTTGCTAATTAGGAATCAGTAGTATAATGAAAGAAAACGTATTCGGGGGCGCTGCAGATTTTCATCAGAAGTCGAAACGTTCTGATTATAGCAGGGGAAATCCGTAATTTAGGAAAACGGGAGGAAAGAGGAATGGGTAAGGTTTTGATCGTGATCGACATGCAGAATGATTTTGTGACGGGAACTCTTGGCAATAAGGAAGCGCAGGCAATTGTTCTAAATGTGCAGGCAAAAGTAAAAGAGTATGCGGACCGCGGGGATCGGATAATTTTTACCAGGGATACCCATGGGGAGAATTATCTGGACACGCCGGAGGGGAAAAAGTTACCAGTGAAGCACTGCATCAATGGAACGGAAGGCTGGCAGATTGTGCCTGGGGTGGAAGTGGAAAACTGCGAATATATAGACAAGCCGACCTTTGGCTGGCTTAACTGGGAGGGCTTTGGCTCAAACGATGAGATTGAACTGGTTGGAGTATGCACGGATATATGCGTGGTCTCCAATGCGTTGATCCTGAAAGCCAAGTATCCGGAGGCGATAATTTCAGTGGATGCAAGCTGCTGTGCCGGAGTTACACCAGAAAAGCATAATGCCGCACTCGAAACAATGAAGAGCTGCCAGATTGATGTGTATGGACAGGAAGAGTAAAAAGGAGTATATGGAAAATTTTTAGTGGTTCTTTGCCAGAAAATATTCTATAATAATCTTGTATACGCAGTTTTCTCCCCGCCGAAAGGCAAAAAAATTATGTGTATGCAATCAACTTATAAGGCTCTTTCTCAGTTATATTAAAGGGAAAGAGCCTTTAGTATATCGTGGAGAGATAATATAATAAATGGGCTATCGACTATAAGAATTGATAATGTAAAATGTAGGTTTTGCGCTGGTCATATCGGGTAAAGTATTGTATAATAATTAACAAGCACACAATTCTGACATCATATCTTCCTTCACAGGAGGAGCTTTTTTAGGTTAAAAATTATAGAAGCAGTGCTGAGAAAGCGTTTTTGCAATGATATTCCTATCTTTTTTCAAATATATCGTCATAGATTTGAATGATGTTCCGCTCAATATTAACGCCATGCAAAAAGCTGAAAGGAATATGGTGGGATTGGATTGTTTGCATGAATTTGTAATAATTGCTGTGGCCAAGTGTATCCGTAAAGAGGATAACCCGTTCTGCCTTTAAAATGGACATATTATCCACGGTGCTTGATACGGATGCGCTGACAAATTTCCAGTTTGGGAATTCCTGCCGAAGCTTTTTAACCCAGTTCTCGTTGCCGCCAACAATCGTGATCCGTTTCATTGCAATTGCTTTTTTCATTTCTGAAATCGGAATATTTACAGTAGGAGGAGTGTCCTCGGTGCTGTTGTAAACAAATTCCCGCAGAGCCGTGAGCTCCTGTTTCATTGCATCATATTCTTTAAGCCTTTTTTCTAATTCTTCCCGTGAATGTTTTTCTTCCTTATATTGTTCCTGAAAATGTGAACCTATGGAAAGTGCATCACGTAAACGTATCTTTAATTCAGATAGCTCGGCTTCTGATTTGAAAGAAGATTCCATAGGTGCTGGTGTTTGCTGCTGCCGGGATGTCTTTTCTGTTTTATTTGATGAATTAGTATCCAATGATTTCTTTTTCATAGACTGCAGAACTTTTAAATTCTTCTCTTTCGGAATAGTCTGGAAAAGATATTCTTGTGTTTGGGCATGGATGAATCCTAATGTTACCCCCAGATATCTTGCCAGATCACAGATCATCATGTAAGCTTGCAGCTGCTCGGAATCATAGTTTGTCAATTTAATTGTTTTTGTAATCAGGGCCATGTTATAGGCATTAAAAGCTCCGTCACCGCATAGGCCTAAAGTTTTTGGAGAAAGGCCGCTCATTTTGATTATTTCCCGTGCAAGTTTTAAACTGTTGGAGAGTTCATTCCTTTCCTGTTTATCCGTCAGCATTTTAAGCACGGAACCATAGTGCTTTACTGTGTTGGTGATATCTTCTGGATCAATACTGATATGGGTAGTATCCGCAGTATCCTCCAGATATTGTTCCATTTCGTTGTTAAGGTCTGAATAGAAGATGTCACAATCTGAGCTGCAGGAAATATGAAAGAATGGAGCCATGGTCAGTATTCGTGCTAATTTTTCAGTATCCAGGGGCATATCCTCATAGGAAGAGTATTCCAAGGTGCATAAATCCGCTAAATTACGGCTTGTAAGCTTTGGATATCGTTTAAACTGAGAATATTCTTTTTTATGATAAATTTTGTACATACTCTTCAGCAGCTCTGCACAATAGGAATCTCCACTCTGGGCACCGCATAAGATTGATGCAAGGACCCTTTGCTGGTGATTGTCGATGATACTGGAGCAGTTAAGTAAATTAACCAGAGGAATGGCATCTCGGCCGAACTGGGGGAGTTTGGCGCGGCTATGAAAGATGAAATCGGTTTCTATTTCAGGAAAATCTTTTTCCAGTTCCTCAGTCAAGAAGGATGTCAGAAAGAGAACCTCTGCGCCGGTTTTATCAATAGCCTGAGGCTCATTTGCGTTACTGTCTGAAACATTAGCTAAAAAGTCTATAAAATTATCTAATTCTTCCGGCAGTATATCTTCGGCGGAACAACTTAGTATGATTTCTTTTAATAATTCTGCCGTTTCTGAAGCGATTTTCCCCATAATCTATCCTCCGTGCATGTCTGTAGGATAATCATATCATATCATATTTGCTTCGTGAAACAACATACAATTCCCAAATATCTGATATAGCAGTAATCTTTATTTGTTATTGAATGCCAGATTATACCTATTTTTCGTGTATATGATATACTTGTGGTATAATCCATATACTAAATAAGATAAAGGGTGGTACTATGCAGATTTTTGTAGATGCAGATGCTTGTCCGGTGGTTTTCATTGTGGAAGCAGTTGCGAGAAAATATGGGGTGGCGGTAACGCTGTTATGCGATACAAATCACATATTGTATTCTGATTATAGTGAGGTAGTGGTTGTTGGAGCCGGCGCGGATGCTGTAGATTATAAGCTGATCAGTATTTGCCATAAAGGAGACATCGTGGTATCGCAGGATTATGGAGTAGCAGCTATGGCTCTCGGCAAAGGGGCTTATGCGATTCATCAGTCAGGCAAATGGTATACAAATGAAAATATTGACCAGATGCTGATGGAACGGCACTTAAACAAAAAAGCGCGGCGGAGCAGCCAGAAGAATCATATAAAGGGGCCGAGAAAGCGCACCGATGCAGATGATGAAAGATTTTTTCAGTCTATGGAAAAATTGGTATTGATGGCTATGAAAAACTGTTCGGAAGATACAGAGAGAGGGCAGAACGCGTGAATGAGAAATATCAGCTTTATTATTATTGGAATCATGGCATGTGCGATCAGTGTGGAGCACCAATACTGATTTTAAATGAGGCATTAAGCTACGAGGGCAATGATCAGCAGGAATTACAGGCTTTTTTGGATGAGCACGCAGAGTGCCGGTATTTTTCTAATAAAGATGAACAGAAAAATTTTGAAGAGAATGGTGGCTGTAAAAAGTTGGAAGAAACATATAATTACAAGTCACCATATTGGGCCATGCGATCTGTAGGAAGCAAATCCCTGCTGGGTCAGTTTTGCTGCCGCACATGTAGAGAAAAATGGATCCGGGAAAGAGAAGCCGATCATTTGAAAATTTATACATACTTCTGGGAATTGCGAGAGTACGCACTGAAAGTAGCCCCAGAACCATGTGATAATCCATCTGGAATTGTTGTGTTTGATCTGGAGACTACGGGGTTGAACAGTAACGATAATGAAATTTTACAGATCAGTGCGGTTGATGGAAACGGGGATTTACTTCTTAATGAGTATGTCAGACCAGAACTGATCAGGTCATGGCCAGATGCAGAACAGGTGAATGACATCACACCAGAGCGGGTAAAAAACTGTAAGACCATCAGAGAACTGATAGGGAAGATAAAAGGCGTTTTTGCATCAGGGAAAACATGGATTGCGTATAATTGTGATTTCGATCTCGGATTTTTATTCTTTGCAGGTATCGAACCAGGTACGAATACTGAATTAGAAGATGTGATGCTCGATTTTGCCGAAATTTGTGGGAACTATGATAAGCGGTACGGAACCCGTCGATGGCAGACGTTAGAAGCGGTCGCCGCACATTTTGGGTATAACTATAAAGCGCATGATTCTTTGGAAGACGCAAGAGCCACACTGTATATTAGGAATAGAATTAAGCGGGAAAAAGAAATATTAGACGAATTGACTGCCCCATTTCAGACGGTGAAAAGACAATAGACTTAGGAGAAATGATACCTTACTTGCAGTGTGAAAATGATACCTCATTTATATCGGAAACAACCCCAAATTTTTCGGCTATCCAAGATGGGTGAAAAATTTGGGGTTTGGTCATTCAAAATGTGCAGTAAAATCAAGAGGATTACTGGACTTTTAATGAGGAAAATGATACCTGATTTATGTAGTAGGGGATCATTTTTTCTGAAATTAAATAGTGAATTGTATGGTGCAGAAAATTGGGGGATAGATTATGCGGAGGGCAGCTATATCTCGAAGCTGCCCTTAATGCAAAAGGCGGATTTGGAAATTATAAGATACCTATTTCTTCCATTTCGTTGCACAATTCTTCGAACGTACCGGTAACATAGTTTTTTGTGGTGCTGATATCGGAATGTCCTAAAATATTTGAGAGCATGACCAAATCATGCGTCTTGTCGTAAAAGGATTTGGCAAAAAAGTGGCGAAGTGCATGGGGATGTGCCTTTCTTTTATCAATGCCGGCATTGGCAGCAATGGTCTGGATCATGTTATAAATATTTTGCCGTTCCAATGGTTTTTTATTTTTATCAGTGAAAATAGGTCCAGATGGGATGTTTTTTTCAATGACATAATCATTAAGCATTTCCTGAAGTTCCCGGATTAATGGAACTTTTCTGTTTTTATTCTTATTTCTAATTGTGATTTCCTGTTGTTGTATGGATTCAACGGTAATAAACTGCAATTCTGAAACACGGATACCAGTTTGTCCGAAGGCGCGGATCATCAGGTTAACCTTTCTTTTTTGAGGTCGACTGCTTTCTTCCAGGAGTTTATGGTAATCTTCCGGGGTAAGAATAGCATAGGTGGCTTTTAATTCTTTCTTTTGAACTTTTTCTAACTGAACAAAACAATCAGCACGGTCCAAAAAGGTCAGAAAAGAATGAATGGAACACAATTTTGAATTTACCGTGGAAACGGCATAATGCTGTTCCAATAGATATTTTTTATAATTCAGGCATTGTTCTTTCGAAATTTCTGCGCCGGACAAAAAAGTTATGAAGTCAGTTACATCAGAAATGTATTTGCTGATTGTATTCTTGGATCGCTCATTTGCTATTGAAAAATCCCGATAAGGTTTCAAATTATCTGGAGAGAAAGAGGGTGTGCCGGTAATGGTATCGGAATTTGTTCTGTCACAGCAATCCAGAGGATCAGCTGCAAAATTCGGGTTTTCTAAGTGGGGCAGAATATTTGGCGTATTCGTTAATTCTGTATAAATGCTGCCAAGTAAGGACTTCAGCATGTCGAGATCTTTTTCTTTAAATTCCGCTTTTATATAGTGCAATAAGGTTTTTTTAATATCAACAGTAGTGGAACTGACTGTATTCATCACATTACTCCATTCATGCGCATTCCGTTTTAATTGGACACTCCGATTATATAGCGAACGTGCGTTTGTGTCAAAGAGCACAAACGCAAAACTTCTTGTTCAGAAAATAAATGAATGGAAGTTTTGCTTTTTTTTGATTTTATAATGGTCGTTTTTTAGGTAAAATGCCTAAACCGGATATGGTATCTAATATTGGAATATTAAAATAATGACATAATCCGATTTATGACATTATTTTACAATTATTTTTTCTTAAAAACAACGCAGATGAAAGTTTTTGACTGTGAGACTATTAATAATTTCGCTTATTTTTAAATATTGTTGATTAAATTATTAAAATTGTTGCTATTTTGTATATCTCCATGGTTTCATAAATCGGATTATGTGAAAAGAAAGCAGGGGGAAACGTGGCATTAGAACATGATACACAGGTGCTGGCAAAGCAGATTTTGGAGGATTTGAAGCCTGAATTGATTCTTCCATCTCCTTATTCCATATGGGATCCCAGCAAAATGAAATTTGAAGTTGCGGGTGTTACAAATCCGCAGTCATTAGCGGAGATGCAGGCGCTATTGGTAAAGAAAGCATTTACCGTTTCTGATATGTATATTTTACGTGTGATCCGAATGCTTGGGCATGCGGATCTGTTATCAATCTGTACAGTGCTGATGGCAGAACGTGAAAAGGAAGAACGAAAAGCCAAGGAGGAAAATCGGCCGACGCGTTGTATTCCGAAATTGGATCGGCGCTCCCTGAAAGAACGCCTTGATATGTTGGCAATGAGTGGTTTGGTTATTGTTGAAAAGTTTCAGATCAATGAAACCGTATACGCATATTTAAAGAGTGCAAAATCAGAAGCACACCAGACCCGGCAGATGTATTCTCTTACTGCCCATGCAACATACGCTTTTCGGACCATGTTGGAGGCGGATCAGCAATTAAGGTTTGATTCAAAAACAATATGGCTTAATGAAATGACAAAAATGGAGCGGGCAAATGCTGGGTTACTTGCGGCGGTTTTTTTGAAGCAGAAGTATATGTCAAAATATATATTTTCTTATCGCCTGAAAAATGTGAAGGGTATAGATGAGTTGCCAGCAATTATTGATTTTAAGAAAGAAGGAGTTATGCCTACTCGCCTGGTGATCTTCGCGGTTAATTTCTATACGAATGAGAGGATCGTAACCGAAAAAGATCATTCGTATTATATAAATTCAAAGATTAGGGGATTTTGTGCAGCTCTGCGTACAGTAATCCATGAAACCACAGGAAATGGATCTGCGTTTGCGGCCATCATATGCGAAGACGCTAAAGGTATACAAAAAGTAATTTCCATGATCCAGAACATTGATGAGCCGCTGATGAAGCATTGCATTTTTACGACAGGGACGGTATTGATATCACGGAGCGCGCTTTCAAAGGCGGATGTCTTGCCAGGATGTTTTGTAGAGCCGGTATTCAACACGGAAAAGGCGCGGTGGCAGATTGTTGGAGCAACAGGTTTTTATTTCCTGGAAGCATAAGAAGGGAGGAAGTGGACTGCCTGGCAGCGGACTTAGGCAGGAAATTAAATGGCAAAAATAATGAAGGACATGGCACAGGAGCAGGCTCTTTTAGAAGTGGCCGACTTGCTTCAGCAGCTTAAAATATTGGATAACAGTACTAAAAATCCGGAATCTTCGCTGAGCTGTACCTATCGCGTTGGAAGTGGACGAATGCAGCGCCTTCCAATTTCTGAAAACTATCTGGTTAGTATGATTGCAACTGTTCAGACTGACTTGCAGAAGAAAATAAATAGCCTTTGTAAAAAATATCGTATTGAACTGGAAGCTGATGAGGCAGCATTGATGGGAACGGGGATGGGAGAGGATATTGAGTAATCCACTTTGCTATAGCCTGCAGTTTCGACTATAGCGGTTAGCTTGGGGAAAGATTGTAGAGGATGATCTTCACCGGTTAGAGAAGCAGAAAAGACTGTATGGTAAAGAATTCATTATGTCATTTTTGAAATTGCTGCAGAAAACAGAATTTATTGATCGATTGATGGAGATTTGCAATGAATAAAAGAAAATCAATGAGCCGTTATGCCTTCTTGCTTTTGGGAATTGTGATTATGTCAGAACCGGTCCTGTCTTATGGTTATACGATAAAACAGCCGGTGGAAAGTGAACTTTCTGCATATGGAAATGCTTTAGAGGATACAGACCAGAATGCAACAGTGGAAGTTGCCCCGCGGGAACTGGTTTCATGGAAGGTTTATTTTGTAGATGAAGAGAGCAGACAAATCCAGTTATCTGCAATGCGCAGTGGAACGATTTTAGAGGGTGAAGAGCTGGTTATACCATATGCGAACAGCCTGATCGTAAACGGGCATCGCTGGCTAGCAAATGAGGACTCACCATACCGGATAAATGTATATGGGCCGGGTGAAAAAATCATCTATATCACTTATTCGGATGAAGGATCTGTCGGGGATGCAGACGATCCAGAGGCGTCGGAACGGGAACGCTTTGAAATGTATCTTGAAAGGGTTAAAAAAGCGGATGCAGCAATCACTGGAAAGGAAGCAGAGGAGATTCTGGATGATCAGATAATTTGTGAAAGTAACGCCAAATGTTCTTATCGTCTGCGAAGTCTGTCAACGCAGATAAAGAATACTGCTGCCACTCCTGTTTATGTGATTGCGAAAGACTGTGCGGCAACAGGGGTGATTTTGAAGGAATTATACAGTACTTCTGTGGAGTACAGCACAAATCTTCTGGATACGATTCAGCTGGATGGAGCGGAATATAGAATTTACGTGTTTCTCGTAAATAAAAAATTTGGAGAAACTTGTAGTCATAACTGGAAACTGGAGAAGCGAACAGAAGCAACATGCCTGTCATCAGGGTCAGAGAAATATGTTTGCAGTATCTGCAGTAAGACAGAAGTAAAAACGTTACCGGCCCTGGGGCATGTGGATGAAAATGGTGACTCATTATGTGACAGGTGTGGGAAGCGCACAGAGGAACAGAATGACGGAGACCGGATCACGGCAACGTATAGGCCATCCCAGAGTGAATATCAGATGCAGTTTGTCTGTGTGAGTGAAAACTTTCAGAATGGCTATCTTTATATTTCGGATACGGGAATACCGGCAAGTGAATTTGGAGGTTATGGATCACTTGATTATATGCTTTCCAATCCATACCAGGCTTTTGTTGGTACATTTGCGGACTGTTTCAGCATTACAGGGCAGGCACTGATGCCGATTGATGCAGATGGTGCGCTTGCGTATGCAGCTATTATGTCTAAGGAAGAAGTGCTTGCATATCGTGGGCAGATAGAAGGTGATTACATTACAAGAACCGTAGAAAATGGACAACTTGTGGTTGTACATGAGGATGGTTCAACGAGCCTTGTGGCACCTACGGATGATATGTTGCTTCGCCCGGCTATTGTGCTCAGTGCTCCAGATGCCGGTACCGCGGATCCAATCTATTGGTCAGTGGGAGATGTCCAGAAAGTAGTGATCGATCAGAAAACTTATGAATTTCGGTGTGTAGATACAAATTATTATGATAAATCCGAAAATCATCAGAAACTGGCATTGTTCCTTTGTGATGATGTGATTCCGGCAAATTATGGAAGTGAGTATTCATATTTGCCAGATGGAGAGGGTGATATGAGCCAGGTATTTCTCCCGGGACCCGTAGTAAATTTTGGTGATGAAAGTGATTATAAGTATTCCAAGATACATAGTTGGCTGAGCGAGCATCAGAATGGAATTTTTCAGAGCTTTAACTGTCATATTGGCGTGGACAGTGCATTTACCGGAAGCACAGGTAAGGGGCGGTTCAGTGAATTAAGTGACCAGGATTTGACTGTGCATAGTATCGGATATCAGAGACTGACAGCCAGACTTTTTAGCTTATCGGTGGAAGAGGCATTAAAGTATAAAGATTATCTTTGGAAATTAGGTGATACGGATTCGGATAATCCGGAAGCGGTAACCGATAATTTCTGCAATGGATATTGGCTGCGTTCTCCTATGGGGAATACAGCTGCTGACAGTGGATATGCCTATATCGTGGATCTGGTCAATGGAATGATCCGGCCAGAGGCAGTGAAACCGGATGGCAGTAGTACTGATGAAGAGTTAAGGGTAACTACTTCGATTGGTGTAAGACCAGCCTTTGCGGTACCGCAGGGATGATCATAGAAAATTAGTAGGAGGAATTTGAATGAGGAAACGAGGCGTTGTGATCTTAATGGCAGCTGCACTTACCGCTTCTGTTCCGGCAACCGCGCTGGCTGATCAGTTTGCCGGTCAGATAGCTTTGAATGGGGAGGCTGCTTCGGAAGATGTTGTTGATGAGGAAAGTCCGGTGGACATGGATCAGACAGAAGAAGCAGAGGATGAAAACCATGAAGAGTCGGAGAACGCGGGTTTGGAGGAGACGGATGAGGCAGAAGCAGGAACGGAAGAATCGGAACCCGAAGAGTCAGAGGAAGAGGTAAAGGAATCAGAAAAATCTGATGAGAGCAGTGAATCAGAAAATGAAGATGCTGCCTCAGAGGGATTGGAATCGAAAGAAGATGAGTTAGAGGACGAAGACACAGAAGAGACTGAAGAGAAGGAGGTAGTGGACGAGACAGAACTGGCGGATGAACTCCAGAAAGAACCGTCAAAAGCGCCAGAAGAGGAAGCCGGGGATATGCCGGAAATCGGAACGGAAGAATTTACAGCATGGTTTAAGAAAAACTGTAAAGAGGATTTTTTATGGGAGATGCTGGCAGAGCATGTAGAGGATGACACATTTTTTACCTGGGCGGTAGAACACGATAAGCTGTATTATAAAGCATTTAAAGCCTATCAGAAGATCCTGGAGAAAGACGGGCAGCCAGATGAAGAAATATCTTCCGAGGTAGATGCAGAAACAGAAGAAGACATGGCCATACTGGATGAAGAGGTGGAGGAACTGACATGAAAAAACGTAGATATCGAAGACTGTTTGCGGTGCTGACTGCCGCGATGTTCAGTGCCTGCAATGTTTCCACCGCGCTTGCGATGCCACTGCAGGAACTCACGGAAGATTATCAGGACTTCAATACAAAGCTGGTTGAAGAGAGTCGGCCGAAGGATATTGGCAGTGATGCATTCTCAGAGTGGTTTTTTACATATTTGGAAGAAGAAACTCTGTGGGACTGGTTTTATGGTGTTATGGAGGATGATACCAACGAAGATTACAGCGCACTGTATTCCTGGTATGAAAAAAATCAGGAGCAAATTGCAAAACAGTTGGGTGCAAATGCTTCGGCACTTATGGCAAGCAGTGTAGGAGATCTTTGGAATAACTGGATCGATGGGAATTTTGATCTTACTGGAGACGGAACAGAGAGCAATCCGTATCAGATTGAAGATCTGGAAGATCTGATGATCATGACACAGGCGATTGCAGCTGGTACAGGTAATTATGATACTGCCCATTATCGGTTAATGGATGATATTGATCTTTCCTTTACCATTAATAATGGAAACTGGAACCCAATTGGCTGGTATCAGAATGCAGCACAGTTATCCGGTAATGTATCCAATAGTTTTAAGGGTACTTTTGACGGAGATGGCCATACAATCAGTGGCCTGAAAATTGTAAATATTTCAAAAAATCTTCAGAATGTTGGCCTTTTTGGAGTCTTGGATGGCGCGGTTGTAAAAAATCTGGTCATCGAAGATGCCCGTGTATATGGATATAACCATGTTGGCATTCTGGCCGGCCAGATAAAAGGGGAGTCCGTAATCACGGACGTGACAGTTGAAGGAACTGCTGCTGCCAATACATCATCTGGTGGTTATGCTTCTGATGCAGCGGTAGGTGGTCTGGCTGGAAAAATTTTCGGAAGCAGTTCTGGCTCCAGGGCTACGATCGAAAATGTAACAGCAACCGTGAATACAGTGAACCTCGGTGCTACCAGTAAAACGGGCGGTATTGCCGGTGAGGTGAGCAATGCCTATATCGTTGATACCAGTGTATCCGCGACCGGAAATAATATCCTGGGCAGATATTATGTAGGCGGTATCGTCGGAGCAATGAGCAGCGGTACATCCCTTTACAATGTGTCCGTGGACGGAACAATTGGCGGAAACGGTGCCTATGCGGTTGGCGGTATCACTGGTTATTATGAAGGCGGAGAAATTGTTGTTGCCCGCATGTTTGGAGAGATCGGAAAGACAAATGCGGGAACAGCAAGAGAAGGCATCTTTATCGGTACCCGCAAAGATTCCGTTGATATGAAATATGGCACAACCTCTGGGAAGAACCTGGCGTACTGGTTCACGACCGTAGCCAATAAGACAAAAGCGATTGTCGGAAGTGGAAAATCATCAGATACGACCGTTACCGATGCGGCCCACATCGGATATTGGAATGATAATGAAGTTCACTACTATTTGAAAAATGGAGCCAATGAAACCTATGATGCCAGCAGATATTTCTATGAAGAACTGGAAGACGGAATCCGCAATATTGTAGTTACCAGACTGGATCGGGATTTTACGGTAGCAGATTACGAAAATGGCCTGCCATTTTCCATTGATCATTATGCACCGGGAACATATGGGCAGCCGGTGAAAGGCTATTTATTGTCGGTTAGTCGTGTAGATGTGGCAAATTCCAATGGCACATTTGATCAGGATGTGGCTACTTTTACGGCATATCCGGGAGGTGCCAACAGTTTTTACCGGATCATCGATAAAGATAGTTCTGCTGCTGTCAGACCGGGAGAAACGGTCCATGTAACGACCGCAGCCAAGAATACAAATGGAAGCATTTATCAGATGGTAACGGATGAAAATGAGCCTGGCGGCGTAAAGCCACCAACCTATACGGATGAGGACGGAAATCCGCAGGATATGACGTATCAGACCGGTGGGGGATATACGTTTGAAATGCCAGAGCATAGCACAGAGCTGGATGTAGAGTACATCAGGACAACCTCAAAACTTTCCATGGATCCGGCCAATGTGACGTTCCATGTGGTACAGACCCGGACCGGGGACCGGAAAAATCCGACGGTGCAGACAGTAGTATTGGATGGCAACAACAATCAGCTTGCAACGTATACCGGAAATGATCTTTCTGCGATCAATGTTAATCCGGTTACTGTAAATGCTGTACACAATGATACCGGAGCAAGTACGGATAAAACACACAGCTGGAGCATTGACGATTCCGATCTTGTGGTAAATGCATCCGATGCAGGTTATGTGGAGACGGCTGCAAAGATCAAACCGAATATGGCCGGCAGTTGGATCAATGGCCTGTTAAATAAAGCGGTAAAAGCGCAGCAGGATAATAACTACTTAAGCGCAATTCCAGCTACTGTAACCAGCAAAAATGCAATTTTGACAGCTTCAACCAATGCAGACACCTCACCGGATCATAAATCTGTTTACGGAAATGTGACCGTCACGGTTGATTTTAAGATTGTGGATGAGACAACGCTCCGCGTTGAAGGAGTGGAATTAAACAAGAACAATATCACTTATACCATTACCAGGAAACTCACTGGAGACCGGAAAAATCCGACAGAAACCATTTTTGCAGATGAACCGCAGATCCTGGCAGCAAGTCTCAGACCGGCCCAGAGTTTTACCCAGAATGTGCGTTGGGAAGATGAGAATCCCAAACAGTATTTAAAGATTACTCCACAGGGAAGCTTTGAGCATGAGTTGAAAGTGGAAGCAAAGTATGATCCGAATGGCGCTGATAACCCTGCATGGATCCAGAATGTCATTAATGCAGATAATCAGAAGCGGGATGCGGATCCTTATGAGAAGCTCTCCGGAACAGCAACGCAGGTAGAGCATGTGACCGTTACCAGTGAGGATGCTACGAATGGCCACCAGACCGCAGACTGCGAGGTTACATTGAAATTTGTCACAGTGGATGAGACCGTCATTCACCCGGAAAGTGTTCAGATGGGCCAGCAACAGGTGAAATTTGATCTTCAGGCAACCAAAGAGGGTGATATTAATTCTGCAGTGAAAACCCGGACTGGATTTGATCCGGTACAGCTTAGCTGCACCGTACTGCCGGATTGTAGTTCAGATGCTTTACATACACCATATAACCGTGAAGTAATCTGGTCCGTATCGGATACGGATGTGGCAAGTATTTCCCAGACCGGTCTTCTGGCACCGAATCCAAATGCACAGTGGATTAAGGATGCTGAGCATGTAGCGCCGTATACTGGAACCAAGACGATCAAAGCGATTGCAACGACTGTTGACGGTCAGAAAGTGGGCGAAACCACGGTCGTTTTAAATTATGCTGCAAGGTGTATTGAGATGCCGGAAACAGAAACTCTGGATCTGGTACTCACGATGACCGGAAGAAGAAACTCTCCAATCTATACATTTGGTGATATGCCGCAGAAACAGGTGATTGCAACAACATATCAGGAAAAACGACCGGTTACTTACAGTTCTTCCAATACATCTGTGCTGCAGGTTTCTGCAGACGGAACGATCCGGCCAGTTCAGGATGCTGGTCTGAAGTGGATCAGAAAGGCGTGTGTAAGTCCGTATACGGGAACAATTCAGGCGGTTATTACCGGAACGGATGCGACTGGTTCAGACAGCACCGTTGTGACATTAAAAATTACAGTATCCGACCAGACAACTTATTCATCATCCTCCAGCGGTGGCGGCGGAGGTGGTGGCGGTGGCGGAAGCCACAGCTCAAAGGCAGTAGCCACCTCCGGCACAACACCTGCTGCCAGCAGTCTGCCGGAATATGTTGTGCGAGGAACATGGACAGAAACTGAGCAGCATAAATGGATGTTCCGCGATGATACACGTACTTATGCATCTAAATGGGCAGCAATTTATAATCCATATGCGGATAAAACCAAAGGCCAGCAGGAATATGACTGGTTCCGGTTTGATGAATCCGGTTATATGGTGACAGGCTGGTTTACAGATGTCGATGGAAACAGATACTATTTGAACCCGGTATCGGATGGTACACAGGGACGTATGGTAACCGGTTGGTATTGGATTGACGGAATGTGTTATTACTTTAACCCCGTCTCTGATGGAACCAGAGGAGCCATGAAAAGAAATTGTGAAATTGACGGATATCAGTTAAATGTAGATGGTATCTGGGTTGTGAATGGAGTAGTTCAGACAAAATAAATATACCAGGTGTATTTATTATTTTGGTGGTGCCCTGCTAAGGGCACCGCCATCAAAAAATAAGTGACCATACACAGGGGGAGCTGCCGTTGGAAAAGCCGGGAAACAATCAAGATGAAGAATCCGCAAAAGATTGGAAATTACTTTTTGAATTGTATGAAATTCTAAAAAAGAGGGTTGATGCCAGGGAAGAAAAGATGCGGGATTATGTAAGAAAAGTTGGCTTGACAGAGAAAGAAAAGAATAAAGATGAGCAGCAATAACAATGCAGGGAATCGTATGCTGTCAAAGGGATACGGTTCAGTTTCCGCAGGCGCGGTGTGTACCTTGAAAACTGAATAGTATGATAGCAAAAGAATATGCAGTATGGAAAATTCCCATGCTGCGGAATATGAATAACGTTTTTTGACTATAATTGAAATACTGGAAGCACCGAAAAAATGTTTTATATTCCATGTTAACAGCCGAAAAAATGTTAAGATTTATAAAATAACGTCCGAAAAAATGTTAAAATAATTAGAATTACAGCCGAAAAAATGTTATAATTAAAACGGCGGTAGGAAACATATGCGTTTTGGAGGAGGTTTTTTATGGAAAGAGAACTGTTTACTAAGTTGGAACGGTGGATGAAGAAAAAGAATAGAAAGCCTTTGATCATACAGGGGGCAAGACAGGTCGGCAAAACATGGATCATGAAGGAATTTGGAGCCAGATTCTATGAAAAAACCGTCTATATCAATTTTGATAATAATAAGGCGATGAAGGACGTATTTGAACTGGATTTTGATTTGAAGAGGATCCTGTCGGCAATTAAAATAGAATACGGAAAAAGTTTTCAGGCAGAGAATACCCTGATTATTTTTGATGAGATTCAGGAAGCACCAAAGGCTCTGGCATCTTTAAAGTATTTTTATGAGAACGCGCCACAGTATTCTATTATTGCAGCCGGTTCATTGCTCGGTGTTGCATTGCATCAGGGAACGTCCTTTCCGGTGGGAAAAGTGGATTTTTTAAAACTCTGTCCAATGAGTTTTAGTGAATTTCTTTTGGCGGTTGGTGAAAATGGGCTGTATGAAACACTTAAGGCCCAGGACTATGAGCTGATCAATGCATATGCAGGAAAGTACGTGGATCTGTTGAAGAAGTATTACTATGTGGGCGGAATGCCAGAGGTGGTACAGACTTATATTGATTCCGATGATCTGTATGAAGTTCGTGAGATCCAGAACAATCTTCTCACGTACTATGAGGAAGATTTCAGCAAGCATGCTCCCAAAGAGGTTGTTCCGCGTATTATGATGGTCTGGAATTCAATTCCGTCCCAACTGGCGAAGGAAAACCGAAAGTTCATGTACGGTGCGCTGCGCGAAGGAGCACGAGCTAAAGATTTTGAGCTTGCAATACAGTGGCTCGAAGATGCAGGATTGATTTTGAGAAGCTACAGGGTATCAAAGCCGGATATTCCACTTATTGCATATATGGAGATGAACAGTTTCAAGATGTTCATGTTTGATGTGGGATTATTAACAGCGAAGGCCGGTTTATCGGCCAGATTGTTGCTTGACGGCAGCCGTATTTTTGAAGAATTCAAAGGGGCGCTCACAGAGCAGTATGTCGCGCAGGAGTTGCATGCAGCTGGATATCCACTCTATTATTTTGCGACAGAACGTTCAACGGGTGAAATTGATTTCATGCTGCAGGGAGATCTTGATTGCATCCCGATTGAAGTAAAAGCGGAACAAAATCTTCGTGCAAAGAGCCTGAAAGCTTTTTGTGATAAATATCAGCCGGACATGGCGGTTCGAAGCAGCATGGTAAATTATAAAAAAGAAGACTGGCTTATTAATGTTCCATTATATATGCTCGCTGAGTATTTAAAGAGCATGGTGCATGTAAATTAGGCTATGGGAGAAACAGGCTATCGTTTGGTGGCCTGTTTTTTTATTCAAACAGATTGAGATATTCATATTCCGCAGCATGGGAAGAGAAAGAAATTTCTATAATTGATGTTCGATAGTCATGATTTTTGTTCAAAAGGGCTTTTGAATCAGGTAGGTAGTTTACATATCATCATGGATCGTATACAGTGATTATAGAGCAGAGAAGGAGGGGAGAAGCTTTATGAAAAGACTAACCATTTTGTGTGCGGCTTTGACCGCAGCGATGTTTATGAATATGTCAGTATACGCAGGAACTTCAGAAGTGGCAGCAGAAGTCAGTGCCGGTACTGTATGTTTACCGGGAGCTGATTTAACGGATGTAATGGGCGGCGGTTTTATTTTCAGTGATCAGCATCCAGAAATTACGGATCCGGAATATTACTTAAAAGAATGGTACAATTCTCCGCAAGAAGGGGAACAGAGTATTTTAAATGCGCATGGAGAATATAAGACACCATACAACAATTACATGGATGAGGCATATCCACTTTTGCAGGAATTTCTTCATAGTTTTGACTGGATCCATGCAGATGAATATACCAGATACCAGAAAGCTTTTGAAAGAGTCGGGGCAGCATACCATGGAAATATCTATGATGCGGATGCGGGATACAATCGCAGTAAAGAGCGGTGGTTGGTCCTTCGTACCAGACATGGGATGTGTGAACAGTTTTCAAATGAACTGGCAGAGCTTTGTAAGCTGGTAGGCGTCAGATGTGAAGCATATCAGTCTTCGGCCTATCATAAGCGGTGTTTGGTACAGATCGGAGAAATCTGGTACGTGGTTGATCCAACCAATAATGGGGTGAAGAACTGCAAGGCCGTTGATTATGCGGCGGAGAGAGATCGGTATAAAAACGAGTATTTTGCATCAGAAGAAGCGCAAATATTGCAGGAACAGTTAGATATGGGAGAAAAAGCCCAAAAAGGTGAAATTACATGGAGAGAGTATTTTCATTATTTATTCCCAGACTATACAGACGAACAGATCCAGTCGCAATTGGGAATGAGCTATGAAGAATACGGAAATCTTTGGAAATAATAGAATAGATATTTGTGAGCAGGCTATCAGTTTTGATGGCCTGCTTTTTTAAATTACAAAAAGGGAAAGAGAGTAGATAAAGATGAAAAAACTTCGAAGGAACAAAAATCGAATTTGTGCAGGGATGCTTGCATTTATTCTCAGTACGTCTCCAGTGTTAAATAACATCCCGGCATTTTTCATCTCCAGTGAAGCTGCGACATATGGTGATACGATGCAGGCTTATATTAAGGACTCTGGATTTCGCCAGTATTGTATTGACGGAATGTCACCGAATAATGCATTGGGAGTGGCAGATCGATACGTATATGTAAGCCCGTATGAGTCACTGAGCGAAGCAGAGGCTGGGCAGATATTTTTTGCCTTGCTATCATTCGCGGTGAGTCAAGGCGGTAGCCAGGATCTTAATAAAGCGTTAAACCAGCTTCAGAAGGCAGCGGTATCATTAGGGTTGTTGCCAATGACATCACCAGTAACAAAGGATGATTTAAAGCTGTATTTACACAGTGCTGCCACCAGGGCAAAATATCCGTGGGTAAAGGTCTGGAGTGATAATGCAGACAAATTGTTGGAAACAGCCGGGTTACTAAGCAGTAGTTCCGCTGGGGCTACAATGGGTGGACTGGTTCCGGCAACTCTGGCAGGCCATACCACTCCGGAAACAGCGGTAGCAGTAGATGGAACCTTAAGTATTAAGTTTGCGCAGGACGGCTCAGATGCCGGGTTTATCCAGTCGGTACCGTTGAAATTTTCTGCGACGGGGGAGGCCGGCTCCTACGTATCTGAAATTCCGAATGGTTGGACGTATGTAAAAACGGATACGGAGATTATCTTTACCAATCCTGGAAACAGCCCGACTCCGTTATATGTGCAGTTTGATCCAATAGGAACAAGGTATGAAACGGCAATGGGAACATTCGCTTCGGCCAGAGATTTGTATGAACAGTGTCTGCAGCTGTGGGTGCTTCAGCAGTGTGCTGGTCAGCATAAGAAATTCCCGCGAATTGGGGTAGTGCCGGCCCAGCAGCATCAGAGACTGGCATACGTGGAAATGGCTCTTCCTAGCAGTGTGTATTATGCGTCCGTGGGAGCATCAGGAGTTTTCGGTACAGGAATTTTCTGGGGCCAGCAAGGTTTTGGTGGGAATGGTGGAAATACGCCATCGTATCCATCTGGAACCTCCAGCAGTGGCAGCCTTGAATTTAACTGTTATCGGCATGAGGAGGACTGGACTTCTACTTATAATACGCAGCTGACTAAGTATGATCATGAAACGGGAGAAACTTTGGAGGGATCAAGTTTCCGGTTTTATGAGCGTTTTGATGATAAGGACCAGGTCAATCTGGAACGTGACGGAGCAGTAGAACTGTATGGTGGAACAGATCATGAAATGTATCTGTCAAAATACCTGGATAATCCGGTTGTATGGGATGATTATCGGTTTGTTGCGACCGTTACGACCAATGAAGAGGGTTATGCATCCAATACTGTAGAGCACAAATATCATTACGATAAAACCTTCTGTGATGGACATCCGGCACCGGCTTTTGTCGAAGTCCCGGAAGAGGAAGAAGATGAGGAAGGAGAAGTTACAAATCAGGACGAAATTGATGAAGCAAAGGAAGAAAACCGAAGACTTGCAAGTGGCTGGCTGGAATGTTTTGATGCGTGCGACGAAACTGCATCTGCAGGTACCTATGAGGGAGTCCACTTTCATTGGCTGATGTCGGAAGTCAGCCAGGGAGAAATCTCTTTCATTGCATCAAGCGGCGGCGAGGAGGGAAGCACTCCGAATGCAGGGCCGACCAGTTCGGCATCCGGGGAGGATTCCTATGTAAATTCTGGCTGTAAGCAGGATGCGGAAGCGACATACAATAAATTTATTGCTTTGAAATACAGCTATACCTATCAGGAGGATACCGCGCGAAATGGGTATATTCTCCACGATCTGCATAATGATGACCTTCCTATTGAGGTGATCACAACGGATTCTTCGGAAAATGGTGCAAATTCATTTTTCGCGAATGAATACAGCAATCAGATCCAGATCAACGAAGATGCTACTCCAGAGACAGATTCTTTCACGAGTAGAGTGGAGCAGGGCGCCGTTCATAGTATCACGGAGTCCGAGTATGCGGAGCTGACGGGAGAAGATCTGGATGTTCCGGCACTGGAGAAAGAGAAGAAAGAAGGAATTCTTTCAAAGGCCATTTCATTTTTTACAAAAATATTTAAGATCGAAAAAGAAGTGGAGCTTGAAGAAACAAAGGCACCGGAGCGTGTGGATGGCTCGGCTGCGGATACAAAAAAATCAGATGATGAGGAATTTCAGGATCATGAGACGGTGGACAGAGAAGATGAAACAACGGATTCCGACGACAGTGATAATAAAGATTCATCGGGTTCCGATGATGAAATTTTGGATTCCACGGAAGCTTCGGATAAGGATGAGGAAAATCAGGAGGATAAAGGTGAGGTAGAGAACCCTGACGGCGGAATATCAGATACGGACTCAAAAGATGAGCCTGAGAAAAATGATTCCGAAACAGGTAATAGCTCTGGAGACCTGGAAAATTTAGGCAGTGTGGATGACGCAGCTTCTAAAGAGCTGGACAGCGCGGTTGGAGATGTGTCTGCGAGATTGGAAACCTTTGAAGGAAAGGTATTTTCCGGCTGGATTGAAAAAGGCATTCAAAAACTTTTCGGTATTATGACTGTTTACGCAGAGACAACGGAGCGTGTTGCAGGCAATGATATAGAAGCGGAGCCGGTTTCTGCCGTAGAAACCAGGGACGATAATTCCGAGGATGTTTCTGATGAAGAGGAAAGCAGGCCGTCTAAGGAAGAAACGCCAATTCAGGATGTTGTAAAAGATAATCATGATTTGAAAAATGAGGAAAATCTCTCAAAAGAAGAATTGGCAGACATTGATTCAGAAGAATTCCTTGATGACGATATTGAAGATGAACAGGAATTTATTGAGGATGAAGAACGAATCAGAGAGATAGAGGCTCTTGGCGGCAGGAAGGTAGATCTTGCGTCAGACTCCAATGCGACCTATGTGGCGTATGTAGAATTTACTAAGCAAAGGGAAGAGGGTGATCTGACTGTATCCGGAAGTGATGATCCGGACATTTCCCTTTATGCGCAGCTTTCAGGATCTGGTAAAGAATTGTTTGAAAGTGCCTACAGCACGGCAAAGGGTTCACCGAGCGTGGGCGTACTTATTACACCAGGACCGGCGGATCATTTTAGTCACTGCAATGATGAAGATGGCTGCGGAAATATGTGGCGTATCTATGATCACCGGACAGAGGGCGAAATCCATATCAATAAGCGGGATTTGGATCTGGAAAATGGGGCAAACGACGCATATGATTCCTATGGAGATACCCAGGGAGATGCCACATTAGAAGGAGCTGTGTATGGCCTGTTTGCAGCAGCGGATATTATTCATCCGGACGGAAAAACGGGAATCGTTTATATGGCAAATGATCTGGTGGCAGTCACGACAACGGATAAAAATGGCGATGCTTCGTTTATGGCCTTTACGGAAGCACCAGGAATGATCTATGACTATGAAGAGGGTAAGATCGTGGACCGTGGCCAGGGCTGGAATGCAGCATCTCCACAAAATCTCTATGATCATGCAGAAGCATACGATGAGTATACGGCGGACGCAGATGTGGTAAGGACTTATCCGGATTACAAACTGGCGAATGGAAACTGCTGGATTGGAAGACCGCTGATCCTGGGGGATTATTACGTAAAGGAATTGACCCGCTCTGAGGGATATGAATTGTCGATTGGAAACCGAATGCAGCAGCAAACCAATCTGGGCCAGGATGTAAATGCGGGAGTTCCAGGCGATTTGACCGGTTACGCTGGAATTGTGGGAATCCTTACCGCGGAGGAACAGATCAGTGATGAGTCGACTGGAGATGTGGAAGATCCTGATTACAACCAGTTGTTTTTTACAGCTGAAAGTGAAAAAACAGGGGATTCGGGATTTGATCTTGTATTTCGAAATCTGCCGGAGGGAGCAAAACTTTACCGGAAGGACAGTATTTCTACGACGAAAGAGGTAGAGGCCGGTACGGGTATCTATGATGAAGTGCCAGTCAAAAATATTTTTGGCCTGCCGGAGTATGTTGTGGCGGAAAACGACCATCAGTACCCGAAATATAATGCAGATGGAAGCATTAAAACCAAAACGACCAATGTGAATTTTACTGCGAAAAACGTAATCCGTGTGACCCGAAAAGGGTTGGATCCTGCGAAAGTTACGGATGTAATCCTGGCATCTGTGCCAGGAATGTCTGATGATGAACTTCTTTTAAGACTCGCATCTGTACCAGATGTGGATAATGACTTTGCGCTTCTTAAAATCAAGGTGGAGCAGGCGCTTCGCACAAATGGAAAAAGCTCACCGAACTATAAAAGAAGCGGAGTTACAGCTTATTCGAGCATGGATGAATTGGTATTCGACCGCGGTGTATGGGAAGGTGAGACGGATACCTATGGTATATCCGGTGTCAGCGCTGGAAGCGCAGCTGATAAAACGGTATGCGGTTCTCCTCTTGTAACATTGACGATCAATAAGGAAGGAACAGACGGAGACGCAGTATCGTTATCTTCACTGATTGTTTCTATTCTGGATTATTACAATACCCATGATTATTACAATTATGGTGGAGTAGATTATATCAAAGAAAATGCGGACAGCTGGACGGTCGGTTTATACGCAAACCGGACCAATTATCCGATGCTCTTTTATGTTCCGGCAGACGGTTCTTCAGGGGATGCGATATTTTACCGGGTAGCAAGTATGCCGGCAGACCACAGCATGCGGCCAAGAGCTATTTATGTTGCATACGGCGAGGATGCCATTTATGATCCCCGCGGTGAAATGAAGAATTTTTCCACGAACGAGGACGGCACCGTCAATGCGATCCTTTCTCCCGCTGTACAGGCAGATGAGAACGGGGATATCGTGAATGGTGTCGTAACCGAAACTGAATTTTATAAAACCGGGGAAACACCTCTGGATAAAAATGGCATTAAAATTCCGAAGGTAACCTATGTGGAGCGGACAGAAAAGATTTCCGTGGAAGTAAATGAATGCAAGTGGACGGAGATCCCTCTCACAAAGGAAGGTAATGTGTGGATTGCCCATCAGACTGGTAATTATACGGATGGATATGGAGCGGAGCATAATGACGAGGCAGCAGCACGTTATGAGTATACGCTGAAACTTCCATCCCGGTTCATTTCACTGACTGAGCAGGATTGCACAGATTTTGGAATTTCAAAAGAACTTGCCGGCATTCAGGTTGGTAGCGCCTCCTATTATCTGGCAAAAGGTTCCAGCGTAAAAGCATACCTTAACTATCGCAGCCTTTTAGTAGGCCAGGAAAATTCTTATGTACAATCGGTGGCCCTTGATTATCCGGTCCAGGACTATGTATTTCAGGATGGGGCAGAACGGCCGGGGACGAACACCAGAAAGGAACCTGTAGGTGTAGAAGAGAGGATCATCAGTCAGCAGATCAAAGTAACAAAAACGATTGATGAGAAGAGTTACCGCAATACGAACTCCTACAGTGAAGTCCATGAGGACTGGTGGAGTCGCTTATTTGGTAACCATGAAGGGAATGGAGCATCGGACCATTCGGCGAAAAAGCTTGATAATTTCCGTTTCAAAACCTATTTGAAGTCAAATCTGGAAGCTTTGTACCGGAATGAAAATGGAGAAATTGTATGGCAGGACCGTATGGGAACTGAACGGACTGATGCTGAGCAGCTTGCCGCAAATAAAGCGTTTCCAATGCTGGTCAATAAGATCTATACAAAGGTTCCTCATCAGACAGATCCGCTGTTTAAAAATTCTAATGATGCAGCGATTGCCAATACGGCTCTGTATGATTACCATAACGGTCTGATCAGTGATGAGGCAAACACGGGTTACACAAGACTGTTGGAAATGGCAGACTATCGGGTCGAGGACGGTGACAGCACAAGAACGGTCAAAAATTACAATTATGAGAAGTTTTTTGATGCGATCAGCGTTTCCAATGGAGATAAATGGGATGAAAATCATCCGACCTACACAAGTTATAAGCCGATTGGAAATCTCATAAACCGTACCGAAGAGCAGCTGGATAATGCCAGGGTATCTGACCGGGTGCGTCAGTTTGCAATCAGCTGGTACCTGGATGATGAGGTAAAAAAACTGGTGCAGGAGGTAGACGCAGGTACTGGAGAGAAGAAGGCCAGTGCTGGTGCGACGGCATACAGTGAAGAAACGTATGATCTGGCACTCCGCCAGGCCATTAAAAAAGCAGAAAATTATTTGAAGCCGTTCTTTGCGTATGATCTTGATGAGCTTTACGCAATTCACTGGGATAGCGAGGCAAACGGAGGCAGCGACCATGATACAACAACACTGGCTGCCAATACGATTTATGGAGATAAAGATCTTTCAAAAGACGGTGGATATGCCTATGGGTTATCGAAATATTTACCGTATGGAATCTATGTGGTGGCAGAGCAGCAGCCGCATGTTGATGAACTGAAGGATTTTAAAAACCGGCATTATCAGATTGATCAGCCAAGGGAAGTAACTTTGCCGAGTGTGTATGCATCTTATGATGCATCACAGGAAACTCCGGAAACACTCAATTCTTTCTATAATTATGGCCGGGCTGATTCCATGCAGCAGCTGGAACAGAAATATCAGATCCGGTTTGGTGAGGAGGACCATAAGATCCAGGCCCATAATCATCATGGGGATTTTGAAGTTTATAAGTATGGCCTTGATCTAAATGAGATCACAAATGGGGTTCGGGCAGAAGCCGGTAACTATTTTGCATTGACGCAAAGCCCATGGCGGCCGCTGAAAAATTATTATAATCCGGAAAATGATCGTTCTGCTGCCGAAGTTACCTATTATCTGACAGAGGGACAGAGCGGCAGAAAAGGAATTTCAGAAAATTACCGGTATAGTTCCCTGTCTGAAGATGCGGGACTTTCCGATGACGTTCCATATCCGGGTGCGGATATTACGGCAGATAACCGGTTAGGAATCCAGTACCGGGATCATGTTGCAACGATGACAGGAATGCAGACAGCTTATGACGGGAAATATGCTGCCATGCTGGTTCCGTATAGCGTGGTTGCATCAACGGATGAACAGGCAGAGGTGACAGATGAAGAGCCGACTCAGGGAGGAAACGCAACATATCGGGGATTTGCTTACGATAAGTTTGTGAACCGCTTCTTTACGGCAAAGCTTAGAATAGAAAAGATTGACTCAGAAACCCATGAGAATATCCTTCACGACGGTGCACTTTTCAATCTGTATGCGGCATCCCGTGATGACAGTGAGAGTGGTCAGGGAACCGTAAAATTTACGACAGAACCCACGCAGTTTACCGGAACAAAAGAATTCTTAACGGCAATGGGGGCTATCGACATCCGGCCGATTGCAAAAGGCCGGATTGCAAGGTGGATTGATCGCATTACCGGAAAAGAGAATGGCATCGGTGATCTGTATAGTGGCACCGTGCCGGAGGGCACACCGACCTGCAGTGAGGATGAGCAGATTGTCCTGGGAGATGAATACGGGAATAAGACTGTAGCCTTTAAAACCTATTCAACAACCAGGGACGGCCTGATGCGGGATGAGATGACAGACACGGGATCTTCTTATCAGGACCAGAATGTCGGTTATTTGGAGCTGCCGCAGCCTTTAGGCGTGGGTGTTTATGTCCTGGCGGAAGTGGATCCGCCAGCCGGATACGCGCGGAGTAAGCCAATCGCGATCGAGGTTTACAGCGACAAGATCACTTATTATAAGGAAGGAGCAAAGGATAATCGGGTCCTGGCAGTCGTTTATGAGGATGATGCGGACCACCAGACAACCAATGCAAACAAACCGGAAGACAAAGTAAACGTGGCGCAGGTCTATGTGGAGAATACTCCGATCCGGTTGGAGGTTGAAAAGGTAAAAGAATCCTCTGCAGAGAAAGCCAATACAACGGCGGACAAGACGGTCAGCTATAAGATTTCCGGTCGTGTGGATGGAAAATACAGCGAGATCGGAAAAAATCCGGACCTGGTTTATGCGTACCGGGATGGAAAATATTTAGGATATGCATGGCAGAAAGGAACCCTGGAGTATTTAGAGGAACGCAAGGCAGCAGGAGAACAGGTGGAAATTGTCTATTCCCACGGAACATTTGCGGGCTATGGATATGTTACCAGAACTCTTGAAACTGCAGATGATGAAAATGGCTACGTAGCAGGGGCATTGATGACATTGTTTGATGCAATTCCTGTAGAACGCTCTGGATTTGAGGGAGATGAGACTTATAAAGGACTGAAGATTGAAAGAAATCTCACGAACAATATCACCAGAATGTATATCGAGCAGGGGTATGCCGGCGAAAAGGTAGAGTTTGTTCGTGAAAAGGATGAAGCAGGTAAAGAACTGGAAGTAACTTTCCCGGTCGGCATTGACAAGGACGGAAACTCCATTTCAGCTACCGGCGGAGTATGGTCTGCGGTTACGTTGCAGCGGCCGGATACAGATATTTTATATTATGACCTGGATGGACTGGATCCATATCAGGAGCGCTATATTGACGGACAGTTCATTACCTATGTGTATGACAGAATGCACAAACTGACGCCTGTGGAAGAGGCAGAACGGGACCGCAGAAATTTCGCAAAGAGTGACAGCGATCATTCAATGTATGTCTTTAAGAATGGAGTTCCGTATTTAGAGATTACAGAAGGCGATTTTACAAGGGTAAAATACCGTAAGAATGATAAGCAGCTTGAAGTGGAGGCAGGCACCAAAATCTATCATTTGGATAAAGACGGGTACCGCGATGCTTTGGTTGATCCGGCAACAGGAATGGCATATATCGAAGAATACTGTGAAGACGGAACGGTAAGAATTTTGGTATGGCCAGTCAACGTAAGGAAGGATGAATTTGGAAATGTGATTGCTCGTGATAAGGTTACGACTTCCCGTATTGCTACGGTGGGCGAAAATAAGGACGGCTATGCAGAGGATGAAACGCTGGATGTGGTAAATAATTCCACCGCGGAGATACCGGATGCGGATAAACCGTCGTATACCCATACAGAGTCCGGCCATATTACTGGAACCTGGAAAGGAAATGGGGAGCAATCACACGAAGAGAGTAGCATTGAGCAGAACCGTTTTAAGCAGGATATGAATGGCTCTGTCCTGGTAGATGATAATAATGGTGATTTCTTAAATGAGCTCAATCCAGTCTATGATGACCATGGTTTGGTTTTGTATTACCAGAGAAGTTCAGAAACCTACAAAAAGGGTGAGGATCTTTATGACCGAAATGGAGATTTTGTCAGACACCAGGATTCAGATAATCTGGAAGAATATAACCAGAATGCGTACCGCATCAATGAACACGATGAACTGTATGATTCTTCCTGGGATGAAGAGTCTCCGAACAGGAAAAATCTGTATCACAGGCTGGGTGAGGGATACATCCTTGAAAACACCTGGCTCAGCTCCGACAAGACTCCAAATGATCCATTCGATACGTTCCAAATGGACGGTCAGGCAGATGTTTTAAAACGCCTTCCGAGCGGAACCTATATTTTGGAGGAGTTAAAGGCACCGGAGGGGTATGTGAAGGGGCTGCCTAGCGGCATTACTGTTGCGGAGACGGGAGAACTTCAGCATGTTCAGATGGTTGACCGGACCACAAAGATTGAAATTAGTAAGATCCATGCGCCGCAGGATACCAAAATGACAGTTCTGGATATGGACCATGAACATCCGGAAACGGGAGAGAAACCGTATGAGCGCGAGGTGGTGACTGGTGATATTGCTTCCTATACATACAGTTCTGTTCCTGGAGCAAAACTGGCGCTGTATCCGGCCAGACGGGTATATAGTGTGGATACGGAAAAATATCCAAAGGGATATTATATGGTAAAAACACAGGATACTCCACTGGTTTGGGAAGATTCAAACAGTACTGCTTCCAATCCGGTATGGAATACTGCGGAGTGGGTAAGCGGAAATGAACCGGCCTATTTCGAGCGGATCCCGGCAGGAGATTATCTGCTGGAAGAGATTGAAACGCCGGAAGGTTTTGTGACAGCAGATCCAGTGGAAGTTACGATCGGTGATCAGTCAGAAGTTGAAATTGCCTGCATGAAGAATGATAGCACAAAGGTTGAGATTGAAAAATTCTTTACAGATGAGCATGGAGAAAAAGTCCAGCTGTCTGGAGCAGAATTTAGTCTCCAACAGGCAGTGGTAAATGCAGAAGGTGAAATTATTTACGATGTGGATGGCACGCCGGTATATGATGCCCGTGTTCTGGCATCATTTAAGAGCGGCACCGTTGAGAATTATCAGAATTTCCGCGATGCATTTGAAAAAGCGTATGCGTCCTATGGTGTGGATCTTTCACTGTTTGGCTGGAAGGAGAATGGACAGGAAAAATCTGCAACCGTCACATCTAAAACAGTAATGGATGCGGCAAGCGCCGGAGGAAGTCATGACCGATTTGCAACGAAAGCACTCCTTACCATGATTACAAGCGACGGGGAGACTATACGCGTGGCAGTATCTGGCAATTTGCCGGAAACCGTCTTTGATTACCAGTTTGATTATCAGAAATTGGAGCATATAAATGCTTATGCGGATACCTACCTTACGGACAGAGGCACCAGAAGGATCAATGGCCTGCCTGCAGGGAAAAAGTATGTCCTTGTAGAAACCAAGGCTCCCGATGGATTTTTAAAAGCAGATGCCCAGGTGATCGTAGTGGAGAACCGGAAGGAGATCCAGCAGTATCACATCGAAGATCTGGCGGGGCAGATCTGGCTTTCTAAATCTGCTGTTGGTGTGACCGGGGAACTGGCTGGTGCTGTCATGGCCCTGTATAGAGCAGATTTATCAGGAAATCTGAACCAGTCTGAGGAGTATCTGGTCAGCCAATGGGTAACCGGAGCGGACGGCATTTATACAGTGACAGATAAAGTAAATGGCAGGATCCCGGAAGGATATCAGGTGGGAGATTTAAGGCTTCATATTGAAACGGGCCTGGCAGAAGGTATCTATTATTTAGTAGAACTGTCAGCACCGGATTATTATACCTTAGCAGAACCGGTACGATTTGAGTATCATCTGGATGATTCGGTACAGACGATCCGGGCAGTCAATGAAGCGGTGAAAGGTGCGCTTTCTATCACCAAGACTGGAGAAGACGGTCAGGGACTTGCCGGAGCGACATTTGAGATCAAAGCCTATAAAAGGGATGAACTGGATGAGCCGGTTTCCACAAACATGATCTATGGAACAGAGGCAGTCATCATCGTGCAGGATCTTCCTGTTGGTGAGATGCAGCCAGATGGAAGCATCATTCCTTATACCTATACGTTACAGGAGATTGCAGCGCCGGAGGGTTATAGTGTAAATCCGGAAATCATCACCTGGCAGTTTGAGCCGAAACAGAGTGACGGCCAGAGCTTTGCCCATGAGACGGTAGTAATTCATCAGGAAAGCGTAAAGGATCAGAAGACCAGGCTGTATTTTAGTAAGCAGGACTTCGATGCTTTAGGGGATGACAATACAGAAGGTGCTTTTATAGATGGGGCAATTCTTTCCATTTATGAAGTGACAGGAAAAGATGAACACGATCAGCCTGTATATGATAAAGATGCACCGTTTACGACCTGGACCACCAGAAAATCGGAGAAGAGGCATGAGGTTATCGGACTTATTGCAGGGCATACCTATATTCTGGTGGAAGATGCTGCGCCAAATGGGTGGAATCTGATGAAGCCGGTACTGTTTACGGTATCCAGTGATGGAAGGAGTATCCAGGGCCTTTCTAACCAGATGGAGAGTATTGAAATCCAACGGGTATCAAAGAATGATTATGAATTGGATACGATTAATCGTGATACCACAAGCATTGAGCAGGTAAAACTGAAGGGCCGTTATGTGACCCAGATATATTATGAGTTGACGGACGCAAACAAAGACCTGGTAGAAAGCTGGATCGGTGTCGGCGAGAAACATGTGATAAGAAAACCGCTTTCTTCCGTGTCAGAAGGATCGGCCTATACCATTACAGAGTATTGCAGATATTCCGACGGAACCATTCTTGTGACGGATCGGTTCACCAAAACATTCTGGTTTGATGAAAATGAAGAGATTAAAATTCCAACCAGAGAAATTGACCGTGTAAATGTGACCTTATCTTATGCGGACGGAACCAAGATCACTGCGTTTCTTCCAGATGCGGACAATCAGGAAAAGCAAGTGAAAAATCCTCTGCAGAAAGATGATCTGGTAATAACCAGACTGTCTGCGGATGGCGCCAGTGCATTAGCGCCGGACCAGGCAATTTTTGAAAGAATCCGCGTGATCAACACGGATCATAAAAAGGCGGATATGGTATTAACCGTGACTGTCGATGCAGATACAAGCATCATTGATCCAGGAACAGGAACTTTTGACGGAGAAAAACTGGTATTCCGTTTTGAGAGCGTGGCGCCAGGTGAAGCTGCATACGCTGCTTTTACAACACAGGTAAGTGGTGAGGCATCTACGATTAAGGCAAAAGCAGAATATAACGGAATTGTAAGGGAAACCCAGAAGACAGTGCCGGTATTAACTTATGGAAAGGTAGTATTGTTCAACGAACTTACGGGATCCGGAAAGGAGAGGTATAAAGATCAGAAAACATCATTTAGGGTAAAACTCTATGACACATCGACAGGAAGGGAACTTTCAGGCACATATTCATACAGCGGCAGCAGGACCGGCATGATAAAGAGTGGTGATACCATCAGCCTCTCTGGTAATGAATATGTCAAGATCGATCCGGGTTACTATAAAAATGTGACCTATGAGATTGAAAAGATCGAGAATGGCCTGCACCATACGGAGAAAATGACGTCCGGAAGTGTAGATGCAACTCGCGGAAACGGAGCCAGATTTACCAGAAATATTGAGGATACGGCGAAACGCACGATATTTAAGCCGGGAGAAACCTATGTGCTTATGGAAGAAACCGTATTCGCAAATGGGGACAGCCTTCCGACAAATAAGATCAGTACAATTCTGGGCCAGTCTGTGAATGTTGAGGGCATTGCAGCCGCGGACCGGAAAACCAAAGTTATGATCTCAAAGACGGAAATTGGTGGTGGTAAAGAGCTTCCTGGCTGTGAAATGGAATTATACGATGAGGAAAATAACTTGATTCACAGCTGGACCAGCTCTGACGTAGCGGAAAGCCTTGAAGAATTCCTGGAACCGGGAAAGACCTATAGACTGGTTGAAAAAAGCCCGGCACCTGGATATTCCTATGCGGAAGATGTTACCTTTACCGTAAATGAGGATGGTACGGTGGACCGGGTGATCATGGTGGATAAGCCTACTCACATCGTGTTATCTAAAAAGAAGATCACAAACAGTGAGGAACTTCCGGGTGCGCTGCTTCAGGTCGTAGATAAGGACGGAAACGTAGTAGAGGAGTGGATCTCTACGGACCAGCCGCATGAAATCGTTGCAAAACTGGTAGTTGATGAGAGTTATGTGCTGCGAGAGGTTCGTCCGGCAGATGGTTGGGCCTATGCGGAAGATGTGCCGTTTAAGGTAAGTCATGACGGAACGGTCGATTATGTCAAAATGGAAGACAAGCCGACGCATGTTGTAATTTCCAAACAGGAGATTACGGGAAGCAAAGAGCTGCCAGGCTGTACGCTTCAGGTCATTGATAAGAATGGAAATGTGGTAGATGAGTGGGTTTCTACGGACCAGCCGCATGAAATTAAGGAGAAGCTGATCGCAGATGAGGAATATACACTACGGGAGGTTCGTCCGGCAGACGGTTGGGCCTATGCGGAAGATATTCAGTTTAAAGTAAGCCATGACGGAACGGTCGATCAGGTCAAAATGGAGGATAAGCCGACGCATGTGGTTGTATCCAAGAAGAAAATTACGGGAAAAGAAGAACTTCCGGGCTGTCATCTGGTGATAAAGGATAAGAATGGAAATGTGGATGAGTGGACCTCTTCGACGACACCACACGAAATCGTAGCAAAACTGATTGCCGGAGAAACTTATACACTTATTGAGATCCGACCGGAAGATGGCTATTCGGTTGCGGAGAACATTGAATTTACGGTATCCAAAGATGGCAGCATTGATATGGTGGAGATGTTCGATGATGTAACCCATGTAGAATTTGGCAAGGTAAATCCAAATGGCACGCTTCTTAGTGGCGGCCGGATACAGATCAAGGATCTGTACGGAAATGTTCTGGTTGATTTCGTGCCAGACGGTACGGTTTACCGGATTGACGGTGTACTGAAGGCCGGAGAAACCTATGTCATTCATGAAGTATCAGCCCCTGGTGGATACCGGGTATCTGAGGATCAGGAGTTTATTATGCCACTGGGTCAGGAAACAAAAGAAATCCGATTCGTGAATTATGCAATCAGTAGCGGTGGCGGCGGAGGTGGCACCACTCCGGGAAAACGTCAACTGTCCATTCGCAAGTACGATCCAGTAAACCAGATCGGCGTGGCCGGAGCAGAGCTTACTGTTTACAGTGTGGATGGAAGCCTGTACTTAAAAGGGATTACAGATGAGAGCGGATATCTGATATTTACTATGCCGACAGACGGAACCTATACATATCAGGAAACAGAGGCACCGGCTGGATATTACCTGAACCCGACCGTGCAGTACCTGTATATTAAGGATGGTAAAGTAACCAATCCAGAAAATCGGACCTTGTATGATTATCCAAATGTGGAGGTGATACTTGAAAAGAAAGATTCAGAAGACGGCACAGCGGTTCCAGATACGCTGCTTCAGGTGACTGATCCGGACGGCCAGGTGGTATTTCATGGCAGAACGGATGAAACAGGAGAGTGCAAGGTTCTGGCCGGTAAGGCAGGAACTTACCGTATCGTGGAGATCGAGCCGGCAAACGGATATGAGCGGTCCGAAGCACCATGGCAGTTCCTTGTTTCATATGACGGAACCATCGCTGGGGAAACAACACTTTATAATGAAAAAACTGATAAAAAGGTTGGTATCGGGCGGATCTATGCGCATTATGAGAGCACGAATGGAAGCAGCGGATCCTATGGATTGGGTGTTCCAGACTGGCTGAAGCAACCGAAGGCAGGAGATACTACAGATTCATTCAAATGGTATGTACTGGCAACCATCTTTGCGATAGGCGCAGGGGGACTGGTGCTTATCGGACGAAGGAAAGGAAAGAAAAAAGATGATGAGGCGTAGATATTTTAGCGCCCTGATGTTTACGGCGGTACTGGTATTTGCCAGTCCCGCCGGGAAAACCATGGCGAGTCAGGTATCAGAAAACCAGACGCAGAATACTACAGAGGATATGAATGCAGCGGTGTCTTCTGAAACGGAAAAGCAGGTCAGCGACGCAGATGATGCGATTACCACCGTGGAAGAAGTATTTGGAGAGCGGCCATATTATGGTCCGGGAGAGACCGACGGAAGTTATGTATATTATTCTCAGGTGTTTCCAAAGGATGCGGATCAGGATCCATATCTGCCAGAGGAAGAACATGTGGAAGGCAATGATACATACCGATTAGTGGATTATGAGGTGCAGGAACAAACTCTTTCCGGAAGAAAAAAGCATATCCAGGATACGTTGCTGCTGAAAGATTATGAAGGAATTGACGAGATCTCGGAAACTTATAAGGTAGAAATTGCAGATAATCCGTTTCAAACGGTAACCGATTATACGTTACCGGTTACAGAGACAAAGCGGGTAAATGAACGCTGGGAAGATTCCTTTACGTTTGATATTGTCGTAGAACATGCGGACTCAGGACTATTCCAGATTGGAAATGAGGTGATATCACTCAATCAGACAGCAGATCCGTTTGCGGGCAATGAGGGGCTTTTGTTAAAGCTGATCGGCGTGCCAAAGGACGCATACCAGATCGACCATACGGCCTGGGCCGGTAATATGTATGAGCAGAATGGGATTCTGTATCGGAACGCAGTTGCGTATGGGAAAAAGCTGGTTTACGATCTGGAAATTTCATATGAAGATGTGATTACCCTGCCGGAAGAAGAGGGGTATCAGATCCGTGCACAGTATGAACTGCTGCCAAAGGATGCCTCTGTTATGCCGGAAAGCACATCAAAATCATCGGGATCCAATCGCTGGGATTGGCTTAAAAACCTATGGGAAGAGATGATAAAGTTTCTGAAAAAGATAGCAGAAACTGTAAAAAAGCATCCGTACATTACGGCGGTTGTATTTTTCCTATTGTTTATCGCAATCATATTATATCTCGCTGTCAGGCGCAGAACGAAAGATGCCGAAGAGCCTGAGCACGTTTCAAGTCGGTGGCATCGCGGCCCGAAACGTGGACGAAGAAGGTAGATTTAGCTGCGTATGGTGTCACAGCCATGCGCAGTTTTTTTTAAAAGAATTTAAGGAGGCTGTATTGAAGCAGAAAATCGGTTTTTTAGTATTGAAATTAGGTGAAAAAGAAGAAGGACGCTATTTATATCCAACGGTATTATATCATTTAGCACTTCGTTCCAGGATCAAAAGAGAATTAGAAACAGGAAAGGTGCTGCGGTGCTGCTGCAGAGAGGATGAGGCGGAAGTGACTATCAATGAAAATTTGGAACTTCAGTTTTTACGTGGCAGACATGCAGCAGCATGCGTAGAATACGTTCAGCAGCTTGCTAAGTATTCGGAAGCCGCCGGTATCATTCCGTTCATCTATGGGCATGGATTTTCCATTCCGGTTGCCTTTAAGTGCAAAAAAGGGGCCAGAAAGGAAACCGGCATATACTCTGGAGAAGTGCTTGACCTGTACAAGTGGAAGCGATTTGATCTAACAATCCTAAATGCGGTCATTGCGGCCAGAGCATTTGAAATGTGTGCACAGACAGTGCAAATGACGGCGGATGCTGTGCTTTCCCAGATGGAGTACGAATATGGCTTATATCAGTATGAGGACCCAGCTGGTGCGATGATCTCGATCAACAGTTCACTTATACTTACCCATAGGACAAAGATTGGAGAAACGGCATTCTTTTGTGGAAGGGTGCGTAAAATCAGCGATCAGTATGGCGCTCAGATATATTTGATTTGTGAGAATGATTATGGGAATTTTAATATTTCGCTTCCTCGCGTGAAGTGGGAGAAACTCTCTTCTGCCGTATACCGTAGTGACCGTATGGTCTGTTGCATTGCCGGGTTTGTTCAGGTGAAAGAAATCGTGCCATTTAAAAAGGGTCATTATGACAAAATTACGAAGACCTCAACTGCAGGAAAGCAGGATGCAAAACGTGTCCTTGAATTTGCAAGCTTCACCCTGTTTTATCTGAATGAATATGGTCTGATTGGTGGAAAGGAGGAGGAACTGGCAGAGGTGAGTGAACTGATACGGCAGGGGAAACATGTGATCAAGCCACATTATCCAGTTCCGGGATGTGACAAAATTCCAAAGTATTATGTGTTTTAAGAATGCAGCAGAAAGGAAAATAAATGCACTATATCAAAGGATGCCCATGCCTGTTTAAGGTGGCATGGATAGCAGATCATGCACTTAAAAATATCTATGTAATTCAGAAATGCGCTTCATGTGGATACACGAAGGAGCAGTGTGATTATGTGTTTGAAGAGTTAAAGAACATGAAAATGGTAGACACAAAGCCAGAAGCAGCCTACATTTCTGATTTATACCAGACATATGGGGAACTGTCATTTCAGTGCGTAGAAGTGGATAAAAACTTTCACTTTGAACCGGAATGTCAGGAAGTAGATCTTTGCAAAATATGTGAATTCTCGAAAGATTTTTGCAATTGTCAGCTTAACGCGGAACTGCAGGTGCTGCGCTACATGTATCATAATCCGACTGTTTCAATGATACGGAGGAATGTATTTCACATGCAGGTTTGCATCATTTTAGAGCAGATGGGGCACATAAAGGGTTATTTATTACCCTTAGGAGAACAGCTATATAAAGCGTTCAAAGATGCCAGGAAGCGTACCTCTGCTTCATTCCTATATGACAAAGAAAAGCTGCTGGATCATATATTAAATGAAAATCGGGGAATACTGCCAGAGCAATATGTCTTGGCAGCCAGGAAAATTCTGCGGAATTTACTGGATGCAATTTTAATAGAGAATGAGGTATGCTCAGCAAAAAGGTATGAGGATTGTTTGAAAAAGCTTCGCGCCGCGCCTGCTTACCAGGGACGTGAACGACAACAATTTTTTGAAGATATCTGTATATACGATGAGATTTCGTATCTGTTTTTTGAGGCAGTAGCGGTGGAATTTGGTCAGAAAGATGATAGACAGCTATGTCCTGAAGAAGCACAATCCGCTCATAAAAAGAAAATATTGGTTCCTACATACAGCGACAGGCCGGCTTTATCACTGGAGGAGCTGATGAGTCAGGCGAGTATGAGTGCAGGATTTTTAGGGCATGAAGCTAAGGAAGAACGGAAAACTTCGGGACTGAACTGCCCGGAAAATTTCAGTAAGTCCGCTCCAGACGCCCATAAAAATAATCATAAATTGCCGTTGGATTCGCTAAATAGTGATCGTCAGGCGCATTTTGAAATCCGAGAAAACCAGGCATTTTCCGGCGAAAAAGTTCCAATGCAGTTACTGAAAACAGTAGAAACTATGCCAGAAAATACAGAGTATATGCTTGATTTTTTGCCAGACTCTGACCATATAAGTCGGACATCAGGGGGTGGGACAGAAACAGGATCGGATAAAAATACGGCGCAAAAAGAGGAACTAAAGAAGGTTTCAATGGCGTTTATGACGGATGAAGGTGCTCTGCTTGTGGAAGACGGAGATGTGATAGACATACACAACGAAGACTTTTTGCCGTTTTGCGCCGTAGTATCTTTGGAAGAATGGCTGACCATGGATTATGCGAAGCGGGAAAGGCAGGAAGGGCTATTCATAACGGTTGCGTCACGAAGATGTGCCTATTTTCTGAATAAAAATATGATCAAACCACTTGTGTTTGAGTATCTGCTTCATGTGATCCGGCGGCCAATTTATACATATTCGGTATACCTTGTGTGGCGTATCCTTTCCATGAATGGTCTTGGAAATATCCGGCCAAAAGCAAAAATCTATTCATTGTCGGCTCTTTATAATGCGGTTCAGAGGACAGATCAGCTGCAGCCAATGGCAGATATAGTGAAAGAAACTGCTTCCGATAACAGTAATGTGTATTCCGTGACAGCACTATATAAGCGCTATGTGACTAGCAAAGAGCCTCTGCTGTTATCTGAAGATATAAAAAAGCTGTACCGACATTATGTGAATGTAGAATATGCTTTTGGCACATCGTACAAATGCCAGAATGGTGATTTTTTGTGCCGAAAGACCTTCATGTCATGCGAGTTTTCGCCATTTGATTTGGAAGAAAAGAAGAAGGATCAGACCTTTATATGTTACGAAATTTCTCAGGATTTGATCTCACAAAATGCACTACCAGATATACTTCTGGCAACGAGATATACCATTGTGCAGGCATTAACAGAACCGATTTTTATACGTTCTAATGCAAAGTTGGTGGCGCTGGACGCAAGCAGTTTTTCGTTGATAGTCGATACCAGAAACCGTCATATCATTGATGAAATGGATCAGATATTAATGAGCCGGTATGCGCATTTGCTGTCTGAAAGCGGATATAGGATGCCAGTGTTAAAACGATACTGGATCTGAACATATTTGGAATTTTGTGCCATGTGCAGGGCGTGCTTAAGGCGAGGAAAGAAACGTCCCGCGCATGGCATAACTATGTTGTGCCATGTACAGCAGAAAAGACTGTGCCATGCGCATGGGGCTTAGACAGGAGGAAGAACCATATAAAATGCAGAAACAAACGGTTTTTGATCCTTGTAAAAGGATACATATAAAGGATATTTTTTAGAGCCCGAAAAACAGAGATCAGGCACAATGAAATATGTATGAGAAAAAATAAGAAATAAATGAGAACAGATGAGGTGGTACATGTTACATTTTCGATTGATTTACGATGAGATTTTAAAAAGTAATGTATTTGCAAGTTCCAGGCCCGGCCGAACAGATGCAAGGGTGATTTTAATTCTGGCCCTGCTCTTAAAATATAAGTGCCTCAGGCGGAAGATGATCCTATTCCTGATTCAGCATATTGATCCGTGCATTCAGGAAACTGGAAGTATGGGGCAGCGGACGGTCAAAACGTGTATTGAACGGGGCTGGATAAAAATGCAGGAACAAAGGGGAGCGCGGGAGAAGGGCCTGTATTCCATTACCCAGGCTGGAAAGAAGCATCTTTACGAATTGATAAATGAATATTTTCAAGGAGAAACCGTTCAAAACATGGTTTCGGTCCTGGATGCGTATGCTGCAGGCAGGACAAATATGGAATTATCCCAGCATAAGGAAGCAGAGATCGCAGCGGCGCTGAAAATGGTACTCTCAGATTATAGAGAGAAATGGACGCAGCTGGAGTTTGAGGTTCCGTATTCAGTCGAAGCGATGCGTGAGTATGGCGGACAAGCGAAAAAGCGGGGAGATGTCTTTGCAGATTTAAAATTGTCATACCGATGTACGGATCACCAGGAAGAACGACCGATCTGTATAGAGATTGACATGGGAACCGAGAGGGTAAGTACACATGGAGGATTGCTTTTTAAATGCAATGCGTATGCAGAGGTAAACCGCCGGATGCGGCAAATCTCCCTGCATCAGGCGATCAATGTGATGTTTGTTTTCAGCAATGATCCTGGGGATGATCTTCAGCAGACAGATCTTTTAAAATTTGAGTCCATAAAGCGTTATCAACAGCCGCTGCTGCCATTTCTGTCCTTTATCTGCCGGCAACAGGATCTTGAGGCTTCTGTAACTTTGGGAAAAATGGAACAGGCCCTGGTAAAGGTAAAAGAATGTGATGCGTTTGGATATGAAAAGAAACAGTTTTATCGGGATGCAGAATTCTTTTTGCATGTTTTAAAGGAGCAGTGCAGCAATCAGGAGCAGGCCGGAGAGAAAGAAATCTTAGCTTGTATGGCAGAAATATCGGATTTTTGCAGAAATCATTTGGAAACATCCAGAACAGAGTACAGCAGACAGTATGCTCTGAAAAAGAGAATGGATCTGTTTGAGCAGATTAGAAAGAATAATTCTTATGCGTTGGCTGGGCTGAGGAATGGAATGAGCCTTTCCTGTAATTCCCATCAGGATTTTGATCAGGAAATCCCATTTTTATTCCCGGAACTATACTTCCGCGATCAGTTTGGCGTGCTTCTATTTCATTTAGGGATTATCAAGGAAAGCGTTAAAGTTTCATCTGTATACGCCCTTCCGTTGTTTGAAGAACAGGATGTTGAAGGAATTGGCACAGTTTACCGATGCGTATTTATGGCGGGTGAGCTTACGGTCCTGATTGAAAATTTGAGTTTCGATATAGGCGGCCTTATCCGGGCAAGGGATTATGTACGGCTCCCTCCGGCTTCCAGAGAGAATACCATTATGATCATGCTGATGAATGACAGGGAGGAAATGGCTGACGGGAGCTATCTGAAAGAAGGAACGTTATATAACCAGTGGGGGAGTGAGGAGCACATCACGGATCAGGCAGCCATGGGTATGGCTCTACTTGCAAAAAAGGTGGCACCGACAATGTCAGCATTCGGTACCGGGTATGCTTTTGAGTCGCTTCCATTTCTGATGAACTCCACACAGGATTATATCATGCTTCACTATTCAGAATTTCTTCAGGCACTTCAGAGTCCGGTACGGCCCTGGATACGAATGGACCTGTATGTGAAGGAACAAAACAAGGTGCCTTATATTCCATTCCTTATATACCGTACAGGAGAACATCAGGAAGAGGAAACATTCAAAGTTCCATTCCATACAGAAAAGCAGTGCACGCCGATTGACTGGAGGGGATTATGCAATGATTAGAAAGGCCGTTGTCCTATTGCTGATCCTGGCAGCTGGTATCTGTGCTTATCGGGGATCGGCTCCTTATATAGATGCGCGCATGGAACAGGAGCATTTGAAACAGGCGGCATTTCCCGGAAATGAAGAAAACCGATCAGATAATGAGAGTAAGGTGAAGAAACCGGTCAGAGAGGAAACGGTGCCGTATACTTCACCGATTGATTTTGAAGCCTTAAAGAGTATTAATCCGGATATTGTTGGATGGATACAGATTCCTGGAACAGTGATCGATTATCCCGTTTGCTGGCGGGCTAATGATAACGAATACTATATGAAGCATTCGGCAGAAGGTGAGAGGCGGGCATTTGGTGCCATTATGCTAGATGGTGCCAATTCCTCTGCTGCAGAGGAGCATCTGGTTGTTCTATATGGGCACCATATGCGCAATGGGACGATGTTTAAAGATATCGTCAGGTATACGGATGCCGATTTTTTGAATGACCATAAATCACTCTCTTTATTTTTCCCAGACAGGCAAGAGCGATACAGTGTGATCGGAACCATCGTTTGTTCAGCAAAAAATTTTGAACCATCGCAAATGGTGGAAGAGGAACTGCTTTTTAAAGAATGGTGCCGTAATTCATGGAAAGGATTGCCGGAAGAGGAAATTCAAAAGAAAATGCTTGCATTGGTGACCTGCAGTTACGGAAGCAGGGATGAAAGGACAATCTGCTTTGCGGTGGCTGAAAACTGAAGGACTGGAGGTGGTGCTCCTGCGTGTTAGAGGTAGGAGACGGTTATGAAAAAACGGATGTTCGGACGAATGATAAAAAAATTAAAGTGGCTTGTGATAATCAGTGTGGTGCTTGTTGCACTAGGAACGGTTGGAATTGGTATTGCATCGGTATACCACATGAAATATGCACTGAAAAGTCTGTTCAATATGGAGTTCAACACAGGAAATGATTCCTGGTCTTATGGAGACATCTCTTCCTATAATAAGATCGGGGAACGGGCAGTTGCGATAGCGCGATCACGTTTGAACTGGTCTTACAGCCAGGCAAAGAGAACTCTGGAGGGATCCTGGGACTGTTCTTCCATGGTTGCACGTTGCTACCAGGAGGCCGGCTTTGACTTAAAGGCTATCATGGGAGCACAGTGGTGCATGACAACGGTTGGGTGGAAGGATTTTGCGACGAAGAACAAACAGTTTATAGAAGAAGCGGATCTTCAGCCCGGAGATGTGATCTGGTATGGGCGGCCATCTGGTAATCACATGATGATGTATGCGGGAAATGGACAGGTGATCCATGCAAAGGGGGAAAAATATGGCACGGTGTATGAACCATTGGCCAATACCGGCTACCGGTCGGCAAGGCAGGTATATTTTTTCCGGCCTTATCTAAATTTGCTTGATGAAAGTGCCGATGATTCCTCGGATGATGCTTTTTTGGCGGATTCGTCCGGGTATGGGCCTGATAATGGGATCGTCATGCAGGTGCCGGGCGGGACGGTTTGGACCGGCTGGACGGTATTTGAGTCCGGAAGGGAACGGTTTAACCTGGCAGGAAGCGATGGCGGATATGCATATGGCTGCTACCAGTTCGATATCGGGTATTCCCTGGTGGATTTCCTGAAATTTTGCGTTTCCTATAATCAGGCGCACTATGGAGCGTTCCAGCAGTTTATTGATATGTCTTCCATTGAAAGTGGCTACCGAAAGGAGACGGATACAAAGCCGAGTATGATAAACCCGCCGTTATATTCCAACCGTGCATCCCTGATTAATGCATGGCACGCCGCTTATATGAACTATCCGGATGAATTTGCAGGGCTGCAGAGCCGGACTGCCTACGAGGCTTATTATCTGCCGGCGCAGCGTGGAATGCTATCCAATTATGGCATCAATATAAAAGAATACAGCCCGGCCCTTCGGGGTACTATTTGGTCCCTGGCCATCCGAAACGGAGCAACCGTCAGTAAGGATAATACAAAGAATGGTTTACGGTCCGCAACGAGTACATATTCTCCAGGGATTGATGAGCGGGAATGGCTTAGCAAAATATATGAGGCAGAGGCGAGGCGGCACCCTTCCCAGAGAAACCGCTGGGAAACGGAGCAGCTGGCGGCCTGCTTTGCATTTATGAATGGGGCCACACATCTGGGCGGCCTGGATGGAAACTATGACGGTGCATTTATTGGTTCACTTAATACGAGTGCGGCAGCAGGCGGTGTTTCCAATGCCATGATGTTGAATGCCATCAAAAACGATGTGGTTTTGACCGAGAGCGATTACCGGATTTTAAAGATAGACCGGGATACGCTTCTGTACCTGCTGCAGAAAGCATATGACTATGAGACCCAGTATATGTTGCAACGCTCTATCACCGTATACGGATTACGGGAGTACCAGATCGAGCATGAAGATGAAGAAGGAAGTTGGTATGAAGATGCTGAGGAATATGTGAGTAAGCAGATACTGGTCAGCAACGAAGATACGGAGTGTATGCTCCGGCTGGACTGGCAGATGCTCTATATGTATTCCATTCTGGCATCCATGGGAAGAGAAGACCGCAGGGAAACAGAGGGAGTATGGGACTGGGAGATCACGGTAAAAGATGTGGATGCGGCATTTGATCAGATCGCGATGAAATATGATTATGCTTTTAATGTGATGACAGACGAAAAATCCGATTATGATTTTGCAACTTGCCAGAGCCTGCCGCATAAGACCGAAATTTACGGAGACCCGGACACAACCAGTGGAAGATATACCTGGTATTATCCGAACAGCCTGCTTCGCAGCGTTTCTTCCGGCTATTCTGACCTGGCATATACTTATTCAGGAGGTGAGATAAACGGGATCGCTGAAACCTATCAGAACGAACGCTATGAGGGGATACCGGCTGCACTCACGCGGTATTATAATTTTGACCGGTTTCATACACTGGCAAAGTATATGCCGGGCGGAACCGAAGCACTGAGCCGTTATGAGGTGTACAATCAAAGGGCAGCGATGGGAAATCCTATTATTTATAGCGGGAATTTTGAGCTGAGCATAGGTGATTGGGAATTGCCGTAATAATAAATTTAGGGTCTTGTAAATATTCTTAAACATTCATGAAAGCCATGCTTTTTATGACATTATTAATGAGTATATGATATAATTGTTGTATAAAAAGAATTTGTCATTTATGTAGTAATGCAATCATTGAGACAGGCTATTTAACGAAAGAGATACTCGGAAATTATAAAAACAGGAGAGGTGATAAGAATGACATCAGGTTTTATATTGACTTATCTTGGTGGAGTAATTATTCAAGCTATTGCAAATGTCTTTGTATACACCCCCGCAATCATTATTGCATTATACATATATGAGCGATTTATAAAAAAGTAATGGTAAGGGAGATCTGCAATCAGTAAAATTCTGATAGCCATGACAGTTATGTTTGCGCTGCTGATCTTTCCTGGAGCAGGACTGATAGAGGGGATGAACTGTGCTTATTTTAGAAGAAACCAGGTCATTAAAGGAAGATTTTGATCGTATATCAAATAATAAGAGCAGAAATCATATAAAGCAAAAAAGAGGAAATTACATGAACAGACCGGCAATCATCTTTTTTGATATAGACGGCACGCTTCTGGATTTTGGGAAAAAAGATCTTTCACCGAAAACCCGTGAAGCTTTGTTGAAACTAAGGGCAAACGGCATCCGTATCTGCATCGCCACAGGAAGATCTCCTCTTGCAGTGCCAAAGTTTGAGGGTGTAGAATTTGATGCATACCTGACCTATAACGGATGTTACTGCTATGAGGGCAGCAAAACGATTTACAGCAATCCAATGTCTCTGGAAGATGTTCAGACAATCATACAGAATGCGGCTTCCATGGAGCGGGCGTTGTCGGTGGCAACAAAGGACAGGCTCATTTCCAATGGAACGGATCCAGATCTGGAGGAGTACTATGCGTTTGGAAACCAGAAGGTCACGATTTCAGATGAGTTTGATGAAGTCTCCAGAGGAGAGGTCTATCAGCTTTTAATGGCCTGTCGCAAGGAAGAATATGCGCAGGTGCTGCAGAATACCCAAGAAGCTAAGATTACGTCCTGGTGGGATCGCGCGGTGGATATCATCCCGGCAGGCGGAGGAAAAGGAACCGGCATTTCGAAGATGCTGGAGTATTATGGCATTGACCGGTCACAGGCCATGGCTTTTGGGGATGGAAACAACGACATTGAAATGTTCCAGGCGGTAGATATGGGCGTTGCCATGGAGAATGCATCCGATGACCTGAAAGCAGTGGCAGCAGATACCTGTGACCATGTGGCTGAAGACGGAGTGTACCGCTATTGTGTGAAACATAGTCTGATTTGATAATATATGATTTTGACAGCATCGTAGAGGAAAAGAATGAAAAATATAAAGTATGAAAGCGATCAGCCGCTTGCAAGGCTGGAACCTGGCGATAAGGCGATCATCCGTGTTACACATTTTCCTTTCGCCCGGGAGAATGATAAGGAAAGATATAAGAATGTGCCTGCAGGAGATAGATTCTATGAGAAAGAAAAATAATAAAACCATTACCGCGATCGGCATGGCTGCACTGCTGACAGCAGCAGGCGTGATCACTGCCTGCGCGGCGCAGTCCCCGACCATTGTTGCAGGAAGCAGCACGGCGCAGGCCGAAGCAGAACAGCCGGGACCAGGAACAGCAGGAAGCCAGGAGGAGAGCGCGCAGGCACCGATCTGGGGCAGCATTACGAGTGTGAATGGAAGCAGCATTGACTTAAACTGCCCGTCCGGCAGCATGATCGAGGGCGATGTCATTGTACAGATTTCCGGTGATACGCTGATCCTCGATGGGGAGAACGGCTATCCGGTTGACTTAAAAGATCTTCAGGAAGGCGATACCGTATACGCCTACATCGGACCGGCCATGACCATGAGCCTGCCGCCGCAGACAAGCGGTGAGGTCCTTATTGCAAAGATTCCGGCGGATATGAAAGCGCCGGAGTACATCACTGTAAAATCCATGACAGCAGACGCGGACGGAAACTGGAAGCTGGTTTCCACTGCAGGTACAGAGTACGCGGTAGCAGCAGACTGCCGCATCATGCCATACCTGACCAGACAGATTGTTTCCCTGGAAGATGTGGCACAGGGCAGTAACCTGCTTGTCTGGAGCAATGCCGAGAACCAGGCACAGAAGCTGGTATTGTTCGCGAGATAGAAGGGAACGGATTTGACCGGAAAACAGAATGAAATGTCCTGTGCGCAAGCGATGATTGCGGCAGGGCATTTTCTGTATGAATCTGTTTGGCGGCAGTCTTACACAGAAAGATATCTATTGGAAATGGAGGAGATCAGAGTATGAAAAAACAGATATTGATGATGGCGGCAGCGGTGATGGCGGCATCCTGCATGGCAGGAGGATGCGGAAAAAAAGCAGCGAGTGTGGAGCGGATCTCCGGCGAGGAACGGAATCATGATGCGGATCCGGCTGCGCAGGAACCGGAATCCGGGACGGATGCAGAGGAAGTGCCGGAGTCAGAATCTGACAGACAGAACGAAACTTCCGGGACAATCCTCTTAGAGATTCCGGCAGAGTACGACGGAGAGTGGGAGGATGGAAAATCCCTGATTTCCGTGAAAACATCTCAGGTGCATCTTCTGGATGAGAACCACCCGGAATTGCAGAAATCCCTGGATGCGCTGAATCAGAAGAATCTGGATGCACAGAAGGCATTTCTGGAGGAGAACCGGGAAGATGCCCGCATGATGTACCAGACCAATCCGGAGATGATGGAAAACAATGGCTGGGAGTCGGAACTCACCGTAACGGCGGTCCGGGCAGCTGAAAGGGTTCTCTGCCTGATGCAGACGGAATATACCTGGCTTGGCGGCGCGCATCCATATACTTATATCACAGGAATCACGTATGATACAAAAACGGGAGAAGAATTGTCTCTGGAGGATATTGCGGCTGATTACGATGGAATTTATGATTATGTCTGCACAAAACTGCCGGAAGAGAACGACCCGGATATGTTTTTTGAAGGGTATGAGGACACTGTAAAAGCCATGTTTTACGGTGAAAACGCGGATTACAGTTCGATACGCTGGTTCCTTACCGACGAAGGGGTAACCATCTGGTTTAACCAGTATGACATTGCGCCATATGCGGCAGGACCAGTCAGCGTAGAAATTCCTTTTGCGGAAGGACTGGTAAAACAGCAGTATGGCACACAGAAAACCTCCTATGTAAAAGAACTTCCGGAGAATGGAACCGCAGACGTGGATGTGGATGGCGACGGAAAAAAAGAATCTGTGAGCTATACGGTGGATCGCGATGAATATGGAAACGGAGGAGCCATCACGGTGACCTGCGGTGATACTTCTTACAGTACCGCTTTCCTGATGGAGCAGGATTACGGCGCTTCCGGCGGCTATTCCTCGGAAGGCTGTATCCTTCATACGGAAGAAGGGAAAACGTATCTGTATCTGCAGCATCAGGACGATAATGACATCCGCTATCTGAATCTTTTTGACCTGAGCACCGGAACGCCGGTCTATCTGACATACTGCGGCCGTGCGTGGTATGATTCTCCGATCACGGACCCGGAGCATTTCATTTTGTGGGATTGGGAAGATGTTCTTGGAACCTACAGCGCATACCGGATCTACCATGTGGGAGAGGATGGCGTACCTGCAAGCGATGGCACGCTCTTCCGTCTTGGCCCGGTCAGCCGGGAAAATCCGATCGTGCTGGTATCTACCCGCGATCTTGAGGTGACGGTAGTGGAGAAAAACGCGGAAAAACCGGAAACCATTCCGTCTGGCAGTTCCTTTACCATTACCGGTACGGATGGCATGAGCTTCGTGGAAGCAGAGCTGGATGATGGACGCACCTGCCGGATCCCGGTACGAAAAGGGGATGGCGAATGGGAGTGGAAGATTAACGGTGTCAGTGAGTACGACTGTTTTGAACAGATTCCTTATGCCGGATAGAGGAGGAAAGGCGCACCGTAACAAAAAAGAGCGAAAGGACAGAGAATACGATGAAATTACGCGCAGATTTTCATACACACACAACTTACTGTGACGGAAAGAGCACACCGCGCCAGATGGTGGAGGCGGCGTACCGCATGGGACTGACGGATCTTGGGATTTCCGGCCATGCGGATTATTCCATGTGGGAACCGGGGTTTGGCATGTCCGATGAGGCGCTTGCCGCGTATAAGCAGGAACTCGAAGCACTGCGGGAAGAGTATGCCGGAAAAATCAATCTTTATATCGGGATTGAACTCGACACGCTGGGACCGGTGCAGCAGGCGGAATACGCCATCGGATCCACGCACAGTGTCTTAAAAGACGGGCATCTGGTAACGGTGGATGATACGGAGGAAAAGCTGGTCTGTGCGGTGGAAACACTCTGGAACGGCGACTGGTATGCGTTCGCGAGAGATTACTATGAGCTGGAAGCAACGGTTTACGATAAACTTCACTGCGACTGGGTCGGCCATTTTGACCTGCTCACCAAATTCAATGAGGGCTATAAGCATTTCAATGAAACGAAAGATGCCTACCTCGAACCAGCGCTCGCTGCCATGAAAAAGTTAAACAGCCAGGGACTCCCGTTTGAAATCAACACCGGAGCCATGTCCCGCGGCTACCGCACCGCGCCGTACCCGAACCCGGTTCTGTTAAAAGAACTTCACGCCATGGGCGGTCGCATCATAATCAATTCCGACAGCCACAGCGCAGACACCATCGCCTACGCCTTCGATCAGGCTCAGAAACTTGCCTATGACTGCGGCTTCCGCAAGGTAACGGTATTAACTCCACAAGGATTTCAGGAGATTCCGTTAGAATAAAAAATAAGAGCAGATTCTATTTGATATGATCGATAGAATCTGCTCTCGTTTTTATTTCAGCTAGGCATTCTTGCCTTCCGTTTCAAAATATTCTTTTGTCAGTTTAAATACTGTTCCGGACAGCAGGAACACACCAATCAGGTTCGGGATCGCCATCAGTCCATTGAAGGTATCCGCGATGCTCCATAACAGTCCCAGATCTACGGTCGCGCCTAAGATCGCAACCAGGGAGTAAGCTACCATGAATGGTTTGATGACCTTCTCATCGAAGATGAACTCAATACACCGCGCGCCGTAAAGACCCCATCCGATAATGGTGGAGAAGGCGAAGCAGCACATGGACACTGCGGTGAAGATGGATACCCAGCTTCCGTAGGTGGAGGTAAAGCCGGAGATGGTCAGTTCTGCGCCGGCAGCCTGTCCGTAGGTTACCGGAACGCCGCTGCACAGGATAACCAGAGCAGTCAGCGTACAGATGACGATGGTATCGGTGAACACCTCAAAGATACCGAAGAAGCCCTGCTTGACCGGTTTTTTGGTATCTGCGCAGGCATGGGCGATGGATCCGGTACCAAGACCGGCCTCGTTGGAGAAGATGCCGCGGGATACGCCGCGCTTCATACTTGTGAAGAAGCTTCCGATGATGCCTCCGGTTACCGCCTGCGGGTTGAACGCGCCCTCAAAGATCATGGAGAACACGAGCGGGATGCGGCTTGCGTGGAGCAGTACCACGCCGAGAGCAAGCAGGATGTAGAGAAGCGCCATGAACGGAACCAGTTTCTCAGCCACGTTTCCGATACGCTTAACGCCGCCAAGAAGCACAAGGCCTACCAGAAAGGCAAGAATGATGCCGATCACAAGGCAGACAACCGGCTTTGTCTGGTCGTTGATGAGCTGGTAGTTCTCTAACGCAGAGTTGATTGCAGTGGTGATGGTGTTAACCTGGGTTGCGTTTCCGGTTCCGAATACGGTCAGAACACCGAAAGTGGAAAACAGAACAGCAAGCCAGTTCCATTTTGGTCCGAGACCATTCTTGATGTAGTACATCGGTCCGCCGACCAGATCTCCGTTTTTGTTTCTCTCACGGAAGTGGACAGCGAGTGTCACCTCAGCGAATTTGGTGCACATGCCAAGAGCCGCGGAAACCCACATCCAGAAGACGGCACCCGGGCCGCCAATGGCGATCGCGCCTGCGACACCGGCAATGTTTCCGGTTCCAACGGTAGCAGCCAGAGCTGTGCAGACTGCCTGGAACGGAGTCATGGCACCGTCGGAAGCATCGCGTTTGCGGAAAATGCGTCCGATGGTCACACGGATGGCATAAGGGAATTTGCGGATCTGCAGAAAGCGCAGGCCAAAGCTTAAGTAAAGGCCAACACCAATGATACAGATCATGGCAGGAACTCCCCAGATGAAGTTGTTGATCACATTATTAATGGATTCGATCGTGTTTAACATAGGGATACCTTTCTTTTGTCAGAATAAAAAAATCATACCATAATATAGAAGAAATGTACACAAAAAACGCGGTCTGTGCTGAGAAACGAAAAAAATAAAGTGAAAAAAAGCACCGGCTCTTTTAGAAGAACAGGTGCTCCATGAGGATTTTGAAGCCGATCAGAATCAGAATGATGCCGCCGGTCCGTTCTGCCCTGGATTTGTAGCGTGCTCCAAACGCGGTGCCGACCTTGACTCCGATCACGGAAATAAAAAAGGTGGTGCATCCGATAAAGGCAATTGCCGGAAAAATCCGTACTTCCAGAAATGCGAAGGTGACGCCGACCGCCAGCGCGTCGATGCTTGTTGCGATGGCGAGCAGCAGCATGGTCCTCACATCCACAGACGCGTCGCAGGATTCGGTGTCCTGTTCCAGGGATTCTTTGACCATGTTAAAGCCAATGATGCCAAGCAGGATGAACGCAATCCAGTGGTCATAGGTTTTGATGGCACCCTGAAAGCGGATGCCAAGCAGGTAGCCAAGCCATGGCATAAGTGCCTGAAAACCGCCGAAATAGAGACCGATGACAAACGCGTGTTTGAGACGCATCGTCTGCATGGAAAGTCCTTTGCACACAGAAACGGCAAACGCGTCCATAGACAGTCCGACAGCAAGAAGAAAAAGTTCAATGAGAGACATAAGGATACCTCCGTATATTCTATTAAGTATATGAAGAAATGCGGGATTTTACAAGCAGAAAACGTAAATCAGGTTACAGACAGCATCAATCGCAGTCAGCATTATGGGGCGGGAGAAAAAGCCGGTGGCATGCTTCGTTTTCACTATGAAAATTGATAGTGACTTACAAATTTGCTGGTATATTTCAAAACAGGAGCAGATCCGTTAATATGAAGGAATCAGATCACTGATACAGTTACGAAACAGGAGGAACCTTCATGCAGATTGTGTATCTTGGGATTGTATTTGCGGTAATTATTATTTTGCTGGCGTGTAAGAGGCCGTTATACCAGGCGATTCTGGGCGGACTTCTCGCAACCATTTTGTTCTATCGGATTCCGCCGATGGAAATTGTACAGCGGACCTTGAAAACGCTTACAACATGGTCCTCGTTTTCTGTGCTGTTATCGCTGTATCTCATTACATTTTTACAGAGAATTCTGGAATCCCGGGAGGAGCGCCGCTTATGGTATATCTGATGTGCGTGGCTCATGCAGCCAGTCAGATTTCACCGACCCATGTGTGCCTGGTGGTGGCATCAGATTATTTTCATGTAACGCTTGGTGACCTGGTGAAAAAAACATTGCCGGCATCGATCACCTTTATTCTGTTTATGACGATTTATTATAACGTACTGAGTTTGATCCTATAAACACATATTGACATGGTAGGTGAATTGCTTTATAATTTCGTTCAAATACCTGTAAAAACGTGGGGGTTTCGGGTGAATGCCGGAAGAACCACGCAGAACAGAAGTATTGCAAGAGAATGAAAGATGAGGAACCTGCCGATGAACCGAGAATTGAAATACGCACTGGGAAAGACCATTCCGATCATGTTCAGTTATTTATTTTTAAGCATGGCATTCGGAATCATGATGAACCAGGCCGGATTTCCCTTTTACTGGGCTTATCTGGTCAGTCTCACGGTCTATACCGGTGCGTTTCAGTTTGTCATCGTATCGTTCCTTTCTGCGGGGGCGGGCATTGCCACGATTGCGTTTACGGCGCTGGCCATGAACTGCCGCCATATGTTTTATGGAGTCACGTTCTTAAAAGAGTTCAAAAGTATGGGAAAGTGCTATCCGTACATGATCTTTTCCCTGACGGATGAGACTTACGCGCTGTACTGTTCCCTGGAGTATCCGAAAGAACTGGACCATCATCAGGTGATGTTTGATATTGCGTGGCTCAGCCGTGCCTACTGGCTCATTGGAACTCTGGTCGGCGCGCTGCTGGGGCAGATCATCCCGTTCGATTTTGAGGGTGTGGATTTCTGCATGACAGCATTATTTGTTACCATTCTGATCGATCAGTGGAGAAAGAGCGGGAATCATGCGCCTGCAGTGATCGGCGGGATCAGCGCAGTGGTATTTCTTCTGGCCTTTGGGGCATCGCGGTTTATGCTGCCGTCTCTGATGGTGACAACGGCATTTCTGCTGATTTTTACACCAGGAAAAAGGAAAATGGAAGAGGCGGTTTCTGGGAAAACGATTTCCACAAAGCCTGTTTCTGGAAAAGCTGCTATCGGAAAAACGATTTCCGGAAAATCTGTATGAGAAGGGGGAGAAAATGATGAGACCATGGCATATTTTGTTATCAATCCTGGTTCCGGCAGTGCTGACATTCGGCCTGCGGGCGCTTCCGTTCCTACTGCTGAATAAAAGAGAACTTCCGAAACGAATCGAGTATCTGGGAAATGTATTTCCTATGGCAATTATGGCAACTCTTGTGGTATACTGCTTAAAGAGTGTCCCGGCATCTGCCCTGCAGGATAATCTGATCCTGTTTGCGGGCGTGGCGGTGACGGCAGCAGTCCATATCTGGAAAAAAAGTTCCATTCTGAGCATTACCGTAGGGACTGTGGTGTATATGGTGCTGGTGCACCTTGCCTGAGTCACGGACCGGGCAGCACAGGACAGCAGCGTTGGCTGTCCTGAACAGAGCAGGGATATGTAACAAAAGAAAGGTAGATACGATGTTAAATCAGTTTTCAAGAACAGAATTATTATTTGGAAAAGAGGCGATGGAGCGCCTGGCGCAGTCCAGAGTAGCCGTGTTTGGCGTAGGCGGTGTAGGCGGCTATGCGGTGGAGGCGCTGGTGCGAAGCGGCGTTGGAGCCATTGACTTAATCGACGACGACAAGGTATGCCTGACGAACTTAAACCGTCAGATCATCGCAACCAGAAAGACCGTTGGAAAATACAAAGTAGACGTGATGGAAGAGCGCATCCACGATATCAATCCGGACTGCAAAGTAACCACCCATAAGTGCTTTTACCTGCCGGAAACGAAAGATGATTTTGATTTTTCCCAGTATTCCTACGTGATTGACGCAGTCGATACCGTAACCGCAAAGCTTCAGCTTGTAATAGAAGCGCAGGAGAAAAAAGTGCCGATCATCAGCAGCATGGGTGCCGGAAACAAGTTAAACCCGGCTATGTTTGAGGTGGCAGACATCTACAAAACTTCCGTATGCCCGCTGGCAAAGGTTATGCGCCGGGAGTTAAAGAAGCGTGGCGTGAAGAAGTTAAAAGTGGTTTACTCCAAGGAGCAGCCGACCAGACCGATCGAAGATATGTCCATCAGCTGCCGCAATCACTGCATCTGCCCGCCGGGAGCAGCCCACAAGTGCACTGAACGCCGGGACATCCCAGGCTCCAACGCATTCGTTCCGTCCGTAGTAGGACTCATCATTGCGTCAGAAGTTATCAAAGACCTCGTAAAAGCGAAATAAAAATTAAGGGCGAAATTAATATAGGTCTGAAGGCGGTCGGTGCGGTATCCCGCTACGCAAAAGACAGGTATTGTGGTCGGACGATGTAGCTGACAGCCGTTTACGGATAGTTCGGACTGATCGTCCGCCTCCCGAAAACGTCATACCTGTCTTTATGCTACGCAGGATACCGCACCGACCGCCTTCTACTGTATTGGCTTCGCTGCGAGATAAATAAAACACAGCCAGAACTGTATTGATAAAGCCATAATTGTTGTGATAAACGCTTTAGTTTTTATTAGTACTGTTCTGGTTGTGTGATTTATAATTGTGGAATAACCAGTATAGTAGAAAGAAGGCAGACCGGCATACTGTGAAGCAGAAATACGACCGCTGTGTCCGGCTCTGCAGCGACTGGTGTTTGAGGGAGGCGGACGATTAGTCCGACTATCCACAAACAACTGTCAGCTTGCAGCGTCCGAACACAGTGGATCGATATTTATGCGTAGCAGTATGCCGGTCTGCCTTCTTTCGGACCTTTTGGTATTATATTTCCTTTCCCAGAAACATCGTAAAGTTTCCCGTCACGAGCACTTCTCCGCTCGCGTCTGTAATATCCACGCGTGTCACCACGGTCTTTCTTCCTTTATGAACGGCGTTCGCTTCTACATACACAGTTCCGGAATTGACTCCCTTCACGAAATTGATCCCGGCGCATTGGGTTACGTTTACAACCTCATAAGCATAGGTAGACATCCCGGCGGCAATGTCGCAGAGGGAGAAGAGAAACCCTCCGTGCGCGTTGCCGTACAGGTTTAAACATTCCTCTGTTATTTCTATAGAAAGACGGGCATGTCCCGGCTCAATCTCCAGCAGCTTCAGATTTTCCTGTCCCCGGATCGGCTGAATGTGCCGCCGGATCCCTTCTAATATTTCCGGTCTTGTGATCATAAAATCCTCCATTCGTTAAAAAACAAACAATATTTGAAGTAAGATAAAAAACACTGTAGAAGCAGGAGTGAAATCTTCTGACGTTAAAAATAGCGAAATTAACTGCACAAATCAGAAAAATAACACTAAAAACAGAAAAAATAAGCTTCAAAAATGCTATTTACACCTTCACACGCTAGACTATAGCACCCGGAAAGTCCATTTACAAGCAAAAAAACGATTAATAGTTTTTTCCGATGAATCAGATGTATTTATTCGGATACAGCCGATTGGATATTTCCTGTTCCACACAGTATAATACCTGTCTTTCGGAGTTGAACTGAAGAAATAGTGCTAAGCCATGGACTAAAATCTATGGCTCAGCACTTTTTTAATATCGGTATTACCCATAAAATAAGAGGTTAATGGAAGTCCGGTATGATCGGAAAAAAACTTTATAAAAGAAGAATTCCGTGATAAGTTTATATATTTTCGGTCAGATATTTTTGCAACTCTGAAGTCACGTATGAAATCAAATATCTCTTCGGTACCATACTGGTTTTTTAAGATGTGTATCTGTAAGATCCTGGTCAGCAGTACCGCAAGGTAACAAATGAGGAAATGTCCGGTGATCGTTTCCTGTTTTTGTAAATATACAGGTCTTGCATCAAGCTGGGATTTCATGACACGGAAAGATTCTTCAATGCGCCAGAGATTATGGTAGGCAGCATACACCTTGGACGCAGCCATGTGGATCTCTGAAGTAACGATCATGTTATAACCTGCAAATTTGCGGGCATTCTCAATGGATTTTTCGTTTATTTCAACTTTTACAGCACCCTCTGTTTCTTCTCCCTTTTTATTAGTGGGAATAAAAGAAACATATTTAGAACTATCGCCATATTCGGATCTTTTTGCCTGACTGGCTTTGAGCTTCTTTGCTTTCTCGACCTGCCGGTTTATTTCATATTTCTGTTTTGCGGCAAGTTTTGGATTGAATGTTACGATCCGTTTTTCTGTAAGTTTTACTGTTTTTTTATGTCCAGCGGTATCTGTGTAGGAATAAGAAAAATCATCTACGCATTCCTTGATACGGTACAGTATCTCTCCTCTTTTGTTCTTAACGTCTGCATAGTCATTTTCAAGCAGGACCCATGTTTTTTCCGTCTCAGGAAGAGTTTTTACAGATTTGGAGAAGATGTATCCATCGCCAGCTTTCAATGCGTGTGCGATGTTATTAAAGCAGTTAAGTCCCTTATCCGCGATCTGAATCGTTCTGCCGGATATGTGACTGCGTTTTTTAAGATCATCAATGATGTTGCGTATAACGGGTTTTTCACTTTCATTCCCAGGATACATTTTCATACCGATAGGGATCTGGTTGGCATCCAGGAGCAGGCCCATACCGACGATCGGTTCCCTGCGGTTTTCTTTTGAGGGGCCTTTCAGTCGGAAATCATCTTCTTTATCAATCTCAAAGTAAAAGTTTGTACAATCAAAGTATGTGTGGACCGTATCAAGCGGATATGTCTGATTGATCTGGTGGTTATAGATCTCGATCACCTTTTCGTATTCGGAGCCAATGTACTCCAGACCGGAATACAGCTGGTCCAGTGAAAAATCGTGGTTTTCAAAGAGATTTGGGATAACCTCATCATAAGTTTTTGATTTCGAACAGGGATGGACTGTTCTTGCATAAATTAAAGCAGACATCATATCAAAAATGTTAAATCTGAAATTAGTTGCCGTCTGCATGAGATCAATAAACCGCTTACAGCCGAGAGAGTCATTGATATTTTTTAAAGGAAAATACCCCAGATGTTTTTCGGTAGACACATCGGAGATCTGTTGTTCTTTTTCTGCCTGTTTTTTCTGTTTGCATTTCTGATTAAGTTTCTGGACCTCTTTGGTAAAAACAGCAATCGGATCCTCAATGCCGGTAGCCTGAAGTTCGTGTACATACCCCAGAGGTTTGTAAGAACGATGAGCACCGCATTTTCGAGTAGGATCATAATAACTTTCGTAGATCTGTAAATAAGTACCCTTTTTATTGTTTGTTTTCTTTAAGAAATAAGACATATAAATCACCCTTCTCCATTATAACACTATAGCACTATATATGCAAAGGGTAAAAATAAACTTTGTCAAATATTTTTAGCAACAAAAAAACCAGCAAATATGCCGGTTTATAATAAAAGGGAGATTTTATTACTCCCAAAAGTAATAGTGCTAAATCCTAAAGACGGGAAAATGCTATTTACACCTTCACACGCTAGACTATAGCACCCGGAAAGTCCATTTACAAGCAAAAAAACGATTAATAGTTTTTTCCGATGAATCAGATGTATTTATTCGGATACAGCCGATTGGATATTTCCTGTTCCACACAGTATAATAACATCATCAAGATTGTTAAAGAAATCGCAACATAAGATAAAAAGAAAACAATCAAAATGAACAACTCATATAAGGAGGATATCACATGAGCAAGTTAACAAAGGAAGAGTTCCAGGCTTACTTAAAGCAGATCCGCGAGCTGGCAGAGGGACCACTTGAAGAGATCCAGAAAGAAGTCGAGGTAACCAACAAATTCCCGCAGGAGTTCTACGATCTTGCAATCGAGAACAACTTATACCGTTGTTCCTTACCGGAAGAGTACGGCGGATGGGGCTTAAACGAGCTTGAGATCTTACAGGTACAGGAAGAGTTCTCCAGAGGCCCGGGCGGAATGAGAATGCATCTGCACTACGCAATGGATCTGAACTGGAGAATCCTCGATGATTACGGCAGCCCGGAGCTGAAAGCAGAGTACATGTCCAAGTTCCAGAACAAGGAAGTGTTCACCTGCTTCGCACTGACTGAGGCTACCGGCGGTACCGGCGCTGACTTACATACTACCGCAGTAAAAGATGGCGACAGCTATGTATTAAACGGTGAAAAGACTCTGATCTCCCACACCGACTGCTGCGAGTTCGCATATGTGATTGCAGTAACCAACCCGGATTCCGACAAAGATGACAGACTGTCCGCATTCTTCGTACCGATGGATGCACCGGGATTCGAAGTTATCAACATGCCGCACATGATGGGCTGCCGCGGTGCAGGACATGGCGATCTGAAATTCACCAACTGCCGCATCGACAAGAAATATCTGTTAGGCCGTGAGGGACAGGGACTTGAGATCGCAATGCACTCCTTATCCGTATCCCGCGCTCATATCGCAGCAAGTAACCTGGGTATGGCACAGAGAATGTTAGAGCTGTCCTTAGCATACGCTCATGACCGTGTAACCTTCGGCAAACCGATCGGAACCCGTCAGGCTATCCGCGTAAAGATCGCAGATATGTCCATGATGGTACACGCACTGCGCTGCATGGTTTACGATTTCGCAAAGGCTTACATGGAGAACCCGACTGGCGAGTACATCGAGGAGAAAGCTGCTATGTGTAAGCTGTTCAGTATCGATACTACCAGAAAAGTCAGCGATGAGATGCTGGAGATCTTCGGCGGCGTAGGCTACTTCGAGGATTGCAAGTACGGCCCGGTTGAGAGACTCTACCGCGACTGCCGCGCAATGTGGCTTGAGGAGGGCGCTCCGACCGTTCAGAGAATCACCATTTCCAGAAACACCATCAAACACGGCGCTCATATGGAGTACGTGCTGTAATTTCGGAAAACAAAACGTTTCCAAAACCGCGTGAAAACGCGGAATCACTCATACGATAACCAGAAAGAATATAGAATTGCCTAAAACAGGGTCATCAGGTTCTTACTTGGACCTGGGGCCCTGTTCCCCTTTATACCGGTCCGGAGGAGAACCTGACCGGACCGAAATGGAGGAATATAATATGAAACCTTTGGAAGGAATTAAGGTTGTAGACCTGACAACTTATCTGGCAGCACCGACTACGGTGCGTGTACTGGGTGAGTGGGGCGCTGACTGCGTGAAGATTGAATCCGCAAAAGGCGATCCGGCGAGAACCCAGGGGGCAGTGTTTAACATGCCTTATAACGATGAAGAAAATCTGGCTTTTGATGTAGCCAATTTAAATAAGAAATTTATTACTCTGAACTTAAAAGACCCGAAGGGTCTTGAGATTGCCTACCGCCTGTTAGCGGAGGCAGATGTCTTTGTTACCAATACCAGAACCAAATCTTTAAAGAAACTGGGTCTGGATTATGACACCTTAAAAGAAAAATTCCCGCGTCTGGTTTTCGCACAGGTATTAGGTTACGGCGAGAACGGACCGGAAAAAGATACTGCAGGATTTGATGTAACCTGTTACATGGCAAGAGGCGGCGTATTCGGAACCACGGTAAACCGCGGTGACGCGCCGATGATCCCGACCAACGGCTTTGGTGATTTCCAGGTTTCCCTGGCTCTGGCTTCCGGTATCTGCGCTGCTTTATATGGAAGAGAAAAATCCGGCAAGGGCGACAAAGTAACCGTCAGCCTGCATCACGCAGCTGTCTATGCCCTCAGCACCGGCCTGATCTCCGCACAGTACGGCAACCAGTATCCGAAGAACCGTACGGAGGTCGTAAACCCGTTCAATGATGTATTCCGTACCAGCGATGGCAAATGGGTATGCATCTGCTGTCCGGAGTATGACCGTGACTACGAGAAGATGTTCACCGTTCTGGACGCTCCGGAGATGTTAACGGAGGAAGCGAAAGAGAAGTACCGCCGCTGCGAGAGCATCAACGCAAACGGACTGAACCAGGAAGTTGTCGCAGCGTTAGACCGCGCGATCGCGAAGTTTACCAGAGAGGAACTGATGGAGCGCCTGAAAGCGAACGACATGCCGTGTGAGGCCTGCATGGAGCCGGAGGATATTTACAAGGATGAGCAGGCAGCAGCCAACCACATCCTGGCAAAGATCCCGTATCCGTCTGGCGAGCGCTTTATGCCGACCAACCCGATCCGCTTCGGCAGCATGGGCGAGCCGGAATATGTGATCGGCGGATCCCAGGGCGCGCACACCGTAGAGCTGATGAAGCATGTGGGCTACAGCAACGAGGAGATCGAGGAAGCCATTGCTTCCGGAGCCGCAACCGGCGAGACAAAACTGAAAAAATTATAGGTTTAAAAATAAGAAAGGGGAAGGTGACACAGATATGAGCTTAATGTACACCGAGGAACAGAAAGCGCTGATTGCTCTTGTAAAAGAGATGGCAGAGAACGAGATCAAGCCTTATGTGAAAGATGCGGATGAAAAAGGCGAGTGTCCGAAAGAACTTTATAAATGGGGATTTGACATGGGACTTCATATGCTGGAGGTTCCGGCCGAGTACGGCGGAGCTGGTTTAAGCTATGAGACCACCGCAATGATCTTCGAGGAACTGGCTAAGGTCGATGCCGGTTATGCCATCACCTTTGTCACTTCTTTCGTAGCATTAAGAAACGTAATCCTGGCAGGCACCAAGGAGCAGGGCCAGTATTTCGCAGATAAAGTAGCGCCGGGCACATTTGCTGGTTTCGCCCTGACTGAGCCGAACGCCGGTTCCGATCCGGCAGCAATGCGTGCGACCGCAGTCAAAGATGGCGACGAGTACATCTTAAACGGAACCAAGACCTTTATCACCAACGGTGCTGTAGCAAGCGTTTTCGTAGGTTTCTTCAAGACCAACCCGGCAGCAGGACACAAAGGAATTTCCGCTTTCATCATTGATGCGGACGCTCCTGGCGTAACCGTAGGCGCTCACGAGAACAAGATGGGCCTGCGCCTCTCCAACACCACCGACCTGATCTTTGAGAATGTCCGCGTAAAGGCATCCGCAATGGTAGGACCGGAAGGCAGCGGATTTAAGCTGGCTATGAACGCCCTGAACTTATCACGCGCATTCGTGGCAACCCTGGCAGTCGGCATCATGCAGCGCGCACTCGATGAGTCCGTGAAGTACGCAAAAGAGAGAAAACAGTTCAATACCCCGATCATCAAATTCCAGATGGTACAGCAGATGTTAGCTGACATGGCGATCAAGATCGAGGCATCCAGATGCCTGGTCAACAATACCATGAAGATGATGGATGCAGGCATCATGGTTCAGAAAGAGGGTTCCATCTGTAAGACCTTCGTTTCCGACTGTGCGCAGGAAGTTACCTCCAACGCAGTCCAGATCTTCGGCGGATACGGCTACAGCAAAGAGTACCCGGTTGAGAAGCTGATGCGCGATGTCAAAGTATTCCAGATCTTTGAGGGCGCAAACCAGGTGCAGAGACTGACCATCGCCAACGTATTAAATAAAGAATACAAATAGGAAAAATTGACAGGAGGATTGAAGATGAATATCGTTGTTTGTATCAAACAGGTTCCGGATACCACAGAGATCAAGATCGATCCGGTTAAAAATACACTGATCCGTACCGGCGTGCCGAGCATCATGAATCCGTTCGACAAGAACGCTCTGGAGACCGGACTTTCCTTAAAAGACCAGTATGGCGGCAAAGTAACGGTTATTTCCATGGGACCGCCGCAGGCAAAAGCTGTTTTGAGAGAGGCACTGGCTATGGGTGCTGATGAGGCTTATCTGGTAACGGACCGCGCATTCGGCGGATCCGATACCTACGCTACCAGCTACATCTTATCCCAGGCAATCAAGAAACTGGGCGCTTACGATGTCATCCTGGGCGGCAAGCAGGCAATCGACGGAGATACCGGCCAGACCGCACCGAGTATCGCAGAGCATCTGGGCGCAACCCGTCTGACTTACGTTCTGAGCTTAAAGGTTGAGGGCGATAAGGTCATTGCAGAGCGCCAGGTAGAAGAGGGCGTGGAAGTTATCGAGACGAAGTTCCCGGTACTTTGCACCGCAACCAAAGAGAGCAACAAACCGCGTTACGCAACCGTAAAGGGCGTTATGAGATCCTTCAACACCGAGATCGGTCAGATCACCCTGGCAGACCTGCCGGACGCAGACACCACCAAGATGGGCCTGAAGGGATCCCCGACCAAGGTAAAAGCAACATTCACTCCGAAGAGAACCGCAAACTGTGTGAACATCGAAGGCGTAAGCCCGGTGGAGATCGCGGACAACCTGATCGGAAAGCTGGTTGAGGCAAAAGTACTTTAATAAACAGAGGAGGTCGTCAAGATGAGTTTTGATACATGCAAGGACGTATGGGTATTTATCGAGAGCTTCCAGGGTCAGCCGAAGAGTGTCGGCCTGGAGCTGTTAGGACAGGGAAGAAAGCTGGCGGACGGACTGAAACAGAAACTCTGCGCCATTGTTATCGGCAAGGATGTAGACGCAGCCGTGAAGGAATCCGCAGCGTACGGCGCCGACAAGATCTATGTGATCCAGGGCGACGAGTATGAGAACTATTCCGCAGATGCTTACGGAAACGTATTCTTAAAGCTCTGCGAGAAATATGATCCGAACACCATTTTAGTAGGCGCAACCGTAAACGGAAGAGACCTGGGATCCAAGATCGCAGTCAGCCTCCGTACCGGCCTGACTGCCGACTGTACCGCACTGAGTGTCGATGAGGACACCGGCAATGTAGTCTGGGAGCGTCCGGCATTCGGCGGAAACTTATACGCGCAGATTCTCTGCAGCGAGACCAGACCGCAGATGGGTACCTGCCGTCCGGGCGCGTTCAAGAAGCCGGAGCGCAACGAGAACAATCAGCCGGAGATCATCAAAGAGGATATTCATACCCCGGAGAGCGAGATCCGCACCAAAGTGCTGGATTTCATCAAGGCATGTGAGGACAACGATATGCGTCTCGATGAGGCAGATGTCATTGTATCCGGCGGCCGCGGTATGAAGAGTGCTGAGAACTTCGGTATCTTAAAAGAGCTGGCAGATGTGCTTGGAGGAACCGTAGGATGCTCCAGAGCAGCGGTTGACGCAGGCTGGATGCCGCAGACCAAGCAGGTTGGACAGACCGGCTCCACCGTAACCCCGAAAATCTACTTTGCATGCGCCATTTCCGGTGCAGTGCAGCACGTAGCGGGCATGAGCGGATCCGGCACCATCGTAGCGATCAACAAAGATGAGACCGCGCCGATCTTTGAGGTTGCGGATTACGGAATCGTGGGCGATGTTTTTGAAATCGTTCCGGCTCTGGTAAAAGAATTAAAAGCAAAGCAGCAGGCATAAATACCATAGGACAAAAACATGAGGCTGCCGCAAACGGGCTGTAAGAATGAATATAGTACCTTTTGCAGCAGCCTCCCGCGCACAGGGCGGACGTTCGGCGGAATCACGGCATGCTGCCGGATGTAAGGAGGCACGTTATGTTTGAAGAGAGGAAGATCAGCCCGGAGCTAAGAAAACAGTACAGGGAAAAAGGATACTGGAAGGATGAGACGCTCTTAGACTGCTGGGACCGGACGGTAGAGAAGTATCCGGACCGGGAATATGTGGTGGATGACCGCGGTTACCGCTACACATACCGGGAGATGGATGAGGCAGCAGGACGGGTGGCATCATACCTGTTATGGCTTGGGATCCGCCCGGGCGAGGTGGTTTCCTACCAGCTTCCGATCTGGAGTGAGTTTGCCATGCTGACGATCGCCTGTTACAAGATCGGAGCGGTGGCGCATCCGATTGCCATGTCCTATGAGGAGAAGGAACTGGCGAGGAGCTTAAATGTAACGGAGTCCCGCTGCTATTTCGGACCGACATTCTTCTACAAAACCGATTATGAAGAGCGGATCCTTGCAGTGCGGGACCAGGTGCCGCTGTTAAAAGATGTTGTGCTGATCGACAGTGTCAGAGAACGGAAGAGCAACGTTCCACTGCTTCGGGAAATCCTCGCTTCCTGCGAGCCGCTTCCGAAGGAACGGTGTGTGCACACAAAAAACGGACAGGATATCGCTGTGATCCTCTGTACCTCCGGTACGACCGGAGGTACGAAGGGGGTTCTGCTGACGCACGATCATGTGCGTTACAGTGACGATACATTCCACCGGGAACTTGGCCTTACCGAGGAAGACCTCCTGTTCATGCCGGCCCCGCTCCACCACGCTACCGCTTTCCCTCCCTCGCACCTCGCCCCGCTGCTCCACTGCCCCACA
>UQTA01000007.1 GCA_900543885.1 uncultured Clostridium sp.
TCTGTAGATATGATAACCTAGCCCAATCAAGGATCCCCCTGCTTCTGCCTAATAAAGCAGTAAACAGACAGATTCCCTTGAGTGAGTGAATTAAATACTTTGGCCATTTTTTATATAAGCCAACCACTGTTTGGGTGCACACATCGTTCTTAACATGTCCAATACAGTAGAAAGAGCCCCGCCATGTATAATAAGCATTCGGTAGGCAATTTTGGACCTTTTGTGAGCATAGCGGACAGGGCGGAGGCGTTGCCTGAACACGCGAAGCGTGTGAGTTGGCCGGAGCCCTGTCTAATTGGCGGCGGAACAAAAGGTCCAGAAAATTGCCGTGAATGCGTTTATACATGGCGGGGCTCTTTCGGACCTTTCGGATCATCCGGACCCTAGTCGATTAAATAGCAATTTCCCTCAGCCTCATTCAATTCCTCTATAACCGGATATATCTCCTCTGGCTCCCAGTCTTCTGCTAGGATAAAAAGTCCTTTATACAGGATCGGCATAAGCTCCTGAAAACAGGCAGCTCCTGCTTTTCCCTCATTAATGGCTTTAAAAACCTTTCCGCCTGCTTTTTTAAGTCCTGAAAACAGACGAATCTTAAGAGCACGCACCTGATCCGGTCCATTCCAGAAGCGATCCATATCGTAATCATCTGTATTTCCGCATTTCGCCACGCAGTCGGCGCAGCCTGGCGCAACTGCCAGCTTTTCATCTCTTACCTGCTCCAGCTGTTTTTCAAGCTGGCTTTCGTCCACATCCGGTATTGCCAGAACAGACAGGGTGCCTGTTATCACCCTGTCTGTATTTTCTGTCTTTAAATGACTGTATGTGGCCCTGGCAAGTCCGATCAAAGCTCCTGCAAGAATGTCTGCCAGTTTTTTCTCTTTCTGAGATCCCATTTTTACTCCTGTTCTGTTGGAAATACAACAGTTAATAACATTTTAAAGGATTCTTCTGCATAAACAGCGTGCGGAATCCTTGCCGGCATAATAAGAACATCACCGGCGCTGCAGAAATGCTCTTTTCCGCCAACTGTAAACTTGCCTTTTCCTTCTAATACCTGCACCATGGCATCACCAGTCGAATCATGGGTACTGATCTCTTCGCCTTTGTCAAATGCAAATAAAGTTACGCTGACTGCCTTGTTCTGAGCCAGTGTGCGGCTGACGATCTGCCCAGGCTGTACAGTTACCTGGTCTGCTAATGGAAGTACAGTTTCATGTTCAATGTTTTTAATAAATGCCATTTTATTTTTCTCCTATTGCCTGTTAATGTTCTTTTAAAATAAGTTCTTTGGATCAATCCAATATCTTTCCATCCACAGAAATGGTCACTACCTGCCATGGAATAAATTTTCCACTGTTTTTTAAAGCCTTAATAGCTGCCTGCTCTAAACCACCGCAGCACGGAACTTCCATACGGACAATGGTAACACTCTTAATATCGTTGGCTGTAATGATCTCTGTCAGCTTTTCACTATAATCGCAATCATCTAATTTTGGACATCCAATGAGTGTTACTTTTCCTTTGACAAAATCCTTATGGAAATTTCCATAGGCATAAGCTGTACAATCTGCCGCGATCAAAAGCTTTGCCTGATCAAAGTATGGTGCCTTAACAGGAGCCAGTTTGATCTGTACCGGCCAGTTGCTTAACTGGGAAGAAATCGGCGCTGCATTGGATACGTTTTCTTCTGTCTGGTCTGCCTCCTGATTTCTGTGGCTTATCTGGCGCATACGTGTTCCCGGACATCCACCCATGGGTGCCGGATGAGCGCCTTCTGCTTTTTTCTTCTTATTTTCAAGCACAGCCGCCTCATCATATGCAGCTGCCTCTCTTTCTATAAAGGAAATGGCTCCCACCGGACAAGCCGGAAGACAGTCACCTAAGCCATCGCAATAATCATCTCTTAACAATTTTGCCTTGCCATTTACCATTCCAATGGCACTTTCGTGACAGGCCTGAGCACAAAGGCCACAGCCATTACATTTTTCTTCATCAATATGAACAATCCTGCGTATCATTTTTGTACCTCCTTGACATTATATAAGGAATATACTACAATCACTTGCAAATGTATGTTGTTTTGACAACAAAAGGAGAGAAAATGGACCTTAAACTGCTGGAAAATGCACCCTTATTTAAAGATGTCGCCCCGGACGAGATCGATGCCATGTTACAATGTCTCGATACAGAAGAAAAGGAGTATGAAAAAGGAGAGATCATCTTCCACGCAGGAGATGTGATCCATTTCATCGGACTGGTGCTTACCGGGCGCGTCCAGATTGAAAGTGATGATCTCTGGGGTAATCGAAGTGTTCTGGAAAGTGTGGAACCTGGCTTTGCATTTGCAGAAAGCTACGCCTGTCTTCCCGGTGAGCCGCTTATGGTATCAGCTATTGCGGCGGAGCCTTCCCGGATCCTGTTTTTAGATACCGGAAGAGTTCTAACCACCTGTCCTTCTGCCTGCTCCCACCACAACCGGTTGATCCAGAATCTTTTATATATCTCCTCCCAGAAAAACCTAAACCTGTCCCGTCGGATCTTCCACACCTCTTCCAAGTCCATCCGTGGACGCCTGCTGTCTTACCTGTCTTTCCAGGCCACCAAAAACGGATGCCGGGATTTTTATATTCCTTTTAACAGACAGCAGCTAGCTGACTATTTAAGCATTGACCGCAGTGCCATGTCAGCGGAACTTAGCAAAATGCGAAAAGAAGGAATACTGGATACAGACAAAAATCACTTTATATTAAAAACAGACCTGATGTGATAGCAGGTCTATTTTTTATGGATCACTGCCCGATTTTTCGTTTTATCTTCTGGCTTCTCTTGTTTTTTCGATCATTCTGCGTATCCCATCCTCTGGATAAGAAAGCAGCGCTCCAAAATCGGCCGCCAGCCGGTATCGTTCTTCTTCTGTCCCACCGCACCGGCTTTCCAGTTCTTTCTGGCGTTTTTTCAGCTCAAGATATGTTTCATAAACATCCTGTGTACGGAAGAATAGATAATTGTATTTATCCTGGTTTGCCTCTGCCGGAAACAGATCTGTGATCAGTGCCTCATCCTGGGGATGATAAAGGATCCCATATTTTTCACAAAGCCGTTTTACCTGAGGCAGATATGAGTCTCTTTCTGCTTTCGTATCACAAGGATGGCTCATTGCCAGCTTTTTAAGGCCAGCCGCCACCATTTCACAGAAACAATCCATAACTCCGCACTGATAGGAGTAAGGATCAATAGGAACTTCCTTCTCTGCTTCTTCTAACAGCACATACTCATCCTTATCCAGAGAAAGCGGTATCCCTGACGCGCTGGTCACATTTACTCCACCATACCAGGTACTGTCTACCTGGAAAATATCACCCACCTGATATTCCATGGAATACTCGTCATTTTTGCGGATGATCTTTATTTTCTGTTTATCCATGTCTTAACCTCCTGGCTATTTCACATCGTTCTGTTCCATCTTAACATTTTACCATGGAAACCTCAATGGCTTATAGCAAACCTTAAGGGATGCGAAAAACGTTACTGTACACGGGTAGGCACTTTTGGAACCGAAAGTGCCGTACGATAACGTAGTGGCAGCGGGAATTTGCCGTATTTAAATGCGAAGCCACGGCAAATTCCGTTGCTGGTCATGCAACGCATGAACAGTAACCGAAAAACCGGTTGCCACGTTTTAGATTCTCATGTAGAATGGGATTATCTATGATCTATGCTATGTAAGACATTGTTTTGTAAGGAGTTTGTCAATGAGTATATTAAATGTGGAACATTTAAGCCACGGTTTTGGAGACCGGGCTATTTTTCAGGATGTGTCTTTCCGTCTCTTGAAGGGAGAACACATCGGTCTTGTGGGTGCCAATGGTGAAGGTAAATCCACTTTTATGAATATTATCACCGGAAAGCTGATGCCAGATGAAGGCAAGGTAGAGTGGGCAAAAAATGTAAATGTAGGCTACCTGGACCAGCATACAGTCCTGGAAAAGGGAATGACCATCCGGGAAGTGCTTAAAAGTGCCTTTGCTCCCCTTTTTGAAATGGAAGAACGGATGAATCATATCTGCGACAACATGGGAGATGCTGACGAAGAACAGATGAATGCCATGATGGAAGAGCTGGGCACCATTCAGGATCTTTTAATGGCACATGATTTTTATGTGATCGATTCTAAGGTAGAGGAAGTGGGCCGTGCTTTAGGTCTGGATGAGATCGGTATGGATCGTGATGTAACGGAACTTTCCGGTGGTCAGAGAACAAAAGTCCTTCTTGGAAAGCTGCTCCTTCAGAAACCGGATATCCTTCTTCTTGACGAGCCTACCAACTATCTGGACGTACAGCATATTGAATGGCTGAAGCGGTATCTTCAGGAATATGAAAATGCTTTTATCCTGATTTCCCATGATATCCCGTTTTTAAACAGCGTCATCAACCTGATCTATCACATGGAAAACCAGCGTCTGGACCGCTATGTAGGTGATTATGACAAGTTCCAGGAGGTTTATGCTGTAAAGAAAGCCCAGTTAGAAGCTGCCTATAAACGTCAGCAGCAGGAGATCGCTGAACTGGAAGATTTCGTTGCCAGAAACAAAGCCCGCGTTTCCACCAGAAACATGGCTATGTCCCGCCAGAAGAAACTGGATAAAATGGATGTGATCGAGCTGGCAAAAGAGAAGCCAAAGCCAGAATTTAATTTTCTGGAAGCCCGGACTCCAGGCAAATATATTTTCGAGACCAAGGATCTGATCATCGGTTACGATGAACCTCTTTCCCGCCCATTGAACCTGACTATGGAACGGGGACAGAAGGTGGTCCTGGTAGGTGCAAATGGTATTGGAAAAACCACTCTTTTAAAGAGTATCCTTGGACTGACACCTGCTTTAAACGGCTCTGTGGAGCTGGGTGATTATTTATCCATTGGATATTTTGAACAGGAAATGGCCCCTGGAAACACCACCACCTGTCTGGAAGAAATCTGGAAGGAATTCCCGTCCTATACCCAGTATCAGGTACGTTCTGCCCTTGCAAAATGCGGCCTGACCACAAAGCACATTGAAAGCCAGGTCCGTGTATTAAGCGGCGGTGAGCAGGCTAAGGTACGCCTGTGCAAACTGATCAACCGCGAAACCAATGTCCTTCTTTTAGACGAGCCTACCAACCATCTGGATGTGGATGCAAAAGAAGAATTAAAACGTGCCTTAAAGGCTTATAAAGGCAGTATCCTGCTCATCTGCCATGAACCGGAATTTTATGAAGGTCTTGCTACGGATGTATGGAACTGCAAAGACTGGGCGCTGCGTTTATCATGATCTTACCATGATCATAAAAGGCTGCTTTCAGATCATTTAGATTGAATGACCTGAAAACAGCCTTCTGTTATTTCTGATTATCTTTTATTTTGAGGAAATATCTTCAATAAAACCTTCTCCGAATACCTCCTTCACATCACTTACAATAAGAAACGCCTGTTTGTCATATTCTCGGACAATATCCCGAAGCCAGATGATCTCTTTTCTGGGAACAACGCAAAACAGCATGTCCCTTTCTGTTCCGGAATACATTCCTACTGACTTTACAGCAGTAACCCCTCTCTCCATATTTTTCATGATCGAACCTGCGATCTCTTTATTGCGTTCAGAAATAATGATCGCAAGTTTCGAAAAATTCAGACCATCTAAAATTCCATCTGATACGCGGCACACTGCATAGATCGCTATCATCGCATACAATGCTGATCCCAGTCCAAATACAGAAGCACCTGCCAGTACTACCATTGCATCAAGAACCTGCATGATCTGAGATACTGAATATTGACGGATCTTCAGATGGAGCAGGGCTGCGAGCATATCCGTGCCCCCTGTAGTGGCATGTACTGCAAATAAAATCCCTGTTCCAACTCCGGAAAGAATACCACCAAATAAAGCTGATAAAAAGATATCATCTCCGGCAATGGTCATTTCCGGCAAAACATACAAAGAAACTGACAAGGACACAGTTGCTATAAATGTCCTTTTAATAAAATTCCATCCTTTCAAACGCCAGGCCGCTATAAATAATGGAATATTCAGTAATGTATTTGTCAACCATAAGGGTATATCAAACAGACTTTTGAATATAATCGCCACACCGGATACTCCGCCGGTAACAAGGTTCACAGGATCATAAAGGTTTTTTATTGCAAACCCCATTAAAAATGCTGCAAAAATAATTACTGCGTAACTAGTCAATTCCGCTTTTACTGCCCTGAAATCCTTCATTTTTATTTCACCATTTTTCTATCTGATCCCAGTCAGATTTTTTATGCGGACGTTCCCACATATATTCTTTAAATTCCCCACAGCATGGGGTTCCTTTACATACCCAGATGCGGCGGTCTGTCACATCCATAAGGATACACCCAAGCGTACTGATGCGGTTCAGCTCTGTCTTTCTGCTATCACCGTGTCTGCAAACACTGAAAGGATATCCAAAATGATCCTTAAAAGCATCCTTTATATCTTCCATGGTGACTGCACCTGCTTTAGGCTGAAGATGTTTTAAAATTCTTCTGTCACGATATAAAGTTCCCCCCAGTGCATCCACCTGGTATGCATAATGGGGATGACGGATATGGTTACTATGGGCTATCAGACCATTTTCCGGATACAGCACCAGCTGTCCATCTTTTAGTTTTTCAAATCCCATGGCATCACCGCCGCAATAAGCAGCCACATAATACATTGGAAGCATTGATTCCGCTCCGAATATCTGATTCACCGCATCAACATAACGGTCCTGTTCCAAAAATTTACGGCGGATAAATACAGATGGGATTCCAAAAACTTCAGGATTATATGTTTTTTGCAAGCTGTTGACTCCCAGGGCAATTCCTGCCTGGTTCATGCCATATCTGGCAAGCTGTCCTGCCTCTGTAACGATCATCAGATCCGGACCGTCATCTCTAAGTATCTGTAAGATCACGGTGCCGTATTCCTGCCATGTATAAGTGTCCCAGTTCTGTGCCAGGATCGTATGCCCATTAGCAGAAGCATCCGGCAATACTGCAACGCTGGAACAGCCATCCAGTTCCTCCTTATCAGAAGGGGGTCTGCGGACCAGAGTCATAGCTTCAGACCGTGAATTTAAGGTTAAAAGATCATCAAACTCTACATCTGCGCCCTGGGCGATCCCTTCTAATTCATCTAAAAGTTCCGGTGAGTAAGAACGGATAAAAGGAAGAAATTCTTTGGATATCACTTTTGCTTCATCCCAGCTTACCGCAGTGTGACCGCCATTAAAAAAACGGATATAGCGTTCCAATACTCCCTGTATCAGTTCTTTACATTGAACCCCATAATCTACTCCACGTTCTCTGTGGTTTTTACCCCGGATAGTGAAAACAGGCATCTCCATATTGTTCTCTCCTCTCTTTACTTGATAAACATAGTAACACCAGGGCCAAGAGGCAGGTTAAATGCCCACCAGACACCTAAAATAAGCAGTTCCGTGATCATAGTCGCTATTGCATATGGCATACAGCCTGCAAAAACCGTTCCCATACCCGGTGTTTTACTCTTGTCTGTATTATACTTACCCAGAAGGCCTACGATCAGTGCCACATCAGAAGAGATCGGTGCGATCGCATTGGTAGCAGAATCTCCGATGCGGTATGCTACTGTAGTTAAAGCCGGACTAAAGCCGATGGCATAAAGCATTGGGATCAGGATCGGTGCCAGGATCATCCACTTTGAAGATCCAGAAGTCATAAATAAATTTAAAAATGTAGAGAAAAATACAATTAATACAATAAGGCCAAATCCATTGATACCTGATGTTTTTATCCATGCAGCGCCTGCAGCACCTAATGCAGTCGGAATATTAGATGCATTAAACAGATAAATAAATAAGGAGGCCGGAAGCGCGATCACCATGAAATTAACCATGGAATTAATACTGCCTGCAAGCATCTTAGGCAGGGAATTCCAGTCTTTTAAAGCACCGGTTGTACGTCCATAGGCAATTCCTGTAACCATAAAGAATAAAAATAACAGTGTTAACACACTCTTTAATAACGGAGAGTTTGGAACAAGGCTTCCATCATCTGCGCGGAAAACAGAATTTTGCGGAATGCATATGATAACCAGTAATGCCAGATAAATAACTGCTGCGATCCCTGTATTTCGGAGTGCCTTATGCTCCAGGGGAGATAAATCTTTATCTGAAGAGCCAATCTGGATAAGACTTAAATCCTTTGCTTCGCCGATAAAGCCTCTGACAAATTTTGTTGTTACCAGGGTAAATACCACTGTCAGGATAATGGCGCATGCAAACATAAAATACCAGTTCTGGAGTACATGTACAGTAGAGGTGTCAATTCCCAGAGAAGAACATACAGATTCATTGATACCACTTAACAGTACATCCAGATTTCCAACAAATACATTGGCAGACATTCCGGCATTACCTGCCGCATATGCCAAAATAATGCCCAGCCACGGATTGTACCCCATTGAAGCAAATACCGCCGCTGCTACTGCTGTACAGCCTAAGATACCTGCATTAGAAGCTGTATTTGCATTGATCGCAATAAATGAAACAATGGCAAATACAAATGCCGGACGTGCACCTGCGATCGTTCTCTTAATAAACGCACCGAACAGGCCCACCTGTTCTGCCAGTCCGATGGACAGCATCAGCAGGCCCATCATCATCATTGGTGAAAAGTTATAATAAATGCTGTATAAATTCTGTGTTACATAATTTATGGTCTCTTTATTTAACAGGTTCTTTACAGTAACTGTTACAATTTCCCCGCCTGTTCCTTTGGAAGATGCACTTTCATAAGTCACAGAAACACCTGCAAATATCACAGAAAGAACAATTGCCACCACGATCAGGATCGTAAACAGATAAAACGGATGCGGCAGTTTATTACCAATAACCTCAACACCATTAATAAACCGGAAAAACAACCCCTTTTTTTCTTCTTTTGTCTTCTCCATACCTGATTCTCCTTTACTTTGTTTCATATACAACTTCTCCGCCAACAACTGTCTGCAGGGAGCAGATATCTTTTATTTCTTCTTCTGGGCATTTCATATAATCACGGTCGATCACAACAAAATCTGCCAGTTTTCCCGGCTCGATACTGCCTTTTAACTGCTCTTCAAATGCTGCGTAGGCCGCCCAATTTGTATAAGAACGCAGTGCTTCCTCCCGGGTCATTGCTTCCTGTGGATGCCATCCTCCTTCCGGTTTTAAATGCTCATCTTTTCTTGTTACCGCACAATACATGCTTAAAAATGGATTGCAGCTTTCTACCGGTGAATCCGTTCCGTTTGGTAAAGGATTTCCCTGGTCGATCAATGTTCTCCATGCATATGCACCTTTTATGCGCTCTGCTCCCAGACGTGCATCTGCTACATTTTTATCCGTCCGTAAAAATACAGTCTGATGAGTAGGTATAACCCCCAGTTTGTGGAAGCGTTCTATGTCTTCCGGGGCAATGATCTGGGCATGCTCACTTCTGAGACGTGCATCTTTATCTGGAAGCTCCTTTAAAAGCTGTTCATATACATCCAGACACTGACGGTTAGCTGCATCTCCAATTGCATGGCACCAGGTCTGGAAACCAGCCCTTCGCGCCTCATACAATACAGAATACAACTGGTCATTTGTCCACTTTCCATTTCCTTTATGACCTGGCTGGTCTTCATAGTCCTCTAACATCCATGCACTTCTGGCTCCTAAAGATCCATCAAGGGATATCTTATAGGCTCTGGCTGTAAGACGATTGTCATACATACCAATGCGAAGTCCCTTCTTAAAGAATTTTAAAGAGCCTTCCATCAGTTCCTGGTAATTCGGACGTCCCAGTACACGCATACTTACATAGATCCTTAATTTCAGACGCTCTTTTTCATATAATTCCTGCCATGCTTCCACCCACTCTTCCGGTGAGCCGGCATCCTGAACAGATGTTAAACCATTTGAAAAGAATTCCTGCTGGGCCAGCAATACGATCTTCTGGATCTGTTCCTTTGTATACGATGGTATCGCTTTATTAAATGGATCCTGCGCCTGATCAGTAACCACACCAAGGAGGCTTCCATCCTGCTTATGTAAAAATTCTCCCCCTGCCGGGTCTGGTGTATCCTTTGTGATCCCTGCTGTTTCAAATGCCTTTGTATTCGCCCATGCAGCATGTCCGCAGGCTCTTGTAAGGTATACCGGTGAATCCGGCGCCACAGCATCCAGGTCTTCTTTGGTAGGAAATGATGGATCATCCCACGTATCATTGATCCATCCCCGTCCAATGATCCATTCTCCTTTTTTTGCACTGCTGTAAGCATCAGCAACCATGTCCAGGATCTCCTGCTTTTGTTTCGATACCAGATTCAGGTTCAGCTTCATAGCACCTGTATTAGTAATATGAAGATGGGCATCGATCAATCCAGGCAGTACCGTTTTTCCCTGAAGATCTATGATCTTCGTGTGTTCATCACAATTTTCAAGAACCTCCTCTGTACTGCCGACAACACTAAATCTGTCCCCCGACACCCCGAATGCAGCGGCTGTGGAAAATTTATCATCTGCAGTATAAATATTCCCGTTGATCCATACCATATCCAGTTTTCGCATCTTGATTCCTCCTCCTGTTTTTACATATGTACTCTCGGAATCTTTTTGTACTTGATTTTGCGAGAAGATTTTTTGTCAGTTGTGCCCAAATTTTTGAGGCGTACGCGGTGCGTACATTGATAAAATTCGGGTGCGACTGGCGGAAAATCGGCCGCAAAAGCAAGTGCATGAAAGACTCCGAGAGTACATACACCATATTGACAGCCTTATTATTTTCAGCTAATATGATTGTAACTGTTTTTGCAAATATAATCCAATACTAATTATTTATAAATTCTATAACATAAATGAATTGAATTTTCTGAATACTTATTCATTAGAGTTTCATCCTCTATTGCAGTTTGTATTCCGCAGAAAGGATGATGATAAATGGATCTGGATAAGGTCACTTACCTTCTGGCACTTGCCGATACCAGAAATTATTCACGGGCTGCTGAACAATGCCATATATCACAGCCTGCTTTAACACGTTATATTAAAAATTTGGAAGAAGAATTAAATGTAACACTATTCGACCGGTCTTCCTTTCCCATCCGGCTTACCTATGCCGGGGAGCGATATGTAGACGGTCTTTTGAAGATCCTGGAAATGAAAGAAAAACTGGATAAAGAAATGAGAGAAATTGCAGGGCATGTTCAGGACCAGATCTCGATCGGCATGCACAGTACCCGCTGTTACAGCTGGCTTCCCCGCATGCTTCCTGACTATCAGAAAGTCTGTCCCAAAGTAAAGGTTAAGCTGAGCGAGGGAAATTCAGCTAAATTACAAAAGGATGTAAAAAACGGGGCGATCGATGTGTTTTTTATATGTTCAAAGCCTTCTGATCTTGATGGTCTGACATTTGTCCCTCTTTTTCAAGAAGAAATGACTCTTATTGTAAGCCGTACTGCAGCTGTTTTTCATAACTTAATACTTCCGGAAAACATCCCGGGAGTTCTCCAGTATATTCCTCCTCGTATTCTGGAACAGATTCCTTTCATTTCCCTGACATCGGGACATGGAACCTATGAATTTGCAAGGGAACAATTTAAAAAATTTCAAATATCCCCCTCCGTTTCTATGGAGCTGGATAATTCATCTACCGTGTACCGTTTAGTTCCGCAAAACAATGGCTTTGGATTTGCTCCCGTAACTGTTACCTATGAAGAAAAATTTGACTATCCGCCTATTTTCTGCTCCATGGACCACCATGTGAGTTCAAGGGAAATCGGGTTGTTATATCGGGATAGTTCTTCATTATCTCCCGCAGCCCGCCAGTTTATCCAGACAGCCAGAGAAGTTATCCCCAGTTTTGTAAAATCTGAGATCCCACATTTTGAAGTCCGGGAAGATATTAACTTTTCTTAACTTTATTATAAGGCGACATCACCATAAATGAAAGTTTAAAATAATAACACCTGAAAGGTAAACCCAACCATGCTTTCCATATTATATGAAGATAACGATATTATAGTCGTAATAAAGCCAGCCGGTCTGGAATCACAAAGTGGAAAAAGCTTTGCCCCGGACATGGTCAGTGAAATACGAAAACACCTGGCCAGTCATCCACAAGATATCCACAAATTAACAAAAGAAACATCCACAGCTTCCAAATATCCACAGCCACCTTATGTAGGAGTTATCCACAGACTAGACCGTCCGGTATCTGGTATTATGGTATATGCCAAGAATCCCAAGGCTGCCGCTTCCCTTAGTACCAGCCTTCAGCAGGGAAAAATAGAAAAATGGTATCAGGCTGTGATTTGTGGAAAACCTGTGGATAACAATGGGACATATGTGGATTATCTTAAGCAGGACAAGAAAAACAACTGTTCACGGATTGTGGATAAGTCTGATCCTGACGGAAAAAAAGCTGAGCTGGAATACAAAGTGTTAGACTGTATACAAACGGAGGAAAAGGATCCCCAATACTTAAGTCTGGTGGAAATAAAGCTGCTCACCGGCAGGCATCATCAGATCCGGGTTCAATTTTCCGGTCATGGAACACCTCTTTATGGAGATGGCAAATACGGAAATAATGAAAAAGCTGTAAGAAAAAGCCTTGCTTTGTGTGCCTGCCATTTAAGATTTAAACATCCGGCAACTGGCCGGATCATGGATTTTCAGATAAAACCGGATACAGGAGCTTTTAAATTATTCAGTAAAAACATATCATAAATACAAAACGTCGGACTTTAAAAAGTCTGGCGTTTTTTTATCCTTGCATAATTCCATCACTTGTTGTATAGTATTAATTGTAATGATACATAGTATTAATTACTACATGTAAAAGTTTTCAAAGCTTAATTTGTATGTATAAGGAGGTATCTGTTATGAGTGCAAAAATAAAAAGAAACATCTGCCGTATGAAAGATCCCGGAAGCGCCATTACCCATCTGATCGCTATGGTGGCTGCTGCCATTGCATCAGTCCCGCTTTTGATCAAAGCAGCAAAAACGCCAGGCTACCTGCATCTGGCAGCACTGGCGGTGTTTATTTTAAGTATGATCTGTCTGTATGGGGCAAGTACCTTGTACCATACACTGAATATTTCTCCTGTTATCAATAAGCGTCTGCGCAAGCTGGACCATATGATGATCTTCGTCCTTATTGCCGGAACTTATACACCGGTATGCCTGATCGTTTTAGGAGACCACACCGGCTGGAACCTTTTAGGTCTTGTATGGGGCATTGCCCTTGTTGGGATCATCATCAATGCTCTCTGGATCACCTGCCCCAAGTGGTTTTCTTCCCTGATCTATATTGCCATGGGATGGGTGTGCATCCTGGCTATCTCCAAGATCATCGCTGCACTTCCAGCGGGTGGCTTTGCATGGCTTTTAGCAGGCGGCATTATTTACACCGCAGGAGGAATTATATATGCATTGAAACTGCCGATTTTCAATTCCAGGCACCGGTACTTTGGCTCCCATGAGATCTTCCACCTGTTTGTCATGGGCGGCAGTCTCTGCCACTATATGATGATGTATCAGTTCGTGGCATAAAGCTGACTTTCTGAAGCCACGAATATGTCCATATCACAGCCATGGGCGATCAGCTCCTCCTTCTTCTTCCGGGGGAGCTGTTTTATTGCATATTCCCGCTTCATGGCCTCCTGTTTTGTCCCAAAGGCTTCATAATAGACCAGTGTCACCGGTCTTCTTGACTTCGTATATTTGGCTCCAGTGCCGCTGTTGTGGGCATGGAGCCGTTTTTTTAAGTCATTGGTCCATCCGCAGTACAGTGTCCCGTCTGCGCAGTGGAGTATATAGGTATAATTCATATCTTTCCCCTGAAGCTTCCTTCTGATCCTGAAGTTTTCCCGGATCCCGGTAATCTGTAGATCCTGGAACCATACATTTTATGATGTGAGTGTCAAAAGTAAATTTTGCCACTCACTGATGTAACCGGATTGCTCCATTGCTACGCAATTCCCGCAATCCTCGAACACCTCAAACTCCCATAAAATGGCGTGTTCACACCATTTTATTTCGTTTTCGGTGTTCGGCGTGTCAATAAGTATAAATTGCTTATTTGTGCGAGCACAAACGCAATTTATACTTTTGACACTTACATCATTTTATGTACTGATACATCGTTTTTGAAATAACTATACCACTCGCTTGTCTGCGGATCAGTATAGATATTTACGAAACGATGTACCAGGCAGAGCCAGAAAGCTCTGCCTCTCCAGGCTCCGGAACCTGCAGATCTATATAAAGCATCAGCGGATGCATCTATTATCATCATACGCTGCTGCTCTTAAATTGTGCCAGCTTCTCAAAAACGTCTTCCGCCGCCTCCATGACTTCTCCCGCTGCTGGAAGTATGTATTGTGCTGCGTCCTGCCGAACTGCTTCCAGAATGTCCTCTGCCTCCGCTTCCACTGGAAGTATTTCTTGGAATAGGTACAGAGCGCACATACTTATTGACCATTTTGTCCCCGGCAACAGAAAAACAAAAAGCACAGTCCGCCCGGTAAGCCTGAAGACTGTTTGATACCTCTCTGCTGCTCTGTTTCATAGCATAACGCTTTTTTATATCCAGACATACGGATCCAGCTAAAATTCCGGCGATCACCACTGCTATTGCCACCTCATACAAACGGATGCTGTGGTAACGGACAATCTCGCCTGTATCCCGGTCATAAGTATACTGACCGGATTCCACGCCCTCTTTTACATAGACCTTTACATCTTCCAGAAAATGCTCCGTAGCTCCTGCAAAGTCCCGGTTTCCCAGATCTCCATATACATCATCTAAAATGCTTTCAATACGTTCATCTGTAAGCATATTGATCATTGTACCTGCAGTCGAAATATAGCATTCTCCCCCCGGCTGTCCAGGTCCGTCCATATAGTATAAAAGCAGTACACCGCTGGCTTTCTTTCCAGCACCAAAGCCACCGTAGTCATAATAATCATCTGCATATTCTTCTGCTGAACGTTCCTCGTCTGCATAAGCGCTGACTATGACCACATCCATCTTTGTGCTTTTTCTGCATTGGGCAATTTTTTCTTCCAGCTGTATTATTTCTGTTTCACTAAACAGTCCCGCCTGGTCAAATACGCGGGTCTGGCCGCTTACTGCTCCCGTCTGGTCCGCCCATACTGCCATACTGCCCATAACTAAAAATGTACAGATCAGCAGACAGATCATTATCCCTTTTATCTTTTTCATCTCATCACCTCATCAGCCGATCCAATACCCTAAAAACAGCAGTATCACCCACACCGGTACAAAAATACTTAAGAATAAAACTGCCAGTTTTTTATTGTCCACCGGAAGCTCTCCCCATATCTTTCCCGTCTGTCCATTTAAAGCAAAATAATAGATCTTCCCTCTGGCCTTATCATTATAGGTTACTGTCCATACAGGAAGAAGGGCAGCAGCCCAGGTCTCTTCAGTAATATCCACCTGATTCTTTCGCACCTGGACGCTAGAATAATTCCCGGTCTGGCTGCTTAGGCTGGATAATGCAAACTGCCGTACCTCTTCTTTAACCTCATTTACAAAACCATCTTTTTCCATATCCCGGTTCTCTGCCACAAAGCCGGAAAGATAACCCATGGAAAATTCTTTTTTCTCATTCAGACGGTAAGGCAGAACACCATCGATCAGCTTTCTGTTGGCCTTCTTTAATGCATTTCTGGCTACAGAGTCTACATTCATATCTCCCTGTCTTTGGATATCATAGACTTTCGTTTCTGTATAGCGCATACCCGCCGTTTCCCAGGTACGGACAGTCTTTCCTTCTGCCTGAAGATCACCCTTTACCTTGCAGCTGTAAAGCCAATAAGGGAAATATACACCGGTCATGCTCTCGATCTGGCGGGGAGAAAAGAAATAATCCGGTACGAATTTTTTCCGTCCTACCCACTGGGTAAATATCTCCTGGGCTTTTTTCTTATCGATCTGAAATGGGAGTACGTAGTCCGGTTTAAATTCCCCCCGCAGTTTTTCTTCCAGCACAACAGGATTGTGGCAATAATAACAGAAAGAAGCAGCCGTAGTCTCATCTGTGACGATCTGTGCACCACAGCTTGGGCAAATGTACATGATAGAGGTAACTGTTTTTTTTCTGCCTGTATTTTCAGATGCTTCTTCTGTCTGCACAGCCTGTGTCCCCGATGTTTCAACCGGCACATCCTCTGTTAGTACATTATTTTCCTGGATCTCTGCCCGTTTCTCTGCTTTTTCCAGCTCTTTCTTTTCTATCTCATCCAGCTCTTCCTGTGAAAACTCAGAAAGGCAGTATTCACACCTGTATTTCTGAATGTCTGCATTAAATGTCAGTCCGCCGCCGCAGTTAGGGCATTTATATGTTATAACTCCCATGCTTAAGCTTCTCCTCTTGGATTTCCGCATTCACTGCAGAACTTGCCTTTATTAACCGTACCACACACCGGACAGGTCCACTCTGCTGACGGCTTTGGTTTTCCACACTCGCTGCAGAATTTTCCTGTGTTTTCCACATGGCATGCAGGACATATCCAGGGCTGCTTTACGGACTGGGCCGGCTGAACTGCCTGAGTGCCACCATTTCCTGCGCCATAGCCCATCTGACCGCCCGGAACGCCGCCATTTCCTGTGCCATAGCCCATTTGCTGTCCCTGCTGCATCTGCCTGTTCATCTGCATCTGCTGCATATTAGCTGCAGACGCTGCACCCATAAAAGCACCTCCATTTTGCATTCCAAGGCCCATTCCCATAAATCCGGACATAGCTCCGTTTGTATTGGTACCTGCACCTTTTAATCCTTCTGCAATGGTGCTCTGTACATAACCTTCTCTTATAGACGGATCTCCCATCATAGCACCCTTGTTGCGCATATTGATCAGTTCCTGTGATGTTTCGTCATAGGAAATGCTGGCAATTCCTACAGACTGGATCTCCATACCACGCAGTTCTTTCCACTGGTCATCCAATACATTGGACATATATTTTCCAAGCTCCATGCCCTTGGAAGGAACATAGGAAATACGGATTCCATCAGCTGACATCTGGTTAATAGAAGTCTGCAGTGCCTCTAAAAACTCATTTAAGTACTGCTCGTTAATATCTTCCATTTCCACTCGGTCTGCATTCTTTGGAATCACTTCTGCATAAAATTTCAATGGATCAGTGACCTTAATAGAATAGGTTCCATGAGTCCGTAAAAACAATTCTGCGTTATAGAAATTATCAAAATAGTTAATAGCATTTTTGGTTCCAAACTTCAGCCCCCGGATCTCCTGAAGATTAATATAATATACTTTCTGAGCTGTAGGAGCCACACCTCCAAAGCGGATCCTTCCTAACGATTCCTTTACTGCTTTCCCTAAAGACCCATTCATCAGAGAAGGCTGTGTATCCAGGCTTACCTTATAGTAGCCGGGTTCTGCTGTGTAATCCACCACTTTTCCCCCATCTACTAAGATCATGCACTGCTCCGGATATACATGGATAATGGAACCTTCTGTTACCATGTTATCAGAGCCTTTACCATTTTCACCTGTTCCTTTTCTAAGCTGGACGCCTTTTGCAAAAACAGTCTGTGTTCCCATATTGTCCGGTTCCAGGGCCTCCAGCCACTGGTCTGACAGACCTGTACCAACTGCATGTGATGCTGCTTTAATGATTCCCATTTATTTTTCTCCTTTTTTATTCACCCTTTTTAAGCGTGATTTTTTATGTTTTACTGGTTCTACAAAATGAATAGCTCCTGCGATCAAAGCAATTCCCGCTGCCAACTGGAGCATAATACTAAAACCGATCCAGTATCTGATGATAAATCCATCCTGAGATATGCCAAAATAGCTTACCACATCTGCAAGGGGCGTTCCTCTGCCCGCCTGTTCCCCGATGATGGCCATAAATGTAACTGCCGGGTTAAACAAAAACAGGTAAAAGAAACCACCGGAAGAAGCTCTGAGCCCACTATCTGCTATGGAATAGACCGTCGTCTTATTCAGGCTCATTCCTGATACGGAAAGAGCAAAGCGGTTGATAAAATAAGTTCCTGCCACTACTGCAATCAGTGTTCCATATGTGACCACAGTTGAGATAGTAGACCGCTTAAGGGCTGCTGAAAAACAGATGCCGATGCTTCCTGCAAAAAATGCCACTGTCACATAGCAAAGGATCAGTGAAAAAGCATCTGCCCATGTGATACCCCCATATACAAATACCATTGCAACTGCCGGGAAACTGGAAAGGATCAGCAAAAGCAGTGTGCTTAAAGCACTCATCAGTTTTCCCCTTACGATCTGCCCGGCACTCATCCGGGTAGTCAGCATAAGGTCTAAGGTCTGCCGTTCCCTTTCTCCGCTGATGGAAGAAGCTGTTACTGCCGGAACAATAAACATTAAAAGTAAAAATTCCATGGATGTAACAAATTCATACAGATCCATAAAACTGCTGTACTGGATACTTGCCGTGGCCTTTACCTGCATGACTACAGAGTACATATTTAAAAGAGTCACTAAAAATAAGATCCCATTAAACAGAACAATGATAAAGGGCAGCTTCAGGCTTCGGGAACTTACACGCATTTCCCTGTTATAAACCGGATTCTGCTTCATAGGAAGTCACCACCCTTTCTTCTTCGTGATCTGTCAGCTGCATAAATACTGTTTCCAGACTGCCTTTTTCCCTGGTAAAACCATTGACCAGCACATCACTGTCAATGAGCTGCTGCAATAACATGGCCTCATCCTGGGCATCCCCGGCAAAGCGGACACAGATATCCTTTTCCCGCATGGAAATCGTCCTCACACATGGATGGCTCTTTAATATAGACAGTGCCTTTTCCATGTTGCTGTAAACGGAGATCACCAGCGGATTGGACGCATTGACCCTTGATAAAATATCTTCGATATTTCCCTCTAAGATCATTCTTCCCTGGTCAATAATCCCGATATCCGTACACATTTCTGAAAGTTCTGAAAGAACATGGGAACTGATAAGGATCGTCTTTCCCGCAAATTTCAGATCTTCCAATATTTCTTTAAATTCCACCCGGGTCCTGGGATCAAGACCGGAGGTAGGTTCGTCCAAGATCAATATCTGTGGATCGTGGATCAATGCTCTTGCCAGGCAAAGACGCTGTTTCATTCCCCTTGAAAGACCGTCTACATAAAAATCAAGCTTATCTTCCAGTCCTACCTGGTCTAATAAAGCCATATAGCGCTTTCTTGCCACCAGTCCGTCCATATGATAACAGGAAGCAAAAAAACTCATATACTCCCCCACAGTCAGATTGTCGTATACACCAAAGAAATCCGGTACATAGCCGATGCAGGAACGCAGCTTATCCGGATCAGCTAATGCATCTTCCCCGTTAATGATCACACTTCCCTCTTCTGCTTCCAAAAGTCCGGTCATGATTTTAATAGCTGTTGTCTTTCCTGCTCCGTTGGGCCCCACAAAACCGTAAAGAGCTCCTTCTTTTACCGTCATGTTCAGGCCGCTTAAAGCATGATATTTACCATATATTTTATGGAGATTTTTTATCTTAAGCATCATTTGCTCCTTCCTGTGACAGTTACCACCGGGAGCATAATGTTCCAGGTGTACTCTCCTGTTGTATCATATACATAACGGACAGTAATGGTATTTCCGGGAGACAAATATTTCTCCAGTTCTTCCTGTGTAAAATGCGTCTGATCTGATCTTATAAGATCATAATCCCCTGTATTATAATTATAAAAATACATGCTGCCGGAAAATGGGACTGTGTAATAATACTTCAGGCTGTCAGAGGCATCTGCCGTCAGCGGGTGGAAATCCACGGAGTCCACTTCTGTTTCATTTCCCAGATAATACTCTAAGATCACAGGAGACATTCCATACATAGTATTACGGGCTGCGTCATACTCACCAGAAAGCACATTTGGCTGCTTCTGCATGGCAGAGCGATAGGTTTTTCCGCCTTTTTCATAATTTACTTCCAACTGCGCCGTTAAAAGAGTGCAGCCATAAGCTTCATAATCTGCCTGCTGCATAAAATCCAGATTTTCTTCTCCATCTCCAAAAGCAACCACACACGCCTGGGAATGATAACCGGAAATATAATTTTCAATATAAAACGAAAGAAGATTTGCCCGTTCTAAAGCCTGTACATAGGAGGCATCTTCCATATCTCCGCTCATATCATACAGAGAAACTCCGGTGATCTGAGATGCCAGCGCATAGCTGAAATTGGTAGCACAAAACGTCATGGGCTGATTATCTAAAGAAATCGTCTCTCCCGGTTCCATATTTCCAATGATCAGCAGCTGATTATAAAGGAGCACTGCCGCATTCTCCACTGCATAAGGATAATTATTAGTAAGAGTACCGGAAAGTTCTCCGTTAAAGGCCTGAAGCTCTCCGGAAAATCCTTCTCCAGTCTCATTATCTGTATGTGTTTCCATCTGGAAAATTTTAGAATTAAACGCCCCTGTATCTACTGCCTGGATCCAGGTTGCATCCTCCCCATACCGTATGATAACATCTGCTTTGTCTGTATCTGTAAATTCTCCTGTTGGTGTCTGATCATAATAGGGACTTCCTGTAACCGGATACAGCCGGTACCGGGGATTTAATCCTACGGAATATGTCTTATTATAAGGTGCCCGCATGTTGATAAATGTTGTCTCCGTCTTATCAGTATCGCCGGTACTTTCAATGGTCGCATAAGTGAAGAACGGACCGGAGAAACGGGTTCCGGAACCCATTAAGATCACCATTCCCGTAGTGCAGACAGCAAGCAGAGCCACTGATGGCTGATAATATTCCTGCAGCTTTCTCTGCTTTAAGAAAAAATAAAGACCCGGACCTGCTAAAGCCACATAAGCTACTGCCAGTACCACATAAAAGCCGATTTTAGGAAGCTTTCGGATATTTCCTGTATTTACAAGACTCTGAACAGACCAGAACTGATTATAATTACCGCCGCCAGCATTACTGTTTAAGTTGTTGATCCGGTCTTCTCCTAAAAGAGCTGTAAGGAAATGGTCTATATAAGAACTGTCTTTGGAACAATATTCCTCCAGATCTGTAAAGTCAAAAATAGCTGCTGCTGCCATTCCATTTCCCATGGTGGTACTTGAAAGGACTGTAAAAGAATCACTGGTAAGCAGATCTGTACCGCCTTTCAGATTCACTTCCGTACAATTCAATATAAGTTCATCATCCACCCGGTCTTTGATTCCCCGGTCTGCTCCCATATGAAGATGATACAAAGAGGCCGGCTGAACCGGATATTCCAGCAGCTGTTTGCTGAAAGCAGATAACGTTTCTTCTCCTCTGTCACCTGTTCCCAAAAGAAGGATACCGCCTCTGTGTACCCACTCTAAAATAGCATCTGTCTGCTCCTGGGTCAGCGCCTGAGTATTAAAATCTGTGATCAGAAGTACATCCAGCTGGTCTAATCCCAGCTCCGTATCCGGAAGGTCATACACCGTCAGATCAATGGTCCTGGTGCGCAGCATACTGTAATTCACACCTACCTGGTCCAGATAGGAAAGCTTTTGGGGTGCATCACTTAACACACCAATAAACAGCTGGGCGATCTGGGTGTTCAGATCCATTTTCAGCCGCTTATTTAAAACCTGTTTTTCATTTTCATCATAAAGGCTGATGTACATCACATCGGAATGACTGCTGAGAGAAATATTTAATTTTTTCTCCAGACTTCCATTTGCTTCTATAGTCACAGGAAATTCATATCGGTATGCATCGTATTTTACCTGGGAGCTGTTGCTGTAGCCATCATAATCCGGTTCTCTGGAAGTGACAGTAAGTACCCCGTTAAAATCTGTTTCCTGATCATTACCCAACTGGATATCAAGAGGCAGAAAACGTCCGCTTTTCGCCACATTGTCATATCCATAGACCACATCCATTGATATCGGTCCTTCTGTTATCAGTTTTTTTGCAAACTGTGCATCTTCTGTGGAAGCTGTATCCTCCGTGTTTTCTTTCACAGACTCATAAGCCGCCCCTGGTCCATCCGCTGTCATGGCTGCCAGTCCTTCAAAACTTAGGAACACTGACAGCAGGACGGCAAAAAGGGTGCTTTTCAGCGCCCTTTTTGTATTTTTTCCAACGATTCTGTTTTTACCTGTATCCATGGTCTAATCCTCATTTTTATGTTCGAAATTTTCCTTATCCACATCAAAATGAACCTGAAGTTTCACCGTAAATACGGTTCCGTTAAGGTCACTGGCTACACTGATCGTACCTCCGTGCATATCCACGATCTCCTTGGCAATGGCAAGACCTAAACCGGTACCTCCGGTACTGCTGGAACGTGACTGTTCCACACGGTAAAATTTATTGAAAATAAGCGGAAGTTCATCTGCAGGTATCACATAGCCGTAATTGGTGACAGAAACCGTTACTGTTTCGCTTTCTGCGTGTATCTTAACTAAAACCCGTTTTCCATCTGCGCCGTATTTAATGGCATTTCCAATCAGGTTATCAAACAGGCGCGCAAGAAGGTTTCCGTCTGCGTTAATGATCTTGGCCGGCACATTGCTCTGCAGATCATATGACAGTCCCTTTTCCACAAAGTTGGGATAAGCTTCCTCTACAAGCTGTCCCAACAGCTTTACAATATCAATCTGGCCCACATGCATGGCGATCTTGCCGTAGTTTAACTTGGTAAAACCAAACAGATCCTCGATCAGCTTTTGCAGCCTTCTTGACTTTCCATATGCGATCTCTATGTATTTATGCTGCATATCTGCCGGTATCTGCTGATTATTCGTCAGAAGCTCCAGATATCCGATAATGGAAGTCAGAGGCGTTCTCAGATCATGAGCCACATTGGTGATCAGTTCATTTTTCGTCCGCTCAGATTCACGTTCTTTTTCCATCAGCTGTTTGATATCTGCTGCCATACGGTTTAAATTTGCCGCCATACCGGAAAATTCATCATCACCGATCACGTCGATCGCTGTATTCAGGTCACCTTCTGAAATATTTTTCACTGCCTCAGAGATCTTGCTGATATAACGGATATAAGGTTCCTGAAGTATCATAAAAGTAACAGAAAAAAGCAGGATCCCCAGTATGAGATACAACAGGACAACTGCCGTGTGCTGCTTTTCAATGGCCTGGACCATTACAAGCATTTTTCCCCTGTTTCCCATATACCGTGCCACCATTGACAGGTTCGTAACAAGGAACACCTCTACCAGGCAGGTAATGATAGCACTGTATATGATATTTGTGATCACACGGGTGCGGTAGCGCCTGCTTACATCATTTTTCAATCTTGTAACCTACTCCCCACACAGTTGTGATGATCTTGTTCTGCCTGGTATCTTCTTTCATTTTTCCTCTTAAACGACGGATATGTACCATAACTGTATTATTGGCTTCGTAAACCTTCTCATTCCAGACTTTCTCAAAGATCTCATCAGTACTGAAAACCTTTCCAGGATTGGAAGCTAACAAATAAAGGATATCAAATTCAATCGGCGTTAATTTGATTTCTTCCCCATCTACCACCACTTTGTGGTTATCACGGTTAATGCTCATTCCTTTAATGGTGATCTCATTATTAACAGGCTCTCTTGCACCGCTGTTTGGATTTAACTGGGTGTAGCGGCGCAGCTGGGATTTGACTCTGGCCGTCAGCTCCAGCGGGTTAAATGGTTTTACCACATAGTCATCTGCACCGGTTCCAAGACCTAAGATCTTGTCTAAGTCTGTGGACTTGGCACTTAGCATAATAATGGGGATGTTATTGGTCTCACGGATCTTTCTGCACATCTCCAGTCCGTTCATACCAGGCATCATAATGTCTAACAGCACCAGATGGATATCCTGCTTGTCCAGGATGCTAAGTCCCACCTCTGCATTTTCTGCTTTAAATACTTTATATCCATCGCTGACCAGATAGATCTCGATCAGGTCTGCGATCTCTTTTTCATCATCTACTACCAGAATATTGATATCGGGCATTTACTTGTCCTCCTCTTTGGTTCGGCACTTCACAGCCATTTGTTTTTCGTATACAGAAATTATAACATACATCTACTGTTACTTCCTTACTTTTTTCTTGAAAAATTCTGGCTAAATTGGGTTATTTCCGGCAAAAAGGCCGCAGAACAATCTTTTGCCTGCGGCCTTTTTCCCATTCTCTTTTATTGTTACAATTCAGCTTTGCATCTTCTGATGGTCTGGATCTATCTTACGATCACATAATAAGGAACCGTCAGAACCGTTGTCTGAGAGGCGTCTTTTATTTCAAATAACAGACGATACGTACCTTTTTGCGCCGAACTGCTTAAGATCAGCTGTCCCGTTGGCGTTTTTGAGCTGTCGTAAGTACCTGTACCATTTCCAATGGTAAATACTCCTGATACAGAGGAAAGGAGCGCTGTGGCTTTATCACTGCCTGCAAGACCGTAATAAGGTGTAACTGTCATGGTTCCCTGTTCTGGAATATTCTGCACCTGGATATTAACAGGACAACCTTCCGCCCAGTCTGCAAGATCCGCCACACGCATTCCGCTAATCTTTAAGGCCGGACGCTTTGCATCTGCCTTCTTAAATACAACATCCACTGAAGATCCTGCTTTTCTTCCATTCAATGGAGAAGCAGATTCAGAGGAATCTGACAGATACAGCTGTGCAGTAAAAGAATAATCCTTTTCTTCTTCCGGGAACAGATCAGATCTCATAATAATCGTCTTATTTCCACTCTGGATCGTTCCCAACGGGATAACAAAAACGCCTTTTTTTATCTGGTTAAAGGAATCTCTTGTTTCTCCTTCTTCTATGTTCAGGGATGCGTCTCCTGGAAGTTCAGCTGGATCCTTCGCTGTTAAGACCAGAGCCAATGAACGGTGTTCGCTAAAACTGTCATTTCCTTCTGAATCATTTACAGCGTAAGTAAACACAGCGGACGGATCTGCAGGCCCTTCCTGTGTCCCGGCTGCCGAAAGGCTGTATGTGGTCCTTGCCTTTAGTTCAACCGGCAAATCTACATCTGCAAATGTATTTACATTCTTACTGTCTGCAACGCCCAGCGCCAGCTGATAATCTCCCACATCTGCTTCTTTTGCTTCTGAAAAATCTACTATGAACTGATAGCGGAAGGAAACAGCGCTTGTTCCGGTTGTCACATAGCTGTATTTTTCATTTCCGCTCATTCGGGTAAATTCCTTCAGATCCACCTTTTCGGCAGTTCCATCTGACTTATAATACCAGAAATCCGTCACCTGATTATCAGAGGATATTTCCAGCATGGTGATTGCCGTTCCCTTAGGAAATTGATCAGACACTCCACCTTTCTTCCAGGTGATAAAACGGCTGTCAAAATTTCCTGGCACAAAATCGTGTACTACATACAAAGCTGTAAATGAAGAGTTCTGACTGATAACACTGGCTGTTCCAGCATCTGTAACATTTGTTACCTGATAGTGTGATCCTACTGCAGTTCCCGATCCGTCTGCGCTGGCCGGTTTTACATTTCGATCCAGCTGGATCCGCCGGACTATGGTAACGTAATCATTTCCAATGGTTACATCTACATATCTTGCAGTGGTAACATCTGTAAGTGCTTTGGAAAATTCTGCCTTAATCTCCATTTCAACAGCCTGACCTGCAGGTACAGTCCAGCTCTGGCTGCATCCTTTATCCGTAATAACAGCCTCTGTGCCATTATTTACGTTAAAATACAGCCTAAACTTACTGTTTGCATCTGCACCTGTAAAGCCAGACGGATCTGCAGTAACCAGAGATGTACCTGATGAAACAACTGCCTTCTTTATCTTTAAAACCTGGCTCTTTAACGGAGTCCAGGAAAGATCCTGCTGCTTTTCGACTCTGTTTGCTGCAGCTGCTGTATCTAAAACCACATGGATCCCTGCGCCCTGGTCTGTTGTTTTATCTTCTGTGTAAGATACAATAACACTTACCCCTTCATTGGGATAGGAATTGGTTGTCGTAGAACCGTTGCGGACATAAGTATATCTTCCAAAAGAGCGCCAGCTGTCACGCTTTCCTGCATTGGCTGCAAAGTCATTGGCTGCATTATCATAGCCCACTGCGATTCTAAAACGATAGGCGTCACCGGTATCAACCTGGGCATTTTCTGTCGTAACAATTTTTACAGCTGTAATCCCGCTGTGATCTGATAACTGATCATCTGTATACCAGGTTACTGCATCACCTCGTATAGTCTCGGAATCCAGGTTCCCATCTTTTGTATAATACACCTTAAATGGAATATCTGTGTTTGTCGTTCCCTGATGGATCTTTTCAACCTCCACTGCATTTAGAAGTTTCAAATTAAACTCTTTTTCCACCACAAGCGCCTGAGGATCCAGTTTAGAATCCGTGGAAACAATAGGAATGTAATAGGAAAAATCCGACGCTGCTCCGCCGTCATTACTGGAAATCGTCACATCATATTCCAGCCTGTCATCTACAGATCCCAACGTAATGGATGATACATTATCTGTTTCATTTTCTTTGTGAAGAGAAGTTTCCACATCAAGCTTGGCCTCTGCCCGCACAATGTTCAGCTTAACCACTCCATCAGAGGAATTGTAAACTCCTATTCCCAGATTATCCGTTTTCCCCTGTGTTTCAAAATAAGAAGCCAGACTTTGTATCTGTGTACTGCTGCTGCTCTTTCTTAATGCAGCCAGAGTATTGCAGTTGACACCGATCGACATAGCTGCGCCCCAGCTGATTGCCTGGCCATCTGCCTGTACAGCTACGCAGTTTCTGAAATCCCAGTTGATGCTCTGCATACTGGCATCAGTAGCCAGCTGTACCGTTGCTCTCACTGCCTCTGCCATATCCTGACTGCCGTTATTTTGGGCATTGATCCCCTTTACTTCAATGCACCACCAGTAAGCTGTGGTTCCGTTTACGGTGCAGGATGCATCCAGTCTTTTAACACTTGCAGCCTGCACCTTCGATTTTAATGTACCGCTATTATATATGTTGACAAATGCCTGTTCCTTTCCTGGAATACTGACCTTATCCGGCAGACAGATATAAAATTTACCATCTCTGAAAACATGATACCCATTTACATAACCGCCTCCATTGTAGTCATGTTCTTCAGAATTTACAGTTGCCCCAAAAGTCACACTCACGCTATCCCCTGCTGAGATCTGCCGTGTGGTCTGACCGTTCGTGTTCATTGCGCTCAGACCAAATGCTATAAAATCCTCATCTGAGACCGTACTGGTTTCTACTGAACTGATCTTCGTGATAGATGAAGATGAACTAAGAGACCGGGCCGCATCCAAAGATTCGATTGTCATTGTGGCATGGGCTTTGGATCCCAGTTCTCCTTTTATATATCCAAAAAACAATCCCTGATCATTATAACGGTTGCGATATAAATGCGCCGTTTCTAAATGATATGCCGTACTCTTTTTCAGTTTTGCCTGATAGGAAATTTTTTTTATGTAACGATCTGAGTTACCTGTCAGATTGCTTACTTTGATGTTAAATGATGATTGATTCGGGTAATGTTTTGTCCCCGTTGTCCCATCATCCAGCTCATAATTTACATCCGTTCCACCGGTATTCCCATAAACCGGTATATTTACCTGTGTTACATAGTACTCCGCGTCCCCATCGCCTGTATTAAACTGGAATGTGATCTTTAATTCCGGGCTGTCCTGGGCCCCGTCATTATGGATATCAAAAAATCCCAAAGCTCCTACGATACCATTTTCCTTTGTGAGTCCCTGATAGATCCTGCGCTTTGCGATCTTTTCTCCTTCAGCTGCCTGGGCAGAAGATGTCATTTTAATATCAGGCGCTGTCTGAACATACCAGGCGAATCTGGTGGGTGTAAAAGTGTTTTTTAAAGTACTGACTTGCCCTGTATATGTTGTCTGCTCTGTGATCTCCCACTCAACTCCCAGGATTTTCATAGGCTCCCCCTGAACCTCCATATCTGCCAGTTCTGACGGCCAGGAGAAACAAGGAGTATAAAACAGCTTTGTAAAGGAACCAATATAAATATTCTCAAATGTATATGTGATCGTATGGTTTATAAGATCACTCTGTGTTTCTGTAAGCTTATATCCGCTTTCATTTCCCTGTTTATTCTCCTTTAGTGCTGTATCATCAGCTGAAAAGCCTAAATAATGTTTCTCTTTATTTTCTCCTATTTCAATATAGGGGCAGTGGAATTTAACAACCATCTTTTTATATACCTGATAGGACGGACCAGCCGTACCTCCTGTATAAGATATGGTGTCACCTTTGCCCAGGTAAACATCCTGTTCTGTAATTCCTGAGGTTTGAAATCCGTCAACAGACATAAAATTTCTCAATCCAGATCCAGCAAGGCTTCCTGTCCTCAGCGAGACTGCATCTACCTTACAGCTTTCTATCACTGTGTTCTGCTCTCCGTCCAGATTTTCCCCATTTTCAGCCTTTATCAGGCTGATCTGAAGAATATCTTCTGCCACCTGCGTTCCGCCTGTGTAACCGGCAAGTTCATTGCTATATCGGATTACAATGTCCTTGACCTCAATCGTCTCTACACTTGTATTTAAATAAAGACGCAATTCACCGCTGTATGGGCTGAAACCGGGCAGTGCTGACGTGCTCCCGCCTGATGTGTTTACCTGTGGAGCTGTATTTTGGATAAATTCTACTTTTTCTACGCCGGTTATATCAGAAGCTTTCGGTATTCCATTGAAATAAAACAGTTCTGAAAGTTTCATGGAAAGTACATATTGTTTATCTGCCTCTACCAGTGTATTATTCTGCCGGTTGACCGTAACATTAAGGGTACGGGCCTCTGTTGCAGCCCAGTCTGCTGTAAATATATTTTTCTCTGTATCTGACAGCGGTTTACCGTCAAATAACGCTTCCATTGCAAACGGTTTCTGGTCCTGATCTCCTTCTAATGCGAAGCTTACTGCCTGCCCCTGCTCATAGGTTGTCTGCAGCGTCGCTTCCAGACCAGTATACCCCGTCTGTTCCAGGATCTCCCAGTTTCCGCCCTGTATCTCATAATTTTCTGTCTGCTGTACTGTTCTATTTTCTAAGATCTCTTTCGGCAAAGTAAATACCGGTGTATAGAACAGGATATCCTCTTTTCCCAGACAGACATTTTCAAAGGAATAGATAAAACGATGCTCTTCTTCCTCATAAACTACAGGTTCTTTCAAAGCAAAAGCCTGCTTTTCCTCATGCCTGTTTTCCGTCAGTGCCTTATCTTCCGTGGAAAAATCCAGATAATGTTTCACACCATCTATGGTAATATACGGACATGAAAAAGCTGCTGTCAACTGTCTGTAAACCTGGGCGTCCTGATCACCCAGACCGCAGGTATAATAGAAACTATCTTCCTTTTTCAGTACTGTTTCTTTAGTATCTGCCTGAGCAGCGTTTTCTTTTGTGCTTTCCTTTGCATCTTCTTCTGCTTTTTCTATGATCATACTGCTTTTTAAAGACTTTTCTTCCTGGGATCCGGTCTCTAAGGAAACGGACGAAATACTGTATTCTTTAAACGCGCCTTCCGCTGCATCCGCCTCTTCTGTTTTTTTCACATCAGCCGTCGGATCCGATGATCCGTCAGCTGACATCACAGTCAGTCCGTCACCGATCAGCAGAGAAATTCTTAATGGATCTTCTATTTCCTGATTTCCACCAATATAACCGACTAATTCCGGCCGGTAACAAAGCTCTAACGGTGCAAGATCCACTATATCTGCCAGCGGATCTAACAGCAGCTGCAATTCACCGCTGTTTTTCCCAGTTTCTTCCATATTTTCTGTCATTCCCTGGATATCTTCTTCCTGTAATGTATCATCCGGTACAAAGACCATATCCTGAATGCCAGTCATTTCTTCTATATCCGGCAATTCTTTAAAATAAAATAAGTTTCCCAATGTGATAGAAAGAACTGCCTCCTGATCTGTTTCCTCTTCTGATCCGCCTCTTCTTTCTCCGCTGATCTCGATCAGTTTGGAAGTGCCTTCCTCCCACTGCAGAACCTGCTCTTTTTCCCCCTCTTCTAACTCTGTTCCATCCACTATGATCTGCAGATCATATCTAAGAGGTTCTGCTGTTTCTTTTTCTGCTTCTTTGGTCGCTTCTTTAACACCGCTGTTGGCGGTTTTTCCACCGTTATTTCCACTGTTGGCATTTTCTATCGTTTCTTTTGTCTCTATTGTATCCTTTGTCTCTTTGGTGCTATCTTTATTTTCCTCAGCCTGCGCAGTATCTTTTTCTGTGTCTTTTCCCGTATCTTTGCTGTCAGCTGCATTCCCGGTGGTATCTGCATCTTTACTGATATCTGTGCTTCCGGCACTACCGGTGCCCTTGTTATTTTCTTCGCTGCCGGTATCAGCGGTATCTTTGTCAGTGTCTCCACTGCCAGTATGGTCTGTGTCCTTATCGTCATTTCCAGTGTCGCTGGTACCGGCTCCATTGGCGCCGTTTCCAGTGCTATCTGTGTCTGCATTATTACTGCCGCTTCCAGCGCTGTCTGTGTCTGCGCCGTTCTCTCCGCTTCCGGTATCATTTGTGCCTGCGCCATTCTCTCCATCTTCGGCATTCCCACCATCTTCGCCGCTATCTGTATTCCCACTGTCTGTATTTCCGCTGTCCTGATTGCCGTCAGCATTTTCCTCATTTGCATCATCGGCCTGGTCTGCATCTTCTCCAGGATCATCTGAATCTGAACTTTCTTCTGTTTTTTCTGCCAGCACTCCGGGAACTGTTACTGCGCCGCCTGCCAGTGCAGCCGCCAGAACAACTGCCAGCGCCCGGCCTTTGTATTTTTTCCACTTTCTCATGTTTGTGCCCCCTTAGTTTCCTGCACCAGCTGTCAGTTCTGTACTATCTGTGTAATCTGCTGCCGTATCTATTTTAAAAAAACGGTAAGTACCAGAGGTATACGGCTGAACTGAGATCACAGTACTTCCCGCCATATACTGGTCCCCCTTTCTGGTGACTACATTAGCAAAAGCCTCCTGTGTACTGTCAGGGATCAGCCCTTTCGGCCAGGAAATACGGATATTGCCCTGGTAATCTTTCACCGAAACTGTTAAAAGCACATAGGGGCTTCCCGTACTGTCGCTTATCTCACTGTCAATCTCATTCTGTTTTTCTGGTATCGTAAAAGTACCTTTCAATGTCTGTGTAAAAGGTCCTGTTGCCTGTGCTGTTACTTCATACGTTCCTGCTGTCATATTTTTAATGGTGATCTGACTGGAATTTCCGCTGTCTGCTTTCCGGCTGATGGTTCCATTTCCTGTTTGTACAGCTATTGGATCTCCCTCTTTTTTTACCTCATAAGAGTAGTTGATGTCTTTTCCTGATCTTCGGTACGCATCTGCAAAATTGCGAAGTTCCACTGTAAGACTGTCTGTACTGGAAGACAATGTATAACTTCTTCCTTCTTTGCTGAGAAAATCACTGGTAAAATAAAACTCATTTGCAGCAACTGCACTCATCTGTGATCTTTGATGGATGTATCTTGCACAAACACTTGCGCCTGCTGCTAAAGCTGCCGCTGTCACACACGCCAGAAGAGGCATCGCTGTTCTTTTGCTTCTGTTTTTTTCTTTTTTGCATTCCATTTCCATCACTCTCTTTAATTACTTTGTTTTACATTAATATTGATCTGGATAAAATCCGGTATCCCAGCCAGATCAGCACTGTTTTTCTCTTCCGGCCACTGAACATTTAACGTATATGTATGTGTTTTTTCCTGGACAGCCGAAAATTTCATATCGTCCGCTGCAAATACATGACTTTTATTATTTTCTGTTTCTGAAAACTCACCGATCACAGCATTCCCTTTTTTTAGGGTATATTCAAAAGGGAGATTCCCTGCAGTGATCACTTCCAGTTCATATGTCTGGTCAGTTTCACTGACCTTTCCGTCTTCATTTTTATTTGTCAGCGTAACATGATAAGAGGCCGTACTTCCCGGAACCAGCTCAGAAGTCCATTCAGACGGCACATCAATGGTTTCATCGTGACCGAAAACAGCCACTCTTGCTCCATCTTTTTCATTGCTTCCTGTCGCAAACCTGGCATACAAGCCGGGGATTTGTTCTAATGCGATCCATATAAGGCATATTACTATAACCCCTATATATATCCGTTTTCTTTTTTTATATCCGGCATAACCCATATCCATAGTATCAATCTCCCTGGTTTTTTCGTTCCTGCTTCAAACGCTGGATCTCTTTTCGGATTTCTTCCAGTTCCTGCTCATCCTGCATTCTTTCCTGCTGTAAGGAATGTTCTGTCAGGAAAAATGCCGCTGCTAAAAGAAGAATGATCCCAGGCGGTGTTTTCAGGATCCCCACCACAGTTCCTACATAAGGGACTTTTCCAACTGCCACTCCTTTGATCATCTTACGATCAAAGGGTTCATCCGGCACATTGTTGGCATCTCCCTGAGTCACCACCTGATTTCCATCCAGACGAACGATCCTGTGTACGATCAGATTTTTACCTGACTGATACACTACAATATCGCCCTCTTTTAAATTTTCCTCTTTTTTTACGATCAGCAAGGTTCCTCTGGAAAAAGCAGGCTCCATACTGTCTGAAAGTACATTAGCCGCGCCGATCCCAAATGGCATCGGCAGCGGATCCCTCATAAAGGTTCCTGCATTGATCAGATAGATACTGATCCCAATGATCAGACCTAATACGCTCAGGGCGATTCGCCGAAGCCAGATCTGCAGCCCGTTTCTTTTTTTATTTCTTGCTCTGGACTGTCCTTTCATCCCTGTGACCTTCTCTCTGTGCAGTCTGCTATTTTATGAATATCAAACGGTATATTTCTTATCCCGGTCTACTTTCAGACCTCCTGGAGTCTGATTTGTTCCATCTGCCTGAGGCTTTGTTGTTCCCCGCGGTGTATATACCACCTGATCTCCATCAATAGCCGCCCAGGATGTCTGGCTGACTGCTACCTTTGGTCCGTTCATATCCATATAAAGTTCCACTGCCCGGATATTCTTTCCTGCTGTAATAACTGTGATCCCATCTTCTGCTCCAATGCGGATTCCCTCTTTGCGATCCCGCTTTAATTTCCACTTAAAGAGGCGTTTTGTTCCATCCTGATCACAAAATTCAAAGGTATGTACGCCTGGCCGGATCCTGTTAAATATAAATCGGCCGGATTTGATCAGAGCTCGCTTCCTCTTCCACAGAACCATACTTCCCGTTGCTGACAAACCTGTAACGTAAAGACCGCTCCGCCATGGGATCAGAATGATCGGCGTAAGAACTGCCACACCGCCTGCTCCAGCAGCTACGGCCGCCGCCGCAATTGCGATCGTCTTTAATACAGCCATTATTCCAGAATGGCTTTCCTCTTTTTTCTGAGTTTCTTCCGTCTTTGTCTCTGTTATATCATCGGATTTATCTTTCTGCTGATCCGCTGCATCAGATGTATTTGCTGCCGTACTTTCCGGATTCTTTCCGTTCTGTTCCGGTCCTGCTGCCTGAGCTTGTCCTTCAGACTGTGATATCTGACCTGTTTCTGCCGTATCCTGCTTTCCTGCCATAGCTGTGTTTTCCGGTAAGGTCTCTGCATTCTGTACTGTTTCCTGAATAGTTTCCTGAATCCCTTCCGTTTTCTTTCCTGCTGCATCCGTTGCCTCTTTTACAGCAGTTGGATATCTATGTCCTGAAGAACTGCCTCCTGAGCCGCCTGAACCTCCTGAAGAACTTCCGCCGTCTTCCCAGGATGCCTGTGTGTGGATGATGACAGCAAGACGGATATCTTCTCCCACTGCATGATTTCCCAAAATACTGTCTTCTTCGTCCATTCCCTGTTCAAATGGCCACTGCCAGGATATGGTGTATTCTCTTGAATCCCCATATTTTAAGCTTCCCACTGTTTTTACATCATTTAATCGCCAAACATCTTCCCAGGACTGACTGCTGCCTAAAAGCCAGTTTCCCGCTGAATCAGACACACGGACTTCTACAGGAATCTTTGTCTCCCGAGGACTGACCTGCGCTTCCAACCACATGGAGTAGTCTGCCGGACTGTTTTCTTTATTTTTTATGACAAAATGGCAGTCAGCCGACGTTCCCGGCGCGATCACATCATCAGAACCGCTGCTGTTTACTCTGGTCTCTCCTGTTTTGCCATTGTAACTTATATGAAAAATATCTACTTTTGTTTTATCTTCCCATATTTCTCTGCTATTTCCGTTTTCTGCCTCTTTTAAGGTAAGTCTCTGATTTCCAGATTTGCTTAAAAACGGAAAATGGCTTTCCTGCTTTTCCAGTAGTATGCTACTGTTTTCTTCTTTTCTGACCCATCTTACAAGACCATCTGCCACGATACTTCCAGTAAGCAGGCACAAGATAGAAACCACTGCCGCTGCATTTGAAATTTTTCTGCTTTTCGGCATGAGCACTCTTCCCCCTTTTCCAACCTCGCTGATATTACTGTTCATGCGCTGCATGACCAGAAGCGGAATTTGCAGGAACGTTACAAGTCAGCCTGCGAAAGAAATCCCAAAAATACATCAGCTTCTGTCATTTTTACAGATCTTTCAGAATACCCGGATCTGGCCTTCCAGATCCGGAGCTACTGAAAAAGCTGTAGCTTCCCCTTCTCTGCCACAAAATATTTTCCTGTGTTCACCCACGAAAGGCAATCCATACAGGTTCAAAAAATACTAAGAGAAGGGGAGTTAAAAGCTTTTATTTTATTAGTCTGCCTGTTCTACCGTCAGAGTAATGTCGAAGCTGGTCTTGGTGGATGCGACAGGAGTTGTGCTGCCATCAACTGTTGCAAGACCTGTATTTCCATCTACAGTAATTGACTTGTAATCGCTGGTATCTTTATATACAACATTGCTGGCAGTTCCTGCATTAGATGCAATCAGATCACCAAGAATCGTATCGGCTTCATTATTGCCGCTAAAACTCCATTCCCAAGTAATGTTAGTTGCCGCCATATTATTTAATGTTGTCGCCAAATTTGTATTTGGCTCATATACCTTAGCATCATTTCCAACTATCTCATAGGTGCTGACACCATCTATTCCCGGAACGGCAGCAGAAACCGCAGATCCTTTTAGCATTTCAGCTACGCTCGCACCAATCTTGCTCAAACTATCTTCATTATTTGTTCCAGTTACACCCGCTCCTTTATACACAACTGGATAATAAGTAGCATTTAAATTAACTACATCTTCCAATGTAAAATATTCTACATTCTGCTCAGGCTTAAGAGCAGATGTTTCTTTATAGGATGTTCCATCCAATGTATAATATTTCTTACCTGCAGCAAAGTCTTCTGCTGTAACGTTTTGAGTCTTTACCATCACACCATATTCGCCGGTAGCCAGATAAATATTCTGCGTTTTAACCGTTCCATATACTTTTGTGCTGACTTCCGGTTTACCGTTCAGTGTAATGTGAAGTCCACTGTTTGCATTCTTTGTTCCTGGTGCAACTACCTTTTCACCAGCAGATGAACTCTGTACTGTTGCCGTACTACCGCTTGTTACGATTGTATTATTCGTACCATCATAAGCTTCCCCATACAGGTTTCCGCTGATTCCCAGGTTTACACCCCATTTTGCAACTCTTGCACTGTCGTTCAGTTCATCCTGTGTAATGTACTTTGCAAAAGTACCACTGATCATACCGGTCGTCAGCAGCGCTGCAATCATTAATCCCGATGCTGCACGCATCATTTTATTGTTTTTCATACCCTTTTTTCTCCTTTCGTTTCACTGGTGGTATCTATATTCGGTCCAGGTGTGGCATCCTGGTGGAATATTTCTTTTTCTGCCCGCAAAGCTTCTAACTCTGCCAGAAGAGCATCTGTATCTTTCTTTCTGCTCTTTTCATAACGTTTTCTGCGTACCATGTCGTAGATCACCAAAAGGAGAATTGGACAGACTACGCAGATAATAAGGCCTTTTGTTGTTTGCATGAATATTGCAACACTTCCTAAATTATGAATCCGTAGGCTGTATACGCCTGCCAGATTTTCTGCCGGAACAATATTCGCATCTTCTGTGTTATTAGCATCACCTTTTGTGATCCATGCCAGACCACCATTTTCATCCGTTGTAACCTCTACTACCCGGTGAGTGACTACCGTACTTCCATTTCCTGCTGGATCGAAAAATGAGATTACATCCCCTGCCTTTACATTTGCAGGATCTTCTGTGTGACAGATGATCAGATCTCCTGACTGAATACTTGGATACATGGAATCTGTCAGCACGATCATTGGGAATCTTCCGCCAATATCCGGTATTTTTTCATTATTTAGATAACTTTTTGCAATCAGGGTACAATTGATTACCAGAATTGGTATAAGAAAAATACAGAGAATCGTTCCTAAAATTGTCCAGAAATGTTGAAATACCAACGGTTTCCTATCTTTTATCTTTTTGGTGTCATCCAAATGTTAAGCCCCCCTGTTTTAATTATTTTATAAAAAAGCAGATATGAACTGCATACATATATCATGAAGTTCATACCTGCCTATATCTGAATCAAAAGATATTCGCAATCAGCTTTCGCTGCTGTTTTATAACTGAACAACAGTCAAGCAACATTGGGTTAAATTTTAAAAATATAAAACTGATAATCTCTTCTACTTGTAACTTTACCATAAATTCCACCCTCTGCAACCATTTTTTTATAAAAAAGGAAAATTTTTTTCAAATTACAGAGATTCCTTGGTGATTTTACTCATTACTGCTTTCAATCGGCTGGAAAATACGAGCTGCCACCGGATCTTTTGCATCCTGGCATTCTTTTGCCATCTGAATTGCTTCTTCGCAAAACTGATCCTGAGAATTGACAAGTACTTTTCCACGCTTATCTACTTTCTCATAGCTTCCATCCGTTTTCAGGATATGCGCCTTTACATTATCTTCCAGTTCCACCCTTAAAATATGGATGACCTTTTCCTTTAATTTATCATCTTCCACAGGGAAAAGGATCTCCACACGGCGGTCTAAATTTCGCGGCATCCAGTCTGCACTGCCCATATAAACTTCCGGACTTCCGTCATTGAAGAAATAGAAGATACGGCTGTGCTCCAGGAAATTTCCAACAATAGAACGTACAGAAATATTTTCGCTTAAACCAGCTACGCCTGCTTTCAGACAGCAGATACCTCTGACGATCAGTTCAATCTTCACTCCTGCACAGGAAGCATCATACAGAGCGGAAATGATCTCTTTGTCGCAAAGAGAATTCATTTTTGCCATAATATGAGCTTCTCTTCCTTCTCTTGCATGCTCTGTCTCCCGGTTGATCATGCGCAGGAAACGATGACGCAGCCACAGCGGCGCTACAGACAGTTTATTCCATGCTCTTGGCTCAGAATAACCGGAAAGCATGTTGAATACAGCAGTGGCATCTTCTCCGATCTGGGGATCACAGGTTAAAATACCACAGTCCGTATACAATTTTGCTGTGGAATCATTGTAGTTTCCTGTTCCCAGATGTACATAACGCCTGATACCGTCTTCTTCCATACGAACGACCAGTGTGATCTTACTGTGGGTCTTTAAGCCGACCAGACCATAAATAACGTGGCAGCCTGCTTTCTCCAGCATCTTCGCCCAGTTGATATTATTTTCCTCATCAAAACGGGCTTTCAGTTCTACCAGAACCGATACCTGTTTGCCATTATCAGCTGCCTCTGCCAACGCTGCAATGATAGGTGAATTGCCGCTGACGCGATATAAAGTCTGCTTGATCGCCAGTACTTCCGGATCTCTTGCTGCACTGCGGACAAAATTGACCACAGGATCAAAGCTCTGGTATGGGTGATGAAGCAGAATATCTCCTTTTCGGATATTGGTAAAGATATCATCCTCGTTCATCAGTTCCGGTACAGGCTGAGGAGTATATTTCGGTGTCTTTAAATGTGAAAAGCCGTCCAGACCATACATTTTCATTAAAAAAGTCAGATCTAATGGCCCTGATATCTGGAAAATATCTTCGCTGCTGATGGAAAGTTCTTTCTTTAATATCTTTAACAGCTGCTTATCTACATTGGATTCAATCTCCAGACGGATAGCTTCGCCCCACTGGCGCTTTTTTAACTGCTTTTGGATCTCCTCCAGCAGGTCTACCGCCTCTTCTTCATCCAGTGAAAAGTCTGCATTTCGCATGATACGGAAAGGATGAGAAGCTACGATATCGTAGTTTAAAAACAGAGACTGCATATTCCTCTCAATGATCTCCTCTAACAGGATGACCACTCTCTGTGTCTCTCCGTCTTCCATTGTTTCTTCCGGCAGTTCCACAATACGCGGTATTACAGAAGGAACCTGCACCATAGCAAATTCCAGTTCCGCATCTTCTTCATTTTTCTTCTTTAAAAGAGCCGCAATATTCAATGTTTTGTTGCGGATCAGAGGAAACGGTCTTGATGAGTCAAATGCCATTGGCGTAAGAACAGGATATACATTTTTGCGGAAATATTCATCTGCAAAAGCAGCCTCATCTTTGGTCAGGTCTTCGTGTTCCATTACAATGCGCAGACCATTCTGCTTTAAAGCAGGAACCAGGGAACGATTGTAAGTAGAATACTGCAGGTCCACCAGCTGATGGGTCTTTTCGCTGATCTTATCCAGCTGCTCTTTTGCAGTCATCCCTGCAATGTCTTTCTTGGAATATTTTGCATGGACCATATCTTTTAAAGAAGCTACGCGGACCATGTAAAACTCATCCAGATTGGAGGCAGTAATACTTAAAAATTTCAAACGTTCAAACAGCGGAATGCTTTTATCTCGCGCCTCACTTAATACCCGGTAGTTAAATTCGATCCAGCTTAGTTCACGATTTACATAATCATTCTTCTCAGCCATTTTACACTCTCCTCTTCTGCTTCAAAACAGGACGTATTCCAAATATTTCCTCAAAAAATGCCGCTTTCTGCTCAAAAGAAGCACTCTCTAAGGCAAGGTCACCCTGATAGCCTGTAGTGACTACCAGATGGCCATCTCTCACTGCCATACGGCAATCAATAAGCTTTGACTTATGAGTCTTATCCATAGAATTAGCCAGGCGCAGGATCGCCGTCAGCTTTGCGATCAGGATGGTAATGGCTGTCCGGTCAGATACTCCCGCCAGATCCTGTCCTGCCTCCGTCTCCAACTGCATCATATCGTAATCAAAATCACGGATATTATATCGGACTACATTTGCAATGATCTCACGTTCCAAATGGCTTAAACCTATGATCTCTGTAGACATGATCAGGGCATAGCCGCATTCGTTGGAATTTTTCATGCTGATGAACTTTCCGCAGGCATGAAGCGTAACTGCCATCTGAAGAAGCAGACGCTCGCGGTCTCCCAGTCCATGGAACCGCTTCGTACTGTCGAAGATATTCATGGCATACTGCTCTAACACCTGGTTATGGCTGGCATGGCATTTATATTTTTTCGCCATGTTTCTGGCTGCCGCCAGAATATCATTTTCAAAATTGTGCTCAAAACGGATCATCTTTTTATCACTGGCATATTCTGCCGCAATACCGTCGCACATGCTGGTGCCTGGGATCCAGAACATTTCCGCTCCGGTTATATCCAGGATTCTTGTATACACAGCTGCAGCCGGAAGAAGAAGAGCTGCATATTCACTGTTTACACCAAAACTTTCTTCGATCTGGTCAATGGTCATCTGGGAAAGCTTATCGTAAAAAGCATGCATAGCACCTGCATCTACCCGATTTTCACCGTCTTTTATACCAAGACGGCGCATTAAATATAAAATATTATCACCGATACCGATCAGATTGGTGATCTGACGGTCTTTTAAATACATTTTCCGAAAAGTGATCAGCTCATTGTCCACGATCTCCTCAATATGAAGTCTGTGGACGTCTACACTGGCCGGGATCTTTGCCAGCTGACTGCGAAGACGAAGGCTTCCCAAAGGCAGGTTCTGTGTCACCACCAGGGAATCTTTATCAAAGAGGGAGATCTGGGCACTGCCAAAACCTACATCTACAATCGCCGTACCTTTCTGTATGATCTGATTAAACTCACCTGCTTTGGATGCAACTGCCTTATAACTGATAAAGCGCTGCTCGGAGTTGCTGATAATGTGTACCTCCAGTCCGGTACGCACCCGTATCTGGTCCAGGATGATGCGGCTGTTTTTTGCTTCACGCATGGCAGTGGTAGCATAGGCACGGTAATCCTTTACCCGGTACAGCTTCATTGTTTCCGTAAATTTTTCCAGGATCCGGCACAATTCATCTGCCAGACCATAACTTATCTTTCCTTCACTGAAAGTATCGCTTCCTAAAGCGATCATATGACGGACATGATCAATGCTTCTGATCCCTTTGTCTGAGATCTCATAGATTCCCAGTTCCAGGGCAAAAGAACCTACATCGATTGCCGCAAACATTCTGACTGCCACTGTTTTCCTCCTTAATAAAATACACTGCTGTCAAGGGATATCTGATCCCTCCGCAGGAACTTTCTTAATCTGGCCAGGGGCTGCTGCAAAATGTAAGTCGTATTTTGCAGCAGCCCCATCATGTATGTAATGTATTTTACCTTTTTTATTTATATCTTACACCATATAGGGGTAAAGGTTTTGTAAATTTCTGGTAAATTAATTATTTTCTTCCCAACAGATGTGTAATAAACTGGGAAGCAGTACGTCCGGACAGACCGCCGTGACTTAACTCCCACTTATTTGCTTCTAATAACAGCTCATCTTCCGGCATATCCAGCTGATATTTCTCTGCCAAAGCCTTTACAATGCCCTGGAACTGGAACTTGTCCGGAGAACCATAATAAATAGTCACACCAAAACGGGCTGCAAGAGAAAGCTTCTCCTGAACGGTATCATTATTGTGCAGATCATCATCTAATTCTCTCTTATCTGAGAACTTCTCACGGATCAGATGACGGCGGTTGGAAGTTGCATAGATCAGCACATTTTTCGGACGTTTTCCAAGTCCGCCCTCTAAGATCGCCTTCAGGTATTTATATTCCAGCTCATATTCCTCAAAAGAAAGATCATCCATGTAGATGATGAACTTGTAATTGCGGTCTTTCACCTGCTCTAACACATCAGAAAGTGCCTTAAACTGATGCTTGTACACTTCAATCATACGCAGTCCCTGACCATAATATTCATTCAGGATAGCCTTGACACTGGAAGATTTTCCGGTACCTGCATCACCAAACAAAAGCACATTGTTTGCTTCTTTTCCGCTGATAAATGCTTCCGTATTTTCGATCAGTTTCTGCTTCTGAGCCTCATATCCTACAATATCTTTAAAATAAACATGTTCTACATTGATGATCGGGTCAATGATAAACTGATGCTCGTCCTCTTTCTCAATAATACGGAATGCCTTGTTTAAGCCAAATTTTCCTACACCGTATTCTCCATAAAACGCTGCCATATGGCTCTGGAATTCCACTTCATCTGCAGACTGTTCAAGAAGCACTGCCAGACTTACGATACGATCTCTGATGCGGCGGTTGAACACACGGCTTTCCTGATTAGAAGGACGGTAATCTGCCAGCTCCTTCCACATAGATGCAGGCTGTAAGGTCTCAATATCAAAATCAAATAATGCCTTAAAAATGCGGTAATCACTTCTTGCCAGCACATCCAGTGTGCCGCCTGCGTTTCCACGGATCTCACAGGTAGTCGTATAGGCATTTTCATTGTCTGCCAGACAAAGAGCTAAAAAGCAGTGCCATAAGTTGCCCTCAAAACCATACTCTACCGCCAGCTCTACCAGCTGTCCTGCACAGACAAAGGCATCTGCCTTTTTCTCACTGTTTCCAAGTCCCATCAGACCTGCCATATCTTCAAAAAGTTCTTCATATTTTAAATTTCTGTAGATTACAAGTTCACTGATATTCATTTCTTGATCCTCTTTTTGTGTTTTGTTAAATCTATTTACTCTTGATCCTGCTGGAAGACTTTTTTATTATTTCTCTGTCTGAGCCTCATAGTTTCCCAGGATGCGCAGTGTGGCTGCCTCTTCTGCAATGCCCTTTAATGCATTCTGAACTGCCGAATCGCTTAAATTTCCTTCCACATCCACGAAGAAACGATATTCCCAGCTTCTTCCCGGAATCGGTCTGGACTCGATCATCAGCATATTGAGATTATTGTAGATCAGATTTCCAAGCATATTGTAAAGGGTGCCGCTTTTGTGCGCACATTCAAAACAGAGGCTGATCTTATTTGCGCCCTCCTGGTAAACAGGATTTTTCGCAAGGATAATAAAACGTGTCACGTTATTTTTATTATAATTAATAGCTGGCTCCAGAACCTTCAGGCCATACAGCTTTCCTGCGATCTCGCTGGCTACTGCAGCCTGTGTCACATCACCGTCTTCTAATACTTTCTTGGCGGAAACAGCGGTATTTTCCAGACTCACCTGGCGCCACTGCCTGTGGCTGTTTAAATACTGGGAACACTGCATCAGTGCCTGAGGATGGGAATAAACCTGGCGTATATCTTCTAAGGCTGCATTTGGCAGTCCTAAAAGGGCGTGAGTTACAGGAAGCTCTGTCTCGCCTACTATGTATACATTATGCTTTACCAGCAGGTCATAATTGTCGCTGACCGCTCCGGCGGAAGAATTTTCAATAGGCAGAACTGCAAAATCCGCTCTTCCTTCTTCTACTTCTACCATGGCATCTTCCATGGATTTTACATGGTAAACATCTGCGTCCTGACCGAAGTACTGAAGGGCTGCTCCATGTCCATAGGAACCTTCCACACCCTGATAAGCAATGCGGGCACCTTCTTTTTTCAGGGAATCCACCTTGGTAAAACCTGTTTCCAGAACCTGTCCATGACGGATGAGAAGACCATACTGCAGCTTACGGCTGATGGTCATGATCTGGGAAAATAATTCGTATACACCTTTTTTATTAAAGTCAGTATCTGCCATCGCTGTAACAGCTTCTAATTTCTGGCGTTCTCTCTCCCCGTCATATACTTTCTTTCCTGTCTGTATCTTAAACTCAGCCACATCAGAACATAAAGCCATTCTCTTTTCAAACAGCTCAACTAACTGGGTGTCGATCTCATCTAACTTGTTCCGTATCTCTTTCAAATCCAGATTTTCCATTTTTCATCCTCATTTATGTACTTATTTTCCTGCTCTTTCTTCCATCTGTCTGCGCACCATATTACTGATGATCTCTCTGGTATATGCACCTGGGAATTTCTTTTTATCCGGCGGAAGTTCTTTTAAATAAATAGGTTCTCCGTATTCGATGATCACATGGCTCTTGCGGATCCATGGCATGTGACGTTCAAACACATCATCTGTTCCGGTAATCGCTACCGGTACCACCGGGCAGCCGCTTTTTTCTGCAATTTTTAAGCTTCCTTCGTGAAATTCCATCAGGTCTGCCGGATCTTCGCTTTTGTTTCTGGTCCCTTCCGGGAAGATCCACATGGAAATGCCGCCTTTTACCTTCTCAATTCCGGTAAGAATGGTTTTTAAACCTTCTTTTATGTTGGAACGGTCTAAAAACAGGCAGTTCATACGCTCCATCCACTGATTAAGCAGCGGGATTCCTATCATTTCCTTTTTAGCAATAAAACCGGTAGGTGCAGGAACCGTTGTATAACCCATTACAATATCAAAATAGCTTCTGTGGTTTCCTACATACAGCACAGCACGGTCTTTCGGGATATTTTCCAGGCCCCGGACCTCACAGGTGATGCCCGCCAGGTTTCTGACGATCCCCAGTATCCAGCGTACCATATTCAGGCTTTTTATAGCAGCAGCTTTTGCATCCTTCTTTTCCTGAGACTTTAAATAGAAAAGTACAGGAATGGATAAGATCAGATACAGCACCACTGCCAGCACCACTAAAATCAAACGTATCATATTCTTCTCCCCTTTGTCAGTATCAAATGATGTTGGTATCCATTATATAAAATTACAGGCCTAAATACAAGCAAAAATCCTATTCACTCACGGGTACAAACAGCCTCAAAAATCAGCCCGGTGATAAACCACAGCGGAATAAATGCCAATCGGATCACGCCACCTATATGATCCGGCCACTGGGAATAGTCCCATGGGCAGATCCCTCCGTCTTTCAGAAAGGTTCCTGCAAGGTATTCTCCTGTATAAATAAGCACCATATAGATCAGTCCATGGCGAAATTTTAAGACTGCCGGGGACAGTTTATCCTTATTGGCTTTTTCAGATCCTGCAGACTCATCCAGCCACCAGTCACACCACTTTGCAATCCTGGGCAGCAGCGCTCCTGCTCCATAAATAGGAAACATGATAACCGATGTGGTTCCCATAAGTTTCGGATCCCCGCGCATCCCCGCTTCCACAGATGTAAAAAGGATCTCCAGACACCAGCCGGCCATGCCGCAGCGCAGGAAATCCCTTAATGCCAGACCTGCCATTTTTCTTGTACGGCTATACAGATTTACTGCAGCCGGATCCATCACACTTTTTTTCATGGCAATAGTCTGTCCTGTTTTTAATTAATTATTCGTTACAGTTCAGCCTTGCATCTTCTTGCCCGCTTACAGCGGACAAGAAGCTTTGGGCGTCTGCCTTATGAAGATTTAGCGCCAAAAGCACTTATGAAAACAAGTTTTCAACGTACTTTTGACCCTAAATCTTCGCAAGGCTGAACTGTAGCAATTATTCATACTCCTCTACTTTTCGGGTGCCGTCTGCTTCTACCGTCAGGCGGACTTTTACCCATTTATCCTGATAGATCAGTTTTTCTAACTGGCCGGTTTTAACATCTGCATCTACAGATACCAATAGCGCGCCCTTTTTGCCTGCAGACATATATTCAGCCAGTTCATTTCCTGGATCACCCAGATCCAGGTTCATTAATTTATGAAGATCTCCAATGGTAAGTTTCCCTTCTTCTCTCTGCTCATCCAGATATTGCTGTACTGCATCTGCCGTGATCTGGGCATCTGTGTAAGCTGCCATTCTTCTGGCACTTTTAATATAACCTAAAGCAGAAGGGACAGCCACTGCCATAAGAACGGAGAGAATACCCAACACTGCGATCAGTTCGATCAAGGTAAAACCTTTCCTGGTCTCATTTGTATTTTGAATCCCGACTGTATTATTTTCCATATTTATTTACCATCCGATATCATGCGGCCTTCACCTGTCTTACCGGAATACTCCGCCTTATAAGTCTTCTTTCCGATCTCACCTTCCCAGGTAGCAATATCCTTATCCGCATCATAGTTATAACTTTCTGTTTCCTTTTCCGTCAGAATACCTGCATCCAGCATTTCCTGCTGTGCTTTTCCCTGTACATAGTTGGACCTGGCATTAGAGATGGCTACCTGCTTTGCAGAACGCTCCTGAAGGTGACTGTAGGAAGGTACTGCGATCGCCATAAGAATACCCATGATAGCGATCACGCAGATCAGCTCTACTAATGTAAATCCTTCTTTTTTCCTGTATTTTCCTCTTTTGTCTTTCATACGCTTCCTCCCATTTATTTAATTACAACATTTAATTAACAGAATAAATCACATTTTCTGCTTCTTTCATATCCATTTCACCGGCAATTACCATCCTTGCCGCCTGTTCCTGTAAAGAAAGGAATCCCCGTTCTCTCTGATAATAGCGGATCTTTTCAGCAGATTCTCCATCTCTTATCATGTTTTTTACGGTTTCATTCAATTCAAAGATTTCATATACAGCAGTTCTGTGACTGTAGCCTGTAAACTGACATTCGCCGCAGCCAACCGCTTCCCAGACTTCTTCCATCTCTTCTCCTGTAAAATCCCGGATCAGATGCCTGGTCCCTTTATCCGCAAAAGCCTTTTTCTTACAGTAAGGACACAGCACTTTTACAAGACGCTGGGCCACTACTCCTGTAAGTGCTGCCGCGATCATATAAAATGGGATCCCCATATTTTTCAGCCGGTAGATCACAGATACGCAATCATTGGTATGTAAGGTTGAAAGTACCAGATGACCGGTGATCGCAGCTCTTACACCAATATCTGCTGTTTCTTCATCTCGCATTTCACCTATCATGACCACATCTGGATCCTGTCGAAGGATCGAGCGGAGAGCTGCAGCAAACGTTAGTCCTGATTTTGCGTTGACCTGTACCTGAGTCACTCCGGGAAGCACCTTTTCCACCGGATCTTCTACCGTAACACGATTAATCTTCTTTTCACCCAAACGGTTTAACGCTGCGTAAAGAGTAGTAGATTTTCCACTTCCTGTAGGTCCTGTTACCAGGATGATCCCGAATGGCGCCTTTAACATCCTGCTAAAGATCTCTTCCTGTGTTTCACTCATACCCAGACGCCGGATATCCATAAGGGCACTGTCTCTGTCATTTCCCAGCAGCCGCAGTACTACCTTTTCGCCGAAAACAGAAGGCAGTGTAGAAATACGCAGATCTGTGACCACCTCTTCGCTTTCATACCTGTATTTTCCGTCCTGAGGAAGCCGTTTTTCTGCAATATCCATTCCACCCATCAGCTTTAATCTGGTAACCACCGACCTGTGATAAGACATTTCCATCTCTGTATACAGTCCCAGATCGCCGTTGATACGGAAACGGATAATAAGATAATCTTTGCCAGGTTCTATATGGATATCACTGGCATTTCTCTTATAAGCAGATTCGATCAGCGTATTTACCAGGCGGATCGCAGGGGCACTGTCTTCTTTATCTTCTACGGCTTTCCCGTCTTCGTTTTCATGCTCATATGCATTTCCCAAACCTGCAATAGCATTCCTCATCTGAGACGCCAAAGTCAGAACCGGGCGGATCTTCATACCGCAGACAGCCTCCGCCTTATCTAAAACATCTGGATCTATGGGAAAGGTAAAAGCTGTTACCAGTATCCCTTTTTCAAAACATAAAGGAAAAATGTTATTTCTCCTGATAAAAGACGCAGGAAACATAGCCAGTGCAGCCGGATCTGCCGTCTTTTCATCCAGACAGACTACATCATTTTCTTCTGCTTCACTAAAGCATTTTAAAATGCCCTCCTCTGTGGTATATCCTAAAAGGAGCATAATATCTGTAAGGCTTTTATCTCTGTGATCAAGCTGTATGGTTCTGACACGTTCTAACTGCTGTCTGGTGATAATACCTCTTTCCACCAGCATTTCTTCTACATTGGTCTTTACTGACATGGTTGCTCCTTTCTCCTGGGAATGTTATACTACGAACGTATTGCCAGGCGTCTGCACTGACTGTGTGACTGCCTGCAAGGACATATAATTACAGGTGATGATATATGAATACTTTAAATTTTATTTCTGTCCTGTGCAGCCTTCTTCTCCTTTATAGCGCATGGACCGATCAAAAGGAAGGCTATATTCCCGACCGGGTCAGCATTTTTATCTTTGTCCTGTCACTTTTCAGTATACAAAATGGATACGGCCCCAGACTGGTATCCCGTATAGAAGGCGCTTTGCTTTGCGGAGGTTGTCTGGAGCTGATCCGTCTTATAAGCAAGGGCGGTATTGGTATGGGTGATGTCAAACTGATCACAGCCTGCGGTTTCTTTCTGGGTGTTTTATCGGGTATAACAGCGCTTATGCTTTCCTACATATTTGCAGCTATCCTCTGTTTCCCTATTCTTCTTTTTAAGAAGGCTTCTTTAAAAACCAGAGTTCCTATGGCACCTTTCTTTGCAGCTGCCGTAATCCTGCTGCTTTTCTTTGAGAAGCCCCTGTTTACCTGGTATTTTTCTCTATGGGATATTCTGTCCTAAAGTAACTTCGCTTTCTAAATGCATGGAAAATTCTCCTATCTGCGTCCATGTATCTGTAAAAGCAGTTCCCTGTCCAGGATATGCCCTTAAACGGATACGTACACTGCAGGGATTTCCTTTTTCGTCTGTATAATTTCCTTCGCCCTGGATCATATATTCTTTATTTTCCAGGTATTCATCTATATCCTTTTCCTCTATCCCATTTTCTTCTATATTTTTTTCTTCTCTTTCACTTTCTTCACGTTCCTGTTCCAGCCTGTCATTTTCAAACTCATCCATCAACAATACAAAAGCTTCACTTTCTCCCAGACGGACAGCTTCACAGAAAGAATTGTGGATCATACGGGTAGTAAGGCGGGCTTCCATATAAGACCGGTTCTTAAGAGCAGCATGGATATGATATCTGGTAACTGCCATATAACTGCAGGCCAGTACCGACAAAAGGGTCACAAAAAAGATCACATACAAAAGACTGCCGCCTTCTGACCGGCTGATTTTCTTATCTTTCCTGCTTAAGGTCCTTTTCATCGGTCATATCCCCCTGCTTTTCTTTTCCCGAATCCCAAAGTGCCGGCAGCTCTATTTTACGGGAATGTATTTCTTCTCCTTTATATAAAATGATGATCCAGGCCGCTGCCATTTCCGGTTCTGTGTCAGAAAAATCCAGTTTTATTTCATAATCCCCATCTGTCAGCGGTTCCATATCTTCTGCCCCAATACTATCCCATTCTCCTCCTTCCAGATAATACAGTGCATCCTCTTTTCGAGGATCTGTCCGAAAAGAAACCGCCTGCTCAAGCTTAGACGTGATCTTAAACGCTGCCATATCTCCCAGACTTTCAGCCTGAGAAAGCTGGATCTGTTTTCGGTATACCACCAGCTGACTGATAAAAAAGCTGACAGCCCATACACCGATCACTGCACTGATGGAAAGTGCCATGATCAGCTCCAGTAATGTAAATCCCTCTTTTTCTTTCATGGTTTTTCCCTTTTGTAATAGATCATTTCATCACCATTTTCATCTGTTACTTTATATCCTGCAAATACTTCTGAAACTTTCCCTTCCTTTCCCTGAAAAATAACTTCAAAGTTTTCACCCATTGGCTCCCCTTCGCCATTTTCTGCCAAAGCTGACAGTTCATATGCTCCTTGGACCAGCAAATGTTCCTTTGAAAGGATTTTTCCGTTTGCAGCTGTCATAGTAAGAAAAGCTGCGGCTATAAAAAAGAGAATGGCTGTACTGACCACCACTTCCACCAGAGAAAATCCGGCCCGTTTTTCCTTATTCTTTCTGTTCATGGCAATATGATACCTCCATAACTCCTTTAAGCCCCGCTTCCTCTTGTTCCAGTTCAAGAGAACTGATCCACACAGCACCACCTTCATTTTTTATATGATCCACAAAAGCAGCCGCCTGTTCTCTGCTTATGCACAAAAACTCCAGTGAAAGCGCCGTATAAACATAACCTTCTGTTTCCATAGGGCTTGTCTCTCCGATCTTCATGCCCAAAAGCTGTATATCGGAAATTTCTGCCAGATTCTGCAGCCGCATATCCATCTGTTCAGGGCTCAGGTCTGTAAAATAAATCTGCCCTTTTCCCGCATTTTCCAACCGTTCTCTAAGCTTGCCGCTGTCATTTTTATTTTCTGTTCCCTTTGATTTGATCCGCATCTCAAGATCTCTTGCTTGTTCCCACTCCCAGAAGATCAGAGACACCTGTGGTTCAGCCCAGAGCTTATAAAAACCGGTCCAAAGCAAAAGAAGCATCAGCACAGTTACAAGAAAACGCTCTCTTCTATTGAGTCTCATGTTTCTCCTCCTTTCCAGGTTTCAGCAAAATCTCACCATGGACTTTCATTTCCTGCTTCTGCCAGCTGCTCTGTTCCATGAAAAAGCCTTCTTCTTCCATATCCTGGATAAACTGAGGTATATTCCTTGCATCATCCGTTAAAAGCTTTATGCGGATCGTACCTTCATTTGCAAGAAATTCCAGCGACTCCAATTCTATTCCAGGTTTCAGAGCCAGATCCAGAGAAGAAAACAGGGATGCGTCGATCACTGTAGTCCCGGAAAGTTCTCTTTTCTCCTCTGCCAGTCCCGCCAGTTCTTTTAACTTATCCTCTAACTGCTTTCTTTCCTCTTCTTCATAAACTTCCCGACGGTCAGCATATATTAATTCCAGACGGTTCAGTTTCCTGTGGGTATTAAACTGGGCTGTAAGAAGGATAACAATAACTGCAGCAAATAGTACAACGCTGATAAATACGGATCTTACAGGAAACCCCATATCTGCCATCCGCATCCACAGGGTCTCATCTTGCGGATATTCCATGCTTTTACTGAACTGAAGATTTTTCAGTTTCTCTGGCTTTTCCTGTTTTTCCCACAAGCTGCCCCGCTCTACAACTGCACAGGGCAGCTCAAGGAGCTCACTTAAATATCTGGCACATGATTTGGGAGAATACAGGCACTCATTTGCCATCAGAACACCCTTTAGTTCAAAATCTTCATTGTCCCGTTTACGGATCGCCTGGATCCTTAAGATCTGAGTCTGAAGTTCTTCCATTAAAACCCGTTCCGCTTCCAGTTTTGCAAAAACACCAGGCTTTAGATCCAGTTTTTTCCAGTAAAGGCAGCGGCTGTTTTCAATTTCATATAAACCAATAAAATCATCACTCAGTTGAACCAGTACAACAGGTCCTTCACCCATTCCATACTGATCTGTATCTGGAAAAGAAGCCACAACTGCAGGTCCTGGAAGGATCGATACAAGATGCAGCCGACTTAAGGCAGCTGCTGATCTTACAGCACGAAGCCAGCTTCCTGAGACTGTATAAATTACGCCCTGCAGCATCCTCCGGTCCCGATCCTGAAACAAATCAGCTGCCAGTAACTGTTCATCTTCATCCCCCAGAACTAAAAGCTGTTTTTCTGCCATTTTAAGGGCTGTATTTTTCATAGATGCCGGAAGGCTGACAGAATGGATCCTGGCTTCTGTTCCCATGATCAGGATCGCTTTTTTGCCTTTCAGGTTATAGACCTCTGTCAGGGATTCTACTGCTTCTTCCACGCCTTCCAGTCCACCTACAGGACGGGATCCCAGAAAATAATAGCCTTTTGCTCTTCCTTTTATTTTCCGGATGTAATAAATTTTATCTTCTGTAAGATAGATGAAATGTTTCACCGCATCCTCCTTGGAAAAAATATATGTACTCTCGGAATCTTTTTGTGCTTGATTTTGCGAGAAGATTTTTTGTCAGTTGTGCCCAAATTTTTGAGGCGTACGCGGTGCGTACGTTGATAAAATTCGGGTGCGGCTGGCGGAAAATCGGCCGCAAAAGCAGGTGCATGAAAGATTCCGAGAGTACATAAATATATTAAAGTAGCGCTGAATACATGTTAAATACCGGCAGCATAATGGATAAAACAATCGTTCCCACGATCCCCGCCATGATCAGGATCATACACGGTTCTATCAGTGTTACCAGTCTTTGTGCCGACTGTTCTGCCTCTTTCTCATAGTAGACTCCAGCCTGCTGCAAAACAGATTCCAGCTCTCCTGATTCTTCAGCCGCTGCCATCATAGAAAGGAATACAGGATGAAAGATCCCCTGACGTTTCAGCGCTGCTGAAAGGCTTTCACCTTTTTCCAGACCATTTACTGCTTCCTGCATCTTCTTTTCCATCCAAAGATTTCCTATCACACGCCCGGTAATATCCATACAGTCTAATATCCCGTTTCCTCCTCCATATAAAACAGAAAACGCTGATGCAAACCGGGAAGTATAAATCGTCTTAAGAAGACCTGCTATCACCGGAGTATGTAATAATGCCCAGTCTGCTCTCAGGCGCAGCCACGGAAGTGCAGAGATCAGGAAACATAGCAGAAAGAAAACAGGGATCCAGAGGCAATACAAAAACCAGTCCTGCTGTAAATTTTCACCTGCAGACATCATAAAACGTGTGATCGCCGGAAGCTCATATTCTTCCAGCATACCTGCAAACTGTGGAAGCACAGTTGTAAGCAGAAATACAGACGCACCTATACAGGCCAGCAAAAGAATAAAAGGATAGATCATGGCAGTCTGGACTTTTCCTTCCATTTCTACTTCTTTCCCATAGTAAACAGACATTTTCTGCAAAATATCATCCAGTGTACCGCTGGCTTCTCCCGTCTGTATCATATATATAAGGAGTTTTGGAAAACATTTTCCCATCGATCCCATTGCTTCTGAAAGAGTCTGTCCTTTGTGGATCTTTTCTTCCAGGCCCGCAAGAAGAGTCTTCATTTCTCTGGTAGGTGCTGTTTTACAGGCTGTTTTTAAGATCTCCGCCTGTGGAACACCGGCAGATAACATAGAACTGATCTGACTGCAAAGAGGAGGCAGCAATTTTAACGGAACTATAAAGTGTTTCACGGATGCAGCACTGTCTTCATTATGGATCGAATAACAGTAGAGCCCGTCTTCTGTCAGAGCCTTTACTAACTGCATTTCATTTTCTGCTTCTCTTATTCCTGTGTATCTGCGTCCCTTTCTGTCTTTTGCACTGTATCTGTAAACATTCATCTGTTTTCGCCTCCTTTAACTGAAAAACCGATCTTACCTGACCAGCCACGTTCAGATAAAACCGGAACTTACTAACGAAAACAATTTTTTTCAGACACATATTCAAAACCAATATCCGATAACGTTTTCCGGATCTGAGACTCATTAAGATCCAAAACCTGACACATTTCTTCCAGAGAACTGTAGTTATCCCTCAGCTGAGTATTCATATAGCTTAGTAATATCATAGGATCTTTAGGCACTGTACTCATATAGACACCTTCCTTTCCTTAGCATACAAATAATCGTTACTGCTCACGCGTTGCATGACCAGCAACAGCGTAACTAATAATCATGCATATGCATCAATGATTACAAAAAATTATATCATCTGAAACTTTTCATTTCAACTGTAATCTTATAAATCCAGGAAGATTTTAGGCCGTTTTTTGGCTTAAAATATAGGTTTTTGCATATATTATGCACTATATAATGCATTATATATGCAAAAAAGCCGCTGCAAAACAGTCTCTCCTGTTTCACAGCGGCTATGGCTTATTGATCGTTGCTCATTATTTACTCTGCTTTTGCGCTCAGATGATTGCCTTCAGGCGCAACATCGATCACAATCGTGGATCCTTCTTCTACCTGATCTGCAAGAATGATACGTGCAGCCAGTGTTTCCACATTCTTCTGAAGGTAACGTTTCAGAGGACGTGCACCATATACCGGATCATATCCATGATCCGTAATAAATGTCTTAGCAGCATCTGTAAGACGCAGCTTCAGCTCTCTGTCTGCCAGACGTTTGTTCAGGTCTGCTACGCACAGATCAACAATACGGCTGATATTATCCTTAGTCAGAGGCTTGAACAGGATCATTTCGTCCAGACGGTTCAAAAACTCCGGTCTGAAGTGGGACTTCAGATCATTCATGACCATCTCTCTTGCTTCTTCACGGATATTGCCGTTTTCATCAATTCCCTCTAATAGATACTGGGAACCGATATTGGAAGTCAGGATAATGATCGTGTTCTTAAAGTCTACGGTTCTGCCCTGTGAATCAGTGATACGTCCATCATCCAGTACCTGCAGCAGTACATTAAATACATCAGGATGGGCTTTCTCTACCTCGTCAAAAAGGACAACACTATATGGTTTACGGCGTACTGCCTCTGTCAGCTGACCACCTTCATCATAGCCAACATAGCCTGGAGGCGCTCCGATGAGACGAGCCACAGAATGTTTCTCCATGTACTCACTCATATCAATGCGCACCATATTGGATTCATCATCAAACAATGACTCTGCCAGTGCCTTGGCAAGTTCTGTTTTACCTACACCGGTAGGTCCTAAGAACAGGAAGGAACCGATAGGCTTTGTAGGATCCTTGATACCAGCCTTGGAACGGATGATGGCATCTGTAACCTTTTCTACTGCCTCGTCCTGTCCTACTACACGTTTATGAAGGACTTCATCCAGATGTAAGGTCTTGCTGCGCTCACTTTCCGTCAGCTTTGCAACCGGAATGCCGGTCCACTTAGATACGATACGGGCGATCTCATCTTCTGTTACACTTTCATGTACCAGGCTCAGATCCTCATTTTTAACCTTTTCTTCTTCTGCTTCCAATTCTTTCTGTAACTGAGGAAGTTTGCCGTACTGCAGCTCTGCAGCCTTATTCAGGTCATATTTCTGTTTCGCATCCTGAATCTGACGGTTTACAGCCTCAATCTCCTCACGGAGACTGGATAATTTGTCTACGCTGGCTTTTTCATTCTGCCACTGGGCTTTGCCTGCAGCAAATTTCTCATGAAGCTCTGCCAGTTCTTTCTGCAAGTCTTCCAGACGTTCTTTGCTCAGTCTGTCTGTTTCCTTCTTAAGAGCCGCTTCCTCGATCTCCATCTGCATGATCTTACGTGACAGTTCATCCAGCTCTGCCGGCATACTGTCCAGTTCTGTCTTGATCATGGCACATGCTTCATCTACCAGGTCAATGGCCTTATCCGGAAGGAAACGGTCAGATATATAACGGTCAGAAAGCACGGCCGCACTTACCAGCGCGGAGTCTGCGATCTTTACACCGTGGTAAACTTCGTAACGCTCTTTCAGGCCACGAAGGATAGAAATAGTATCTTCTACTGTAGGTTCAGCTACCATGACAGGCTGGAAACGACGTTCCAGAGCAGCATCTTTTTCAATATACTGACGGTATTCATTTAAGGTAGTTGCACCGATACAGTGAAGCTCGCCTCTTGCAAGCATAGGCTTTAACATATTTCCGGCATCCATAGAGCCTTCTGTTTTGCCTGCACCTACAATGGTGTGTAACTCATCGATAAACAGGATGATCTGACCTTCGCTCTTCTTGACTTCTTCCAGAACAGCTTTCAGACGTTCCTCAAATTCACCTCTATATTTAGCACCAGCTACCAGAGAACCCATATCCAGGGCAAACAGCTTTTTATCTTTTAACCCATCAGGAACGTCACCGCGGACAATTCGCTGTGCCAGACCTTCTACAACTGCTGTTTTACCAACACCAGGTTCACCAATAAGGACCGGATTGTTTTTTGTCTTTCTTGAAAGAATACGGACTACATTTCGAATCTCACTGTCACGGCCGATAACCGGATCCAGCTTCTGCTCTCTGGCACGTTCTACCAGATCGTAGCCGTATTTCTGTAATGTATCATAAGTTGCCTCCGGGTTGTCACTTACCACTCTCTGATTTCCTCTTACAGTGGAAAGCGCCTGAAGGAACTTTTCTCTGGTAATACCATAGGTCTTAAACAGATCCTTCATTTCCTTAGAAGGCTGCTTTAACAGAGCCAGGAAAAGATGCTCTACGGAAACGTATTCATCTCCCATGGCCTTCGCTTCGTCTTCTGCATTGATCAGGACTTTGTTCAGGTCATTGCTGATATACAGCTGTCCTCCTCCGCTTACCTTGGTCAGTTTTTCTATGGCCTGCTTTGCTTCGTTTTTAAACATATCGCCCTGGATGCCCATTTTTGTGATCAGTTTCATGATCAGGCTGTCTTCCAGAGTCAGCAGGCTGTACAGCAGATGCGGCTGGTCGATCTGCTGGTTTCCATATTCATATGCCAGCTTTTCGCAGTTCTGAACTGCTTCCATTGATTTCTGAGTAAATTTATTAATATTCATATGCCCACTCCCCTTTCCGGAACTGTGCGTTTGTTGTCTTGTTCTTTGTTCTACGTGTACTATAACACTAGTTGTTAGCACTGTCAATGGTTGAGTGCTAATTTTTTGTAAAAATTTATTTGACAAAATATCTCCCCCTCCATATAATAAGCTTATATTCTAACTCCAGCCCGAAGGGGCTTTCTAAAACTTCTTATTTTATTTTCAGAAATTTCCAAATTATGATCCACGGAATTTCCATGTATGCACCTTGACAAATCAAAAAATATCCTCGATCCCCTTTCGCTGTTTACTTATGATCAAATAACATTTAGGCCATATTTTAATGTAAAGGAGAACAAGTATGAAGAAAGAAAACAATATTATAAAGATTTGTGGATCTATGTGCTTTATCCTGTGCATAATCTGCTCTGTCTATACATATCCCTCTATGGCACAGGAAATGAAAAGTATTACTTTTTCCAAAAAACTGACCAGAGAAGAGGCTGCCGCTTTTAAAGAGCCGGACAATACCTATGAAGATGAAAACGGAATCCGATATCAGCTGCTAAACTGGGAACTGGAAGAAAAAACGGGAGAAGAAAAAAAGATTCCCTTAGAAAAGCAGATCCGTTATCTTGGACTGGAAGAAGGTGAAGAAATCCCGGAAACGATTTATGCCGAAGTACCGGCCCCAAAGCCGGAATTACCAGAAACGGAAAGTGCTGAAACCCCATCAGGAAAAAGCCATTTAGAGGAAACACAGCCCCCACTATCAGGCTCACTCCACCAGGCAGACATACGAATCATAAATGAACAATGGAAAGATGATCTATGTCTCCCAGTCACATTTTATTCCTATGGTGCAGATGAATATCAGCTGGGAGAGATTACCATTTCAGCGGGAACCCATAACCTTCTTGAAGAAACTGCCCAGGAAAGTCATCACATCCTGGACTGTCTTGGGCTGTCTGACCAGGCATATCATATTACTTCTATGGTTTGGAACGGAGAAACATTTACAGATGAAGAAGGACAAGTCTGCCGCAATGCACTTGCTCTTGGAGAGCGGCTTTTAAAAGATGTAGAAGTTACATATAAAGGCGAAGGAACCTTAAAAGAACCTGATTATTATGAGCTTCATACTGTATATCAGGCGGAAAAATATGAAGAAGAATCCACGATAGAACTAATACCCCAGACACCTGAAAGTCTTCCTGATCCTGCTGCAAAACAAGGTCCCTTCTGGTATCTGATCCGAACCGGCTTTGTGATCACAATAGCTATTGGTATCTTTGGCATCCTTACCGGTATCATCCTGCTGCTTATCCTGAACCGGCGCAAAAAAGAAGAAAAAGATCATTTATAACCAAACCGCTTTCAAAAATACAGCTTCAAAATGTCATCCCAGTATGATATGATGATACTAGGGTCAAAAGGTCAGAAATCCGATGCAAGCTTGCTTGCAAGAGGATTTTTGACCTTGGGACCCGCAAAAAACATGAATAAGCAGCCATTTTTCATAGAAAAATGAGCGGATTATGAATGTTTTTAGGATTGTGAGAGCACGCTGTGCGAAACAATCCGGTATCATAGGGGCAAAAGACCTTTTGACCCCAACATCATATGATGGATAATACAGCATGGGGAAAAGAGGTAAAACAGAGTATGATTAAAAAGGCGGCTGAATTCGCAAAACGGGCTCATGATGGTGTTTACAGAAAAGGGACGCAGATTCCTTATATTACCCATCCTATGGAAACGGCAGCCATTGTAACGGCATTTACAGATGAACCGGAAATGATAGCTGCTGCCCTTTTACACGATGTAATAGAAGACGCCGGGGTTACAAAAGAAGAACTGGAAGAACAGTTTGGCCCCAGAGTGGCCTTTCTGGTAGACAGCGAAAGCGAAGACAAGTCTAAAAGCTGGATAGAGCGCAAAGGCAGTACCGTGGAACATTTAAAGACTGCCACCAGAGCCGAAAAGATACTGGCACTTGCGGACAAGCTAAGCAATATCCGCAGCACAGCCAGAGACTATCTGGTCCTTGGAGACGAAGTCTGGCAGCGTTTTAACCAGAAAGACAAGCAGATGCAAGGCTGGTATTACAAAGGCGTAGCAGAGGCCCTGAAAGAATTTAAAGGCCACATCTATTATGAAGAATACGTAATGCTGTGTGAAAAAGTATTTGGTTAAGGGAGAAGAGAATGAGAAGAATGAAAAGCAGAGTTCTTGCGGCGATCATGGCTGCAGGAATGATTTTTACTGCCCAGGGAATGACCGCTCTGGCAGGAACAACGGGGATCGGCGCAGCAAAACCCGCACAGTCCACACAAGGTCCCGGAGATGTTTCAAAAGATGTAGACAATGTTGTAGTAAATGATGAAAATACAGATACAGGCACAAATACAGGCGATACAAATACGGTTCAGCCTGATCCAGGTAAAAACACAGAACAGACAGCTGCAGATACCCCGCTTCAGGTAAATTACAGCGCATATTTCAGAAATCAGGGCTGGAGCAATACTACCGCTGACAACCAGGCATTAGCAGCACCGGCTGATTCATGGGTCACATCTATGAGAGCTAATCTGATCAACATTCCATCAGGAGCTCAGATCGGCATTCGCTATAAAGTAAATTTAAGTGGTACAGGCTGGCTTGACTGGAAAGCAGACGGAGTAGAAAATGGCGGCGCTTCTGCGGAAAATCCACTGGAATCTATTGCCATGGAACTGACCGGCTCCTCCGCATCTTCCTATGATCTGTATTACAAAGTTTATCAGAACGGCTCCTGGACTGACTGGTCCATGAATGGTTCCCCTGCTGGAACCGAAGGCATTGGACTGAGAGTAGACGGCATTAAGGCTTCCATTACAGCCAAAGATGCAGGCGCACCGAAAGATATGGCAAATTCCAACATTGATCCTTCAAAGCCTATGATCGCCCTGACTTTTGACGATGGGCCAAGAGCTTCTGTTACAAACCGTATTCTGGACAGTTTAGGACAGTACGGTGGAAGAGCCACTTTCTTTATGGTAGGAACCAATGTTTTACAAAATGGCGACGTGATCCGCCGTATGACAGCTCAGGGCTGTGAGGTTGCAAATCACACCAATGACCATAAATACATATCCAAGCTGAGCAATGAAGGAATTGTCAGCCAGGTAAGCGCTGTTAATCAGAAAGTAGCTTCTGTTTGCGGTGTTTCACCGGTTGTGATGCGTCCGCCAGGCGGCTATATTGATGCCCATTCCCTTTCTGTTCTTGGTTCCATGGGAATGCCTGCGATCATGTGGTCTATTGATACAAGAGACTGGCAGCACAGAAATGCGCAGAAAACCATCAACACTGTCCTGACTCAGGTAAAAGATGGAGATATTATCCTGATGCATGATATTTACGATGCTACTGCAGATGCAGCAGTTGCTCTTATTCCTGAACTGACCGCCAGAGGATATCAGCTGGTAACTGTCAGTGAACTGGCAGCAGCCAGAGGCGGAATGGCTGCAGGTCATAAATATAGTCAGTTCCGCTGATCCTGAAAATCACATAAATAAGCCCAGATATATGATAAAGCAGATGCAAACCACATGTAGATCGCGTGGTTTGCACCTGCTTTTTATATAAAGGGGATGTGCAGTTAATACATGACAACAGTTTATTAATCAACATTGACTTCCTGACCTGCTTCTTTGCCAGTAAGCCATGGACCTCTTCTGTAGAACAGGATAGATAATGTTGTTGCGACACACCAGCCTACCGGCCATGCGCACCAGATACCAGTTGCTCCCAGTACTGTCTTAGAGAATACAAAGGCAAGTACTACACGCAGGATCAGATCGGTAAAGGTTGCGATCATAAAGTTCTTCATCAGTCCGGCGCCTCTTAAGATACCATCGGCTACCAGCTTTGCGGAAACTACAAAGTAGAATGGAGACAGGATCTTTAAGTAGGTAATACCGGTATGCATTGCCAGCTCTGTAGGTTCGTCCATAAAAAGCTTTAATACAATGTTTCCTCCGAAGAAATACAGTAAAAACAGAGGAAGGCTTAACATCCACACCATTTTTACACCGGCACGGAAGCCATCTTTGATACGAGGCATTTTTCTTGCACCCAGGTTCTGGGCTGTGTAGTTGGAAATACCATTTCCCAGCGTAGTAAAGGAAGTGATGACCAGGTTATTTAATTTAACAGCTGCAGAGTAACCTGCCATAACAGGTGCTCCAAACCCGTTGATGATACTCTGGATCACAATGTTTCCCAGGGAAATAAAACTTTGCTGTAAGGTACTTGGAATGGCAATGACCACGATCTGCATTAAGATCTGCCAATCAAAGATAGGAGCTTTTTCTTTTCCTTCAATTTTTGCCAGCCTGCGGAAGATAACTACCATTGCAAGGACACAGCTGACACCCTGACAAAGGAAGGTTGCCCACGCAACACCTGCAACTCCCATATGAAAGGCTTTTACAAACCAGATATCAACTGCAATATTGGAAGTAGAAGAAGCAGCCAGGAAGTAAAACGGTGTTTTGGAATCTCCCAGTGCTGAGAAGATACCCGTTGCAATATTATAGAAGAATACGAATGGCAGGCCCCATGCGTAAATATCCAGATACAACTTAGAATCAGCAAATACTTCATCTGGTGTACGGATCAGCTTTAACAATGCTCCGGCTCCAGTGATGCCGATAAGCATCAGGATAAGACATACAAACGCGCTGAAGATACAGGCGGTGTACACGGCTGTTTTCATTCCCTTAAAATCTTTTGCGCCGAAAAGTTTTGATACAACAACAGAGCATCCCATATTGCATCCAAAAGCGAACGCAATGAAGATCAATGTGATCTCATAGCTGTTTCCTACTGCTGCCAGCGCATTTTCACCGATAAACTTGCCAGCTACCAGACTGTCAGCGATATTATATAACTGCTGGAAGATAATACTTCCAAAAAGCGGCAGACAAAATTGCCAAAGTACCTTTTCAGGATTTCCTACAGTCAGATCCTTATTCATTGCCTTTCTCCTCCATCTCTTTCAGGCTGTTTATGATCACATTTACACAGCCATCTGTACCTAATTTACTGCTGGAGAGCATCATATCATAGCTTTCAGGCTGTCCCCACGCAGTTTCTGAATAAAAATCAAAAAAATGCTTTCTCATACGATTAATATGTTTGATCCGGTGAGCCGCTTCTTTTTCATTGATCTGATTCCGTTTCATCACACGTCTGATCTTGCTGTTCTCATCTGCGTAGATAAAAACGGAAAGCTGGTCCTCTTTCGGGATAATAGAAGAAGCGCATCGGCCAATGATCACACAAGGTCCCTGTTTGGAAATCTTTTTAATAACATCTTCCTCTGCGGTATATGCCATCTGACTTTCAGAATAAAATGTATTTCCTATGCTTGCAATATCTGCATAGGGATTTCCGCTTAAAAACTGAATACTGTTAATGGGAGATTCCTCTTTCTTGGAGATAAAATCGCTGCTTAATCCAGATTCCAGTGCCGCTTTTTTGATCAAAAGCTTATCGTAGCAGGGGATTCCTAACGTTCTCGACAGTTTCTCACCAATTTCACGACCGCCGCTGCCATACTCACGGCCAATACAAATGATTTTTTTCATACCATCCACTTCTTTCTCTTGTAGATTCGTTGCAGAATGTTGTTTTTTCACATCGGCTGTATTATAATCCGTAATAAGATATATGTAAAATATTAAAAATGAAAACAAGATATATCATATAGATATATAAGGAGAAACAGAAACAGCATGAATATCAGCTATGATTATTACAGAGTCTTCTATTATGTTGCAAAATACAAAAGCTTTACCGGTGCGGCAGATGCACTTCTCAACAGCCAACCCAACATTACCCGGACCATGAAAAAGCTGGAAAAAGAACTGGAATGCACTTTATTTGTGCGTCAGCGTCATGGAATCGCCCTGACTCCGGAAGGTGAAAAGCTGTATGCGCATGTTTCTGCTGCCTTTGAACATATTTCCTACGGTGAACAGGAGATCGCAAGGGATAAAAGCCTTCAATCCGGTATCGTCACTGTTGCTGCCAGTGAAATGGCACTTCACTGTATACTGCTTCCCGCACTTAAAAAATTCCGCAGTGCTTATCCAGGCATCCACATCCGTATCCAGACCCACTCTACCCCCAAAGCCATTGACGTTCTTAAAAAGGGCCTGGCGGATTTTGCCATCGTAACAGATCCTTTTGAATTGCCTTCCGGCCTGTATTCCCGTATTTTGCGAAGTATTCAGGAAGTTCCTGTCTGCAGCGGTGTATTTTCTCTTTCTACAGGAACCTCTTTAACTGCAGAACAGCTACGGCATTACCCTATTATTGGTCTTGGGGAAAAAACAAGCTCCTTTACCTTTTTTTCAGATTATTTCAATAAACGTGGGGAAACATTTTCACCGGAAATAGAAGTAGCAACTTCAGAACAGATCCTGCCAATGGTCCGGTCCGATCTTGGTATTGGTTTTGTGCCTACTGACTTTTTACAAAAAGAAAATATGGAAAATCTTATTATCTTGAATATGGAGCCGCCGATCCCAAAGAGAAATCTTTGTATGGTGAAGCGGAAAAATGTATCTTTAAGCATTGCAGCTTCTGAACTGGAACAGCTGATACAAAAAGTGAGTCTATAAAAAATGTGCTGGTGCGAAATAAAGCTTATATTTCGCACCAGCACATTTTTATTTTAACGCTGTTTAACCTTAAGTTATTCTTATTTTTCAACTCCCTGAGCAGCGATCATCTTATCTGTCAGAGTGCCATCATAAATAACCGTCACTGTATCACCTACATTGATTCCGTCAAACATTCCCTCTTCACCTACAAATGAAAACAGTGTGTTGTCTGGATCTGCGGTATCAAGAACGATATAATCAGATTCTACTTCTGCTGCTGTACCGGTCAGAGTCTTTTTCTGTGCCTCATCGCTGTCTTTTGCATCAGCAGTAATGATACGGGTAGCAACTGCCTGGTCATCTGGATCTTCCAAATCACCGTAATAGGTTACTTCTGCTTCAGCACCTGCTTTAATACCGTCTTTTGTTACTTTCTGGGCAATAATGGAATTTAATGTATAACTTCCTGCATCTGTCTTCAAAGTGATCGTCTTATCATCTGCGCTTTCAATGGTTCCCTCAATGATCAGGTCATCATCAGCCGTTTCTTCTTCTCTTGCCTCTTCTGCTGCAGAAGTCATGATATCTACAGAAGTTGACTTTGTTACATCATCAGATAACTCTCCTGTATAGCCTACTTCTACTTCATCACCTTCTCCGATCTGATCTGTGCCTGTGATCTGAGCATCTGTAACATCAAATTTGGCGATATTTCCTTCATCATCGGTTACAGTAATGATCTTGTCCTCTACAAGGCTTACATAACCATAATAATATTCTTCCTCAATAGTCTCAGAAGAAGCAGCCTCCGTGCTCTCTACAGCCTGTGCTGTTGTAGTTTCTGTATCCGCTTTTTTAGAAGAGCAGGCAGTAAGCCCCAGAGCAACTGCTAAAAATGCAACTGCCAGATATTGTTTTTTCATAAATGATTCTCCTCTCTTTGCCGTTCCTATACATGTCTTTCATTTCCATGGTGTCTTTTTTGCGGCACGATACATCTTACTACGAAAGCTGTGTTTTTACTATGTTTTTTTTATGAATTTTTCCTTAAACTTTACTGCGGCAAATTCCCGCAGATGCAGATGCAAAAAGATCCGCCGTTCCCTGATTGAGAAATAGCGGATCTTTATATGTTACGACAATATCCGATGTAGGATGCAGCCTGAAAAACTGCTTTTAAGCAAGCTTAACGCATTTTTTCCGTCTGCATCTTTCGCATAAAGGTACGACGGCGTTCTCCTCTTGCGTGTCCTTGCGGCCACACAAGAGGCATCGGATGGATATCCGATGTAAGATGCAACCTGAAAAACTGCTTTTAAGCAAGCTTAACGCATTTTTTCCGTCTGCATCTTTCGCCGTCTGTCTTTTTTCGTTCTATTATTTCTGTGGGCCAGCTGCTACCAGTGCTTTACCAGCTTCGTTGCTCTCGTATTTAGCGAAGTTCTTGATGAATCTGCTTGCCAGATCCTCTGCCTTCTTCTCCCACTCAGAAGCATCTGCGTAGGTGTCACGTGGGTCAAGGATTGCAGGATCTACACCTGGAAGTTCGGTAGGTACTTCGAAATCGAAGTGAGGGATCTTCTTGGTAGGTGCCTTTAAGATAGCGCCGCTTAAGATAGCGTCGATGATACCACGGGTATCCTTAATGGAGATACGCTTGCCGGTACCATTCCATCCGGTATTTACTAAGTATGCCTTAGCGCCGCTCTTTTCCATCTTCTTAACCAGCTCAGCTGCATACTTTGTAGGATGCAGTTCCAGGAATGCCTGGCCGAAGCAAGCAGAGAAGGTAGGTGTAGGCTCGGTAATTCCACGCTCTGTACCAGCTAATTTAGCTGTAAATCCAGACAGGAAGTAGTACTGAGTCTGCTCTGGTGTCAGGATAGATACTGGAGGCAGTACGCCGAAAGCATCTGCGGACAGGAAGATAACGTTCTTTGCAGCAGGACCTGCAGAGATTGGACGAACGATCTTCTCAATGTGGTCGATTGGGTAAGAAACACGGGTATTCTCGGTTACACTCTTATCAGCGAAGTCGATCTTTCCGGTCTCATCCAGAGTAACGTTCTCAAGCAGAGCGTCTCTCTTAATTGCATTATAAATATCTGGCTCAGATTCTTTATCCAGGTTGATAACCTTAGCGTAGCATCCGCCTTCGAAGTTGAATACGCCATTGTCATCCCAGCCGTGCTCATCATCACCGATCAGCAGACGCTTAGGATCAGTAGACAGAGTGGTCTTACCTGTACCAGACAGACCGAAGAAGATTGCGGTGTTCTCACCGTTCATATCTGTATTTGCGGAGCAGTGCATGGAAGCGATGCCCTTTAATGGCAGATAGTAGTTCATCATGGAGAACATACCCTTCTTCATCTCGCCGCCGTACCATGTATTGATGATAACCTGCTCACGGCTTGTGATGTTGAATACAACTGCAGTTTCAGAGTTCAGACCTAATTCTTTGTAATTTTCTACTTTAGCCTTAGATGCGTTGTAAACAACGAAATCTGGCTCGAAGTTTTCCAGTTCTTCAGCAGTTGGCTTGATGAACATATTGGTAACAAAATGTGCCTGCCAAGCTACTTCAACGATAAAACGGATTGCCATACGGGTGTCCTTGTTTGCGCCGCAGAATGCATCTACAACATAAAGTTTCTTGTTGGACAGCTCCTTCTGAGCGATCTCTTTAACAGCCTTCCAAGCTTCCTGGGATGCCGGATGGTTGTCGTTCTTGTATTCATCAGAGGTCCACCATACAGTGTCCTTGGAGTTCTCGTCTACAACGATAAATTTATCTTTAGGAGAACGTCCTGTATAGATGCCAGTCATAACGTTAACTGCTCCCAGTTCGCTGACCTGTCCTTTTTCATAACCTTCCAGTTCTGGCTTGGTCTCCTCCTCAAATAACATTTCATAAGAAGGGTTGTACACAATTTCGGTGGTTCCAGTAATACCATACTTTGTTAAATCGATTTTTGCTGCCATCTTACTAACCTCTTTCCTTTCGTAATTGATTATAAGGGATAGATGCGATTGTATTTTTTCGCATGCACTACAGATTATCCCACTTATTTGTTAAAATGTCAACAAAGGATAATGATAATATTTTAACGTATTTTTATCATCTCTTTGTGTATTTATTCAGCGAATTGTAGAAATTGTAAAAAAAGGTTCTCCGTGGTAAAATAATTGGGAATAGAGACACAACAAAAGATCAGGAAAAATGATCTTAAAACTCAGGAGGATCTTACATGACAACTCTGCCGGAAAAAGGCGAAGGGATTTTTGGATATAAGATAATGGACCGGACCACTGTTTCCATGCTGGGAGCCCAAATAACAGAATTTTCCCACATTTGCAGCGGTGCCAGAGTCCTGTATATAGAAAATGACGACCGGGAGCTTGGTTTTAACCTGATCTACCGCACACCCCAGTTAGACCAGGCAGACAGCAACCATATTTTAGAGCATTTAATGCTGTGCTCCTGCTCCCGTTATCCCAGCAGGGATATTTTCTTTGATATGGACAGCAAAAGCTATTCTACCTTTATGAATGGCCTTACAGATAATACTTACACCTGCTACCCGGTGTGTTCCCAGAGTGAGGACCAGCTGTTAAAGCTGATGGATGTATTTTTATGCTGCATGGAAGAACCTGACGCCTTAAAAGAAGACTATTTTTTCCGGCGTGAGGCGCTTCGCTATGAACTGGAAAATGAAGAAGATGATCTTTCTTTAGAAGGAACCGTTTTCAATGAGGACTGGGGGCATTTAACCGATATCCAGGAAAATGCAGACAGCTTCATGGCAGAAACACTTTATGAAGGTCAGACTGCTTCCCATTTGCTTGGCCGTGCACATTTTCACTATCAGGATATTTCTTTTGAGCAGATTCAGGAACGTTTCAGGGAATTTTATCGCTATTCCAACTGCCTGATCGTGCTGTATGGAAAAATGGATATCCGGCGGGTACTGGATTTTATGGACAGAAATCATTTATCCAGATTCCCACAGGAAACAGATGCCGCAGATGATAATAACCTTCTTTCTTATTTTCATGAACCGGTACGGCAGGGATTTTTCAGAAAGGAAGCTGAAAGTCCGGCTTATGAGGGAAATCCGGGAAATAATAATAGGATCATTGATTATGGCATCGACCTTTCCGGCTGCAGTGAAGATGATCTGGTCTACTGGGATCTGGTAACAGATATTCTGGATCAGGATACCTCTGCCATCCACCGGTCTGCCCGTGAAAAAGGCCTTAATAATGTAATTGAAGTTTATCTGGATACAGCACCGGCCCTTCCTTCTTTGAAATTCCGCCTGCACAATGCAAAGCCGGAACAAGAAGAGGATTTTTTAGCTGCTATAAAGGCGGGGCTTAAGGAAGCTCATGAAAATGGGGTTTCTGATGATCTGTTCCATGCGGTTTTGAAAGAAAACCGACTTTCTGACTGTCTCACCAGAGAGGCTCCTCATCTTGGCTTCCATATTTCTGAGGAAATCGGTAAGTACTGGAGTACAACAGATAAAACCGGGTATTTTACTCTTTACGAGAACTGTTTTAATACCTTCCTTCAGGATAAGGGGCAGTCTATTTTACGCAGACTGACAGGTGATGCTTTAGCCCCGGCTTTAAGTGCTGTTGTCACCACTGTTCCAAAGCCCGGACTGGCGGAAGCCATAGAAGAAGAAAAGGAACAGTATTTAAAAGAGAAAAAGGCTTCTTTAAGCCAGGAAATGATCCTGAAATTAATAGATGATACAAAGGATTTCCAGATATGGAACCAGAAAGACTTGTGCAATCTGGACTTTCTCATCCAGCCGGAAGATCTGCCCGGACCGGAGCCGGAACCGGAAATCCTGGAGTCTGTCTTACATGGCATCCATTGCCTTTCCAGCGCGGTGTCTCTAAAGGAGATCGGCTGCTATCAGCTTTTCTTTGATATCAGTGGACTGGCACCTTCTGACTGGAATTATCTGACTCTCTATCAGATGCTTTTAACAGAACTGGATACCAGCCGTTTTACTGTAGAACAACAGAAAAATAAGGAACAGGAGCTGCTTTACGACTGCACCTTTGATGAACTGTATCCGGAAGAGAAAGCCGGTGAGAACAGTCATCCTATGATGAGCGTGTTCTGGTATGGACTTACAGAGGATTTTGAGGAAGGACTGGAGCTGCTTCTGGATCTTATGGGGGGCTGCGATTATGAGGACCGGGAAACCATTTTGCGGGTCATCCGTAAGTATCTGCCGGATTATGATATGTCAAGATCTGACAATGGACCTTCTCTGGCTTACAGCCTTACAGAACGGTATATCCGGCGGGACAGCTGCTTCAGGTATCTGCTTAACCAGCCAGGCGTGTATGATTTTTTAAAGGAAGTACGGGATATTCTGGAGCAGGAAAATAATAGTGAAAAAATGAGAAAGGCTGCAAAAGAAATCTCCCAAAACCTGCGCCGGACAGCTGACTGCATTTTGAATAAACACAGACTTGTATTTCTCGCCTGTGCAGATGAAAACAACCTTACTTCTATTCTGGAATATGGTACAAAGCGCCTTGCCTTACTTCACGAAATTACAGATAGCATACCTCTTTCAGACAGTATATTCGCCTGCCCCCGAAGAAGTGCAGCTGCCATTGACAGTCCTTTAGAGGAAGTACGTATGACCGGTGATTTTGGCAGTGTTCCTGGATTTATGGGCCGTCATCTGCCATTTCTCCTGGCTGCAGCAGATAAATATATTAAACCTGCAGTCCGTTATCAGGGCTGTGCCTATGACAGCGGTGTGGATTTTCTCCTTCCAAACCAGTATTTTACCTTATGGAGTACTTCTGACTCACAGATCCGTTCTACTCTTGAAACCTTCGCCTCTGCCGGAGAACAGCTTGAGGATCTGGCCATCAGTAAAGAGGACCTGCGTGGCTATATTTTAAGCGCCTACGCCCAGGCACTGCCCCCTTCCGGCATGTTAAACGGCCGGATGCGTTTCCTGCGCCGCAGATTATTTGGTATTTCAACGGATCATATCAATAAAATGATAATAGATATCAGGAACAGTTCCTTAAAAGACCAGAAAACAGCTGCCAGGCTGATCCATAAGATCTTACAGAACAGTCCTTCTGCTGTGGTGGGAAATAAAAAAATGATCGATGAAAATAAAGATTTATTTGATGAAGTGATGAAGCTGCAATCGTAGAAAAATACAGGGAACGCGTGATCGACGCGTTCCCTGATCCATTTTAACACCGGTCCGGATTTTCTCTCATAAAGATAAATTCTGCTACCGAGCGGTCAAATGTCTTAATATGTCCAAACAGCCAGTCAACTACATTCTTCTGTACAAGTTCACTGAACTGATCTGTAGGTCCTTCATAATCCTGAAGATATTCATACAGCTCCTGAATAGACTTTTTAAATTCTTCATGTTTTTCATGATGTTTTCCACGCTCCGGATAACCGGCCTTTTCCTGAAGTTCTTCCTCTTCTTTGAAATGGAAGTCAGTGTACTCGTCAAGATAATCCAGCATTTTAATCGCTTTTACCTTGCTGTCACCGTTCTGACAGGCAACTACGAAGTTTCTGATACGATCGATCAGCTCTTTGTGCTGGGTATCAATGGTATTATTTCCTGTTACTAAGTTATCATCAAAGGTAATATTTAAATCGTAAGTCATAGTCTGGCCTCCATTTCTGAAATTATGTTCTTCTGAAATCTTTTTGTGTTTTGTGGCTTGTAACTGATAGCTTTTTGTAGCTGACAATTCTTCCGGGAGTGTATGTTACTCTTCTACCGGTACAAAAACTTCTTTTCCCATTCCGCAGATAGGGCATACCCAGTCATCGGGAATATCTTCAAAAGCAGTTCCAGGAGCGATACCTCCGTCCGGATCTCCTACTGCAGGATCATAAATATATCCACATGGTTCACATTCATATTTTTTCATAGCCGTTTCTCCTTTTCGATGTTTATTTCTATATAGTTTGTTGTGTTGCTTTGTTTGTATGCCTGTATTATACATGATAATTTTTCTCTTGTCAATAAAAACAATAATAATTATTATTATTGTTTTATTTTATTACAGTTCTACCACGCTTTCTGTTTTCTACAGCTTTTCACAGTGCCAAACTTGTTATATAATGGGCACAGAAAGAATCCGAGAGAACATCATAACACAAAGGAGAATCATCCATGGATCACAAGACTGTTGTTTTTAACGAAGCAAAAATGAACTTTGACGGAAACCTTGACTTTTCCGTCCTTTCCCCAGAAGTTGTCACCTACAGCGATACCACGCCAGATCAGTTTTTAGAACGTGCAGCAGACGCAGAGATCCTTGTCACTAAGGAAATACCTGTAAGCAGAGAACAGATCCTGGCACTGCCAGACAGTGTAAAGCTGATCTGCGAAGCGGGAACCGGTTATAACAACCTGGATCTGGATGCTGCACGGGAAAAAGGCATCACCGTATGTAATATCCCGGCTTACAGCTCTGAACGTGTGGCTCACACTGCCATTATGATGATCTTGAATTTAAGCTCCACCATGCAGACCCAGATGGCTATGCTGGCAAAGGGAAACCACGATAATTTTACAAAAAATCTCCAGGTTCCTCATGTGGAGGTAAACGGAAAAACCCTGGGTATCATCGGCGCCGGAAATATTGGACGCACTGTTATGAAAATTGCAAAAGCATTAGATATGAATATTCTCGTGTATACAAGAACCCCAAAAGATGATGAGGAAAATGTACATTATGCAGACCTGGAAACTGTACTGAAAAACAGCGATTATATTTCCCTTCACTGCCCGCTGACATCAGCTACCAGACACCTGATCAATGCTGATACTCTGGAAATGATGAAGCCAACTGCTTTTCTGATCAACACCTCCAGAGGGGCACTGGTAGACGAACCCGCACTAATCCAGGCATTGCAAGAACACAAGATCGCAGGCGCCGGTCTGGATGTGCAGGAAACTGAACCACCTGTAGAAGATAACCCATTATACACACTGGATAATGTGATCCTTACACCACATATGGGCTGGAAAGGTCTGGAAACCCGTCAGAGACTGCTTCATATTTTAAAGGGAAATATTGATGGTTTCATCAATGGAAAACCGGTAAATGTAGTCTCATAAACAAACCTTTTGTAATCATTTTATCTTTTTAAATACCAGTATTTTTAAGATTATGAAAGAACATCCACAATAGTTCAGCCTTATGAACATTTTATTTAAGAAAGGATCAAGCATACACATGAATACCCATTTATATTTTTCCAGCGATTATATGGAAGGGGCGCATCCGGCCGTTCTTCAGCGGCTGGTGGAAACAAATCTTGAAAAAACAGGCGGCTACGGACTGGATCCATACTGTGAATCTGCCAAAGAAAAGATCAGGTGGTCCTGCAGCTGTCCGGAAGGCGAAGTCTTCTTTCTGGTAGGCGGCACCCAGACCAATGCTACTGTCATCGATGCTCTCCTTAAAAGCTATCAGGGAGTGATCGCCGCCGAAACCGGTCATATCAGTACTCACGAAGCAGGAGCCATTGAAGCAGGCGGACATAAGGTGCTTACTCTGCCCCACACCAACGGAAAGATCACAGCCCAGCAGATCCGCGATCTTTTAAACGGTTATAACAGCGATGCCAACCACGATCATATGGTTATGCCGGGAATGGTATATATTTCTCATCCTACGGAGTACGGTACCCTTTATACCTTAGAAGAACTGACCCAGATCAGCGATGTGTGCCGTAAAAACCACATTCCCCTTTATATGGATGGAGCCCGTCTGGCATACGCTCTGGCATGCAGCGAAAATCAGCTGACACTGGCAGATATCGCCCGCTTATGTGACATCTTCTACATCGGCGGCACAAAATGCGGCGCATTGTTTGGAGAAGCTGTGGTTATCCCGAAGCCGGACCTGATCCCTCATTTCTTTACGATCATCAAACAGCACGGTGCATTGCTTGCCAAAGGACGGCTTCTGGGGATCCAGTTCGATACCTTATTTACAGATTCTCTTTATGAAAAAGCAGGCATACCTGCGATCCAGGCAGCAGACCAGATACGCCAGACACTGAAAGAACAGAATTTTAAACTTTGCTTCGGCTCACCTACCAACCAGGTATTCTGCATCGTAGAAGATTCCCTTATGGAACGTCTGGAAAAACAGGTAGAGTTTGGTTTCTGGGAAAAATATGATGATACACACACAGTGATCCGCTTTGCCACCAGCTGGGCGACTACAAAAGAAGATGTGGATGCTTTATGTGATCTGTTAGCTGAACTGTAGCCATAAATTAGGTTGAGCCGGCAAGGCTGCCCATTTCGTCAACCCCGCCGGCTTATATTTTTCTCTATAGACAGGTGCCTCTCACTCTGCTGAACGGGCATCTGTCTTTCTCTATGTAAAAAGCTCTGACTGCTTGTTTATGTATAAGAGTATACAAAGAAGTTGTGTCCTAAGTTTGAAGCAGTCATAAAGGATTTCTAAAATAGTTTAAGAAAATATTATGATACTAGGGTCAAAAGGTTATAAATCCGGTGCAAGCTTGCTTGCAGGAGGATTTGTGACCTTGGGACCCTGGTATCATATTATGATGTTATGGGTTTATTTACAAACTGCCTGCGATATTGGGAGGGACTCATACCGGTCACTGACTTAAATACCCTGTTAAAATGAGTCAGATTGGAAAATCCAGTTTCTCTGCTTATATCTGTGATATTTTTACTGGTCTCCATAAATTTCCGCTGTGCATTCATAATACGTGTAACATTAATGTAACGCACGATTGTACTATTTGTACTTTTTTTAAATTCACGGCACAGGTAATAGGGGCTGACATAAAACATCTGTGCCAGCATTTCAAGACTGATATCTTCCTGGTAATGGCTATGGATATAACGTATCACTTCCCCGATCCGGCTGCTCTTTCCAGGAGCCTTTTCCGGCCGTTTTTCCCTTGCGATCAGCAACAATAGCACATTTAACATTCCCCGGTCATACTCTTCATGAAAGGCTCCAGGATCTTTCTGTTCTTTTAAAATACCTTCCATGACCCGGTGGATCTCCTGACGTTTCTTTATATCTGTCCTGTAGATACCGCTTTCTTCTTTTAATGCATCACGTACAGATGGCCACAGGATCTCCTCTGGCTTAAAATACAATACCAGTCTTTTAAACGGTATATTTTCTTCTCCATAGGAATGATGCATTACATAAGGAGGGAATATCATGAATTCCCCTGCCTCCATTTTATAAAGCTGATCCTCTACCATATGAAAACGTTCCCCTGCCTCCAGATAATAAATCTCATAATATTCGTGGTAATGTGACTGGGACATATTATCATTTACACCCTGTATCCGTTCACTGGCTATTCCAAGTCCCTGGGCCATCAGGATTCCTGCCTGATCGATCATATCTGTGTCCTCCTGTCTATCATATGTACTCTCGGAATCTTTTTGTACTTGATTTTGCGAGAAGATTTTTTGTCAGTTGTACCCAAATTTTTATGTATTTATAACAAAGCCCTTATTTATTAAATGTATTTTTCTCCATACACCAGAGCAAGATATGTAAAATATAAGCTTATACTGTGCAATTTTTGTCTAGTTTTGACCGTGTTATTTTATTATCATGTGATTATCACGTACAAAAAATACCTTGAATGCTGCTTGTCATTCTTTTGGACACATCATACCATAAAACCAAGGTAAAAGGAAATATTTAAGGAGGCACAGATTCATGAAAGTATGCATGAATGCGACAACCGTAACCCAGAAAGAAAATTATTTTTCTGTTGCTACAAACTGCACAGAGATCCGTATCTTCTTTCTTACCGATCACATCATCCGTATCAGAGCCGGATTTGACGGGGATTTTGCAGAAGAATCCTACAGTCTTGTTACTACCGCCTGGGAAGACAGAATGGATACATTCTTAAAAGATTACAGAAAGAGGATCCAGACTGCCGATGCAATTTTAGAAGATGGAGCAGATCAGGCAGTGATCCAGGGAAAAGAACTGAAGGTAGTAGTTGAAAAAGATCCTTTCCGCATCTGTGTATACGATAAAGAAGGAACTATGATCCATGCAGATATCGTGGACCTTGCTTACCGTGAAGACAGCAACCACCGCCGTATCCACACCAGCCAGATTGAAGCCGATGACTGCTTCTATGGTTTTGGTGAAAAAAGCGGTGAATTAAATAAAGCGCAGAAATACATGGTTTTAAGCCCCGGGGATTCCATGGGATATGATCCAAAAGAAACAGATTCTCTTTATAAACACATTCCTTTTTATATCAAATTAAACCAGACTACTAAAAAAGCAGTTGGATATTTTTATCACAGTACCTGGGAATGTGATTTTAATATGGGCCGTGAAAAGCGCAACTACTGGCACCGCTACAGCAGCTATTCTACAAATGGCGGAGATATCGACCTTTTCCTTATTGAAGGACCTGCTATGCGCCAGGTTGTAGAACGTTATACAGATCTGACCGGAAAGTCTGCCATGCTTCCCAAGTATGCTTTAGGATATCTTGGATCTTCCATGTATTATCCTGAACTGGATGCAGACTGTGATGATGCCATTGAAGAATTTATCGATACCACTAAAGAAGAAGATATCCCTGTAGATGGTTTCCAGCTCTCTTCCGGCTACTGTGCCATTGAAACTGAACAGGGCATCAAGCGTTGTGTATTTACATGGAATAAAAAACGTTTTAAAGATCCAAAAGACTTTTTTGCCCAGATGAAAAAGAGAGGCGTCTGCGTTTCACCAAACGTAAAACCCGGTATTCTCCTGATCCATCCAAAACTGGAAGAAATGAAGGCAAAAGGAATGTTTGTTAAAGCCAGCGAAACAGAAGAACCTGGTATTGGAACCTGGTGGGGCGGCAAGGGTGTGTTTGTAGATTTTACCAGCCAGGAAACCAGAGATAACTGGAAGGAAATGTTAAAGGAAAATGTCCTTGACTACGGTACCAGCTCTGTCTGGAACGATAACTGTGAATATGACAGCATGGTTGACAAGGACTGCCGCTGCTCTTTTGAAGGAAAAGGCGGTACCATTGGACAGTTAAAATCTGTTATGTCCAATATTATGTGCCAGATCACCAATGAAGCAGTTCATGAAACCTTTGATAATACCCGTCCTTACGTAGTATGCCGTTCCGGTCATGCAGGTATCCAGCGTTATGCGCAGACCTGGGCAGGTGACAATTTGACCTGCTGGGATTCTTTGAAATATAATATTGCTACCATCCTTGGTATGGGCTTATCCGGCGTTGCAAACCAGGGATGCGACATTGGCGGCTTCTATGGAGTTTCCCCGGAAGCTGAGCTGTTAGTCAGATGGATCCAGAATGGTATTTTCCAGCCTCGTTTCTCGATCCATTCTACCAATATTGACAATACAGTCACCGAACCATGGATGTACAGCAACTGTACGGAATATATCAGAACTGCTATTAAATTCCGCTACCGCCTGTTCCCTTATCTGTATTCCTTAATGGAACGTGCACATGAAACCGGACTTCCTATTATGGAGGCAATGTGCAGTGCGTTCCAGAATGACCCTAAATGTTACGAGGAAGGCGTAGACTTTATGTTTGGTGATTCCCTGCTGGTAGCAAATGTAGTAGAAAAAGGCGCAAAAACCCGCAAGGTTTATCTGCCGGAAGGAAATACCTTCTATGATTTTTATACAAGAACTCCATATAGCGGCGGACAGACCATTGAACTTCCTGTAGATCTTGGAAGTATCCCTCTGTTTGTAAAAGGCGGCGCCATCATTCCTATGGCTTCCAACCAGATGAAGAATCTTATGACTGAGCAGCCTGCAGGAATTTCCATTCTCTGCGCTCCTGACTGCGATGGTTCCTTTACCTTATATGAAGATGACGGTGTTTCTATGGATTATGAAAAGGGCTGTTACTTAAAGACTTTTATTTCCATGACTGCTGGGGAGCGCACCGTTCTCACCTTTAAACAGGAAGGTTCCTATGCTACTTCTGTAGAAACTATGGCTTTAGATATGATCCACCGCGAAAAAGCCCCATACTGGGTGACTGTAGATGGAAAAGAAATCCCTCATTTCCTTCACAGAAGAAAATTTGAAGAGGCTGAATGCGGCTGGTATTACAGCCAGACTTTAAAATCCGTACAGGTAAAATACCTGAATCCTAAAAAGGATCATCAGGTTGTAGTTTCCTTTGAACAGTTTGACCTGATCGGCATGTAATAATGCAACATAGAAAGGGGATAAAATACGATGAAAAAATTGGCAGCAATTGCAGCCGCTGTAGGACTGGCCCTGTTCAGTCTTACAGGCTGCGCTCAAAGCGGAGTAAAAACCAGTGCAGAAGCTACACCGGAAAACCCGATGGTGCTTACACTTGCCCACGGCCTTAGCGAAACTCATACAGTCCATATTGCAATGACAGAGTTTGCTGAGAAAGTAAAAGAACGCACCGATGGAAGGATACAGATCCAGATCTTCCCAAATGGCCAGTTAGGATCTGAAAACGAAAACATGGAACAGCTGATGTCCGGTGTTATCTCCATGACAAAGGTGTCTGCTCCTGGTCTTGCAACTTATAATGAATCCTACCACGCATTCGGACTTCCTTATATTTTTGACAGCACAGAAGATTTTTATCATGTCATGGATTCCAGCCAGATGCATGATTTCTTCCTTTCTTCCGGAAATGACGGCTTTGTAACACTGACTTATTATACTTCCGGAGCACGCTCCTTCTATACGAAAAATAAAGCCATCCGCAAGCCGGAGGATCTGAAGGGATTAAAGATCCGTGTCCAGGATATGAAATCCCAGACAGACATGATGAAGGCTCTTGGAGGCATCCCGGTAGCTATGTCTTATGGTGATGTTTATACTTCTTTACAGACCGGTATTATCGATGGAACTGAAAATAATGAAACTGCCCTTACTACCGGTAAGCACGGTGAGATCTGCAAGGTATACTCCACTGACCAGCATGCCATGATCCCTGATGTTATGGTCATGAGTTCCAAAGTATGGAAAAACATCAGCCCTGAGGATCAGCAGATCATTCTTGAAGCAGCCCGTGAATCCACAGAAAGCCATAAAATTGCCTGGGACAGTGCGATCCAGCAGGCGATCGAAGAAGCTAAGACTACAATGGGTGTTGAATTTGTCAATGATGTAGACAAAGAAGCCTTCCGTGAAGCTACAAGCGGTATGATCGACGATTACTGTGCACAGTATCCAGGTGTTAAAAAGCTTCTTGATATTATTGATTCTGTAGAATAAGGAGGACCGTCATGAAAGAATTTTTATCGCTGATCAAAAAATGGATGACACGTCTGTTAGCCGGTATTGCTACTGTCCTGTTATCCATTATGACACTGCTGGTATTATATCAGGTATTTACAAGATATATTTTAAATAGCCCGGCTGCATTTACAGAAGAACTTGTCCGTTATTTCCTGATCTGGACCAGCTTTATCGGTGCTGCCTATGCTTTCATCACAAGAGAGCATATGTGTCTGATACTGATCCGTGACAGCTTAAGTCCTTCCGGAAAACGGATTTTAATGACTCTTATTGATATCCTGATCCTGGTCTTTTCTATTTTTGTTATTACCATCGGAGGCTTTAAGCTGGCTTTAAGTGCACAGAAGGTATTTTCTGCACTTCTTGGTATCCCAAGAAGCCTGGTGTATGCTATGGCTCCTATATCAGGATTATTTATCATTCTGGCTCAGATCATTAATATTTATGAAGATGTGACCGGAACTGCCATTGACATTGAAGGAGGAAATGAATCATGAGTATCGGACTTACAACGGTTATCTTGTTTGCAGTTTTTGGAATCCTGCTTTTTTTAAGCTGCCCCATTTCCGTAAGCATCGTGATCGCATCGATCGTTGCTGCCATGTCTTCTCTTTCATGGGATCAGATCACGTTTATCACCATGCAGAAAATGAACAGCGGTGTTGAAAGCTTTTCTCTGCTTGCCATCCCACTGTTCATCCTTGCAGGAAACATTATGAATAACGGCGGTATTGCAAGACGTCTTGTGAATTTTGCCAAGCTTTTTGTAGGCTGGATCCCAGGTTCACTGGCACAGGCCAACATTGTAGGAAACATGCTTTTTGGTGCCCTCTCCGGTTCTTCTGTTGCTGCTGCATCTGCTATGGGCGGCTGTATTTACCCGATCCAGAAGGATGAAGGCTACGATCCTGCATTTGCAACTGCTGTTAATATTGCTTCTGCTCCTACAGGCCTTCTGATCCCGCCTACCAGTGCATTTATCGTATATTCCACAGTAGCAGGCGGTGTATCCATTTCCACCTTATTCATGGCTGGTTATATTCCCGGTATCCTCATGGGAGTTGGTTCCATGGTCGTAGCTTTTATTTATGCCAAAAAGCATAAATATCCTACCTCCGGAAAGACACCGATGAAGGAAGCCCTTAAAGTAACATTGGAAGCTATCCCAAGTCTGCTTCTTATTATCATTGTTATCGGTGGTATTGTAGCCGGTATCTTTACTGCTACAGAAGGTGCAGGTATCTGTGTGCTTTACTGCCTGATCCTTTCTGTCTGCTACCGCAGCATTACTGTAAAATCTTTCATGAAGATTTTAGTAAGCAGTGCCTGCACCAGCGGCATCATCCTGTTTCTGATTTCTGCCTCCTCTGCCATGTCCTTTGTAATGGCATATTCCGGGATCCCGGCAGCTATCTCTAACGGAATTATGTCTATTTCAACTAACAAGTATGTGATCTTTTTCCTGATGAACGTGATCCTGATGGTAGTTGGCATGTTCATGGATATTACTCCTGCGATCCTTATTTTCACACCGATTTTTCTGCCGATCGCACAAAGCCTTGGTATGAGCGATATCCAGTTCGGTGTTATGCTGATCTTCAACATGTGCCTTGGAAATATAACACCTCCTGTAGGTTCTGTTCTGTTTGTAGGCTGCGGGATCAGCAAGATCAGTATTGAAGAAGTTACTAAGACCCTGCTTCCTTATTTTGCAGTTCTGTTCCTTCTTCTTTTAGCTGTTACCTATATTCCTGCACTGTCATTAGGTGTACCAAAATTAATGGGACTGATCTGATCTCCAAAATCTGTCACAACAACGCTGAACAGACCGGCATTCCTATTTCTTTGAAAAATCTCTGGTAATCTCTTATAAAGTAGGCTATAATAAAGCGAAAAAACATTTAGTAGCTGAACAGACTTAGAGAAAGAGGGTGAAGGAAATGCACAAATTTATGCGCACCATAGGATTTAGCGGCTGCGACAGTGACCTGGAAATAGATAAGATCATGCGAAAGCTGGCAAAAACAGCTGCAAAAACAGCTGTATTGGAAAGAAATGACCACCCCGGTCTTTATGAGCTCCGGGCGGAACTGGCGCCGGGAATGGGGATCGTCATGATCGGTCAGATGACAGAAAAAGGAACTTTTAAACGGGAATATGCATTCCCTTATGTAACCGGCAGCGATATTTCATCTTCTGCTGAATGTTCCATCCAGCGCCATGCTGAACGTGAAACCTATGCCGGCCTTTTAGATGAATACCGCGTAGGCATTTCCCTTATCTTTTATATAACGAATTCTATTGAATACAGAAGCCGCCGAAGCAAACGTCTTCCCCTGCGGCCAAAAAGTATCTGTCTGTCCGGCCTTGCTTCCCAGGGAAAAATCCTGCTGCCGGTAAAGAAAACTCCCAAGCAGGCTGAAGATTTAAAACAGGCCGCCAGAAAACGGGGAAGCCTTTTGGAAGCAGCCCGCCGCGGAGATGAGGAAGCCATTGAAACACTGACCGTAGAAGACATTGATCTGTATTCTATGGTAACAAAACGTATTATAAAAGAAGATATGTATTCCATTATTGAGACCTGCTTCATGCCAAGCGGCATTGAATGTGATCAGTATTCTATCATTGGAAATATCTTAAGTGTTAATCTGGTGGAAAATGAACTGACAAAAGAACAGATCTACCGCCTGCGTGTAGAATGCAACGATATGGTATTTACAGTTGCCATAAATAAAGCAGATCTTTTAGGGGAACCGGCACCTGGAAGGCGTTTTAAGGGCCAGATCTGGATGCAGGGAATGGCTGATTTTGGTGTCAATAATATGTTATATTAAAACTATTTGGGACTCATTGACTGATGAGTCCCAAAATAATATATGATACCAGGGGATTACGAATGTTTTTAGGATTGTGAAAGCACATAGTACGAAACAATCCAGTATCAATGGGGAGAGAAAACTATTATGAGATGGGCCTATTTATTCAACAGCGCGATCCGCTCACGGGGATTTTCCTACTACAAAAACGGCAGCGTTAAAAAAATCCAGAAAAAGGGAAATACCTATACCGGGACTGTAAAAGGTTCTGGTTCTCACCTTTACAGGGTAACCATCGAAATCAAAGATGAAAGTATCCATTCTATATCCTGTACCTGTCCCTATGCCATGGGCAACATAGCAACCTGTAAGCATGAAGCCGCTGTTTTATATATGATTGAAAATCAGCCTGAACAAATCATTAACTTTTCACCGGATCCACCGGAGAAAGAGGATCCGCCTTTAGACCCATCTGTTTTAGATCAGCTTATGGCCTCTCCCGGAGAATATACCTATTTTCACCCAGAAGAAATGGGAAAATCTCTTCCTATTACCACTTCTATGTGGGAAAAAGCACTGGATTTTGTACATTCTGGAAAAATAATACTTAACAGCATGAAAACCGATTTTCCCAGCGGTTATTATTCTGCCGATAGTTTCATGAATCTGGATATCACCGGTATTTTTCCAAAATCCACCTCCAGCCCTTATATGCGGCCAGAAGTCCATATGACCTGTGATCCTACTCATATCCTCCAGTGCCGCTGTACTTACAGAGGCTGCGGCACCAGTTATGACGGCGAGTCACAATATGGCGCCAAACTCCCCTGCATCCACGGACTGGCACTGTACTATCTTGCCGGCCTTAAGATGAAAAAAGAAAAACCTGGTGACGCCACTGACCGCAACGGAAAGAATTTCCTGGACCGTTTTCAGTTTGTTACCGCACGCAACCTGCTGCAGGATATGGCAGACGCAGTTCCAGGTGAAACACTGGAAATGGAAGCCCGGATCAACGATAAATATTACGAAGGACCCTCCGTCTCTTTCCGTATTGGTTCCAAATCCCTGTACATTATCAAAGATCTGACTCAGTTTGTGAAACAAATGGAGCAAAAGCAACTGGTCCAGTTCGGTACTAAGACTACTTTAAAACTGGGAGAAGAATATCTTACAGAGCAGGGAAAACGTTACTATTCTTTTATCAAAAAATACATTACAGAGCAAAACAGGGCCAATTCCTATTACTATCGTTCCTATCATTATGCAAGCAATATACCAGAAAATATAAAACAGGAACTTCCTCTTTTTGGACAGCGGATCGATGATCTGTTTGATGCTATAGGTTCCAATACTATCGAGCTGTCCGCTTCTGACGAAAGCCGTAAAAGCAGGAAAAATAAGGTTTTTCTTACCTGTCGTGATGCAGTTCTCCCTCTGTCCCTGGTGCTGTCTCCTGTATATAACGTAAATAACAACCCGGCTCCCTGTTCCCATGACAAAAACGATCCTGTTCTTCTTCCCAAGGCTGAGGACTTTGATGGTATCTGTGTAAGTGGTTCTCTCCCGGAAACCATTAACGGCGCAAATGCCTCTTATTACATCGATCCTCCTTATTTTAACCGTATTTCAAAAGACCGTGTAAAAGAGATCGCGCCTTTAGCAGATATGGCCTTTGATGGTATCATACAGTTCACCATAGGCCGACGCAATTTATCCCAGTTTTACTACAAAACTCTTCCATGGATGAGACGCATTGCCGATGTAGATGAATCAGAAATAGATTCTGTTCAGTCTTTTTTACCGCCGGAAGCCCATTTTTCTTTCTATCTGGACGCTGAAGACACATTTATCAGCTGCCGGGCAGAAGTTTCCTATGGTGACCAATTGACAATTCCTCTGATCCAGCGAGAACACGATGAAATTCTGCCGGAAACTTTCCGTGATCCTGACCGCGAATATGCAGCCGCACAGACCGTACTCCAGTTTTTTCCATTCATACAGGCAAACGGCCTTTATTACAGCGAAAAAGAGGAAGATTCCATTTTTCAGATCCTGGCAGATGGTGTAGACCACCTGCTTGCACTGGGAGATGTTCACAGCACCGATCGTTTCCGTAAGATCACCATTCGCAAAACTCCCAAGCTTTCTGTTGGTATTTCACTGGATAACGGACTTTTAGATCTGTCTGTTTCAGCAGATGATATTTCAAATGAGGAACTGCTGGAAATTTTGAAAAGTTACCGGAAAAAGAAGAAATTTTTCCGCCTGAAAAATGGTGATTTTCTGAATCTGGAAGAAGATGATGAAAGCAATCTTTTCATGCTTGAAAGTCTGTTAAATGAGCTGCAGATCTCACCAAAAGATTTTGTAAAGGGAAAAATGCATCTTCCTGCTTACCGCGCGCTTTACTTAAATCATCTGATAGAACAGTCTGAAGAACTGTATGCCCAGCGCGACCGGCGCTTTAAACAGCTGATACGTGAATTTAAATCTGTCAATGATACCGATTTTGAGATCCCTGACCATTTAAAAACCACTATGCGTAATTACCAAGCAGAAGGTTATAAGTGGCTCCGGCTTTTAGATCACTTTGGCTTTGGCGGGATCCTTGCTGACGAAATGGGACTTGGAAAGACTTTGCAGGCTATCTCTGTTTTATCTGCCTGCAAAAATGAAAATGGTCATTGCCATACATTAGTAATTTCCCCCGCTTCTCTGGTCTACAACTGGTATGAAGAAATCCGCCGTTTTGCTCCTGAGCTGCGGGCAGTTCCTGTAAGCGGCGCACAGAATGACCGGCAGCAGATTCTTGAAGATCATGAACATTACGATATTCTGATCACCTCCTATGACCTGCTAAAAAGAGATATCGATCAGTATGAAACTATAAAATTCGACTTCCAGATCCTAGACGAAGCACAATATATTAAAAACCATACAACTGCTGCTTCTAAAGCAGTAAAAGTGATCCACAGCAAGACCCGGCTGGCACTTACCGGCACCCCTATTGAAAACCGGCTCAGTGAATTATGGAGTATTTTTGATTATCTTATGCCTGGTTTTCTGTATAAATATGAAACCTTTAAGAAAAGTTTTGAGACCCCTATTGTAAAAAATAAAGAGGAAGAAGCTTCCAAACGCCTTCGCCAGATGACTTCTCCCTTCATCCTGCGCCGCCTGAAAAAAGATGTCCTTCGTGACCTTCCGGAAAAACTGGAAGAGGTGCGTTATGCAAAACCAGAGAAAAAGCAGCTGGATCTTTATAATGGACAGCTAGTACACATGCAGAAACTGCTGAAAAACCAGAAAGAAGAAGAGTTTAATAAAAACAAGTTAAAAGTTCTGGCTGAGCTTACCAGGATCCGCCAGATCTGCTGTGATCCTTCTCTCTGTTTTGAAAACTATAACGGCGGATCCGCCAAACGAGAAGCCTGTATGGAATTGATTACCAGTGCCTCTGAAAGCGGTCACAAGATGCTGGTATTTTCCCAGTTTACCTCCATGCTGGAACTTCTTGAAAATGACCTGAAAGAAGACGGTATTTCCTGGTATAAGATCACTGGTTCTACACCAAAGGAAGAACGTCTGCGCCTGGTAAAAGCATTTAATGAAGACAACGTTCCTGTTTTCCTGATCTCCTTAAAAGCAGGCGGAACCGGTCTGAACCTTACCGGTGCTGATATCGTCATCCACTACGATCCATGGTGGAATCTGGCAGTACAAAACCAGGCAACTGACCGCGCCCATCGCCTGGGACAAACTAAAACAGTCACTGTATACAAACTAATTATGAAAGATTCCATTGAAGAAAAAATCCTGAAAATGCAGGAAGCAAAGAAAGATCTGGCTGATGAGATCCTGAAAGGTGAAAATGGAAATCTGGCAAGCTTAAGCCAAGAAGAATTAAGAGAGCTGATCGAAAGTTAGCCTGGAAACTGACCAAAAGTTTGATACAATCCCCAAGAAATCAACCTGACAACAAAGGACTTGCATTTTTCATGGAAAAAAGGTAAAATATTTAAGGATTGTACTTCTGAAATTTTAAAGAAACAATCTTTATATACGCCTCTGTAGCTCAGCAGGATAGAGCGTTCGCCTCCTGAGGTTACGTTACAACGGCCACCTTAGAAAAACTAAATAAGGGATTGCAGTTCGACTTTTGCCGGGCTATAATCATATATCAGACACGTCCATATAGCTCAGTTGGATAGAGCACACGCCTCCTAAGCGTGGGGTCGGAGGTTCAAATCCTCTTATGGACGCCAGCCAACAACGCCGAAAGCCTTTGTTTTTAAGGGTTTTCGGCTTTTCTTATATAAAAAGCTGCGAAAAAGCTCTTTCACTATATGAGATAAAATTCTACTCCAAAATTTGATTTTTGACAACTCCTCCAGAATCGAACTGCTGTTATAAGACAAAATTGCCAGCTAATTATTAGCAGAAAACGGGCTGTTCTTGCTAATGAAAATGCCCTTCCTGCTAATCAGACCAAAAATCGTGCTAAAAAACCTGCTAATGTTCGGCACGATATGTCACACGGATATTTGGAAGGAGGATTTAAGAAATTGAAAATGAAGCGAGAGGAAGGAGAGTGACGAAAAATGTCGAAAAAAGCAACCATCATTGCGGTGGTCAATCAGAAAGGAGGAACCGGCAAGACCACCACCACCGAGAATCTGGGCGTTGGCTTGGCTCTTGAAGGAAAAAAGGTGCTTCTGGTAGACAC
>UQTA01000008.1 GCA_900543885.1 uncultured Clostridium sp.
AATCTTTCATGCACCTGCTTTTGCGGCCGATTTTCCGCCAGTCGCACCCGAATTTTATCAACGTACGCACCGCGTACGCCTCAAAAATTTGGGCACAACTGACAAAAAATCTTCTCGCAAAATCAAGCACAAAAAGATTTCGAGAGTACATTAAGATGCAAAAGCATATCAAGTTGTGATCGTATATCAAAAAGCAGGGGAAAGTTGGGAAAATAGATATGAGGGAAAAATGGTTTCGTGAACATATCTGGTGGATGAGTTTTATCCTCAGTCTGCTGGTAGTATGGGTCCATTCTGAAAATGCAGAACTGTTTTTAGGTGAAATGGGAAGGGAAAGCCTGGTTTACAGACTGGAATCCTTTTTTGCCCAGACCTTGGGACAGATGGCAGTTCCTGGATTTTTCATGATCTCAGCCTACCTTTTTTACAGAAATTTCCAGTTTTCAAAGACAGTTTCTAAGTGGAAAAGTCGGTGCAAAAGCCTTCTCCTTCCTTATGTTTTGTGGAATACTCTTTACTATTTAGGTTATGTTGTGGTTACAAGACTTTCTTTTGCGAAAAATGTCATTGGAAAAGAGCCGGTTGCTTTTGATCTGAAAGAATTGTTTTTGGCAGCAGTGTATTATAAATACAATCCGGTTTTCTGGTATCTGTTTCAGTTGCTGCTTCTGGTGCTTCTGGCCCCTCTTTTATATGTGGTGATCTGCCGGAAATGGTCCGGCGCTTTATGGTTGGCGCTTCTGACACTTGGACTTTGGAAAAATGTAAGCCTTCCATTTTTAAATCTGGATGCCCTGTTTTATTACAGCGCAGCCGGGTATGCAGTGTTGTTTGGAGCAAAGATAGAAGGAGAAAATACGCCTTTCCAGAAAAAAATATGGTTTGCTGTCCTTATTTTTAGCTGGCTTATACTGTGGCTTTTTGGAAAACCTGGGAAATTTTTACATTTTACACCGGTCCATACTGTACTGATACGTTTTCTGGGAGTGCTTGTTTTATACAGCATTTTAAAAGAAATACCATTTAAACCGGCTGGTTCTACAGTAAAAAACAGCTTTTTTCTCTATGCCATCCATTTTCCCTGGGTTCGCTTTTTTAATAAAACCGGAGCAGCGATTTTGAAAGGAAGCCAGGTGGCGGCAGCAGTATTTTTTCTTATAATGCCGTTTCTTATTTTGCTGGTAAGCAGTGTGGCAGGATATTTGTTAAAGCATACAGTCCCCCGATTATATGATATTTTGTCCGGTGGAAGGGGACAGTAACAGTAACGCATGGATCATAAATGAAAGTCAGTTGGTACGTGTCGTTGGCACTCACACAACTGCTGTCGCTATTCATAATCTGGGCTGCAGCCTTGCGTACTAAATCAGTTATAGCTCAGCCATGACATTTTCTTGTTTCCATATTCATGAAAACAAGAAGCGTGGTGGTTCAACCATATGCTGATTTGGATGAAAAGTGCTTATGCAAGCAAGCTTGTAACACACTTTCTCATTCAAACCAGCGCATGGCTGAATTGTGACCAAATCATGTATATGAGAAAGATAAGTGGTTGTACTTTTTTTAGGGATATGTTAGAATTGATATAAGATGTATTATAACAACTATGTCTTTGTGGCGAGGACAGAAATGAGGGGAATGATATGACCATAAATAAAGAATATTCTACTCCATTATATCAGCAGCTTGTAGATTCAGTAAAAGAACAGATCAGAGATGGTATTTTAAAAGAAGATGACCGTTTGGGTTCAGAGCAGGACATCAGCAGGGAATACAATGTCAGCCGTATTACTGTGAGAAAAGCATTCGAGATCCTGGCGGATGAAGGCTATGTAACAAAGCGTCAGGGGATTGGAACCTTTATTTCAGCTAAGAAAGTAAACAATTTTAATGAAGGACAGGCAAAGGGATTTACAGAAATGTGTATGCAGGATGGAAAAGCCCCATCCTCTGAACTGATTTCTGTGGGTTGGGTCAGCAATGTCCCATCCATTAGTCGCCATCTTCAGGTTCCGGAAGAAGATCCGGTTTTGAGAGTGCTTCGTGTTCGTAAATGCGACGGGGTACCTGTGATGGTAGAAGATGGCTATTTTCCGAAACGTTTTTCCTATCTCATGAGTGAAGAACTTTGTGGTTCTACCTTTGAAATTTTTCGCAAACATGGAACAGAGCCTACCCATTTCAGCAAGATCGTGGATATCTGTTATGCTACCAAATTTGAGGCTCAGAAGCTGGAAGTACGCGAACGCCAGGCTTTGCTTTTACAGAAAGATATTACCTATGACCAGAATGGGGAAGTTATACACTATACAAAATTAGTGATCAATCCGGAACGTTACAAATTAACAATCCGGATGTGATCTGTATACGACGGAAGAAAGATAGTTTTTTAGAAATAAAAAAGATATCGTAAGTTACTAATTTGAGAACTTACGATATCTTTTTTTGTGGCTTGACAAGACAAAATGCACAAAAACATGACACAAAAATATTGCAAATGCACAAAAACGTGTATAAACGAGAAATACTATTGCCAAAAGTGACATAACGTTATATAATGACATCAAGCTGATACAAGACGTATATAAAACACAAACAAGACGTTATAAAAAGAGGAGTGGAAGCATATGGTAAAATTTGCAGCAGCAGGTTATGTATGCGTTGATTATTATCCGGATTTTAACAATCGTTATTACATAACAGGTAATGGGGTAGATGTGCTGTTTAATCTGCTGGATATAAAAAAAGGAAAAGATATAGAAGCATCCATTATTTCCGCTGTATCTGATGATGAATACGGAAAAGAAGCGGTAAAAATGTTCCATGAAAGAAATATCGACTGCACGCATCTGGAAGTAATACCAGGAGGTATGACACCAAGAGTACCTTTGCATTTGGTGGATAATGACCGGGTACACGGAACTCCTGTACGGGGGATCATGCAGGATTATGAGTTTTCTAAAGAAACGTTGGATTATATCTGTCACCATGACATGATGCACAGTGATTTCACAGGACGTTTGAATCACAGGCTGGGAGAAATACGCAAAAGCGGTACAAAAGTATTTTTTGATCTGGGAAATAATCTGAAACATCCGAATCTGGAAGAAGTGATCCAAAATATCGACTGTGGTCTGGTATCTTTTGAAAATGACTTTGAAGAAGGAAAAGCATTTCTTAAGTATGCACATTCAAAAGGTGCAAAGCTGATGATCGCTACATTTGGAAAGCTTGGCTCTATTGCTTACGATGGTTCTGCATTTTATAAAGGCGAGATTGTTCCGGTGGAACATGTTGTAAATACGGTAGGTGCAGGAGATTCTTATTTTGCAGGATTTATAAGCGGCATAATAGATGGAAAGAGCATACAGGAATGTATGAGAAGAGGTGCTGAACAATCCGCAAAAGTAATTTCTGTATTTGACCCATATCTATAAAAAATAAAAAAGGAGCGTAAATTTATGATCATTGATATTCATGCACATCCGGTTCTTCTTGATGTAATTAATGAGGCCTCGGAAGACCTTAGTTTTCGCAAACAGCAGTTTGGAGTATTTAAGTCAGGACGCAATCCTGTTGAGTTTGAAAAGATTTTAATTGATGATGCAAGAATTGATAAGGTGGTATGGCTTCCGGAAGATTATTCCACCCAGATGGGAAAGCCTATTGTCAGCAATGAAGAAATGGAAAAGATTGTAGCTTCCTGTCCTGAACGTTTTATTGGATTTGCAAGTGTGGATCCCAGAGATCCAAAGGCAAAAGAAAAATTAACATATGCTTTTGAAACACAGAAGCTTTCCGGACTTAAGTTAAATCTTTCACGCCTTCACATGTATGCAGACGATCCGCTGCTGGCACCGCTTTATGAAGTTTGTGAGGAGCATAACAAACCAATCATGTTCCACGCTGGTTACAGTTGGGAACCGGATACTCCTTCCAAGTATTCAGAACCTATCCTTTTTGAAGATGTAGCAGTCAATTATCCGAACCTTCGCTTCTGTCTGGCTCACATGGGATGGCCATGGTGGGAAGAGACCATCATGATGTTAATGAAATATCCAAATGTATATGCGGATACTTCTATGGTTTATATGGATTCTCCAAGGAATTATTACAGTCATCTGTTTTCTGTTAATATGAATTTAAACTGGCTTCAGAACTGCTTCCAGGATAAGGTCATGTTTGGTTCCAACAATCCACGTTTCCGTCATGTAAGAAGTCTGGATGGTATCCTGAACCTGCCGCTTCGTGAAGATGTAAAAAAAGCTATTCTTGGAGAAAATGCAATTCGCTTTTTAGGACTGGAGGATTAACATGGTAAAACTGTATGAAAACGAAGTTGTGACAAAACATGAATTTGAAATGATCAACATCACAAATGAAGTGAAAAAAGCTGTAGCAGACAGCGGGATTAAAAACGGAATGGTTGCTGTTATCACCAAACATACAACTACCGGAATTATGATCAATGAAGCACTTCCATGTGTGGAAAAAGATATAGAAATGCAGTTGGAGCGTATTGTTCCAAAAGATTTTCCATATGTTCATACTCATATGCTTCCAACCTATGGAACCTGCTCGGGAAATGGTCCAGGACATTTAAAGTCAATGCTGGTTGGAAATCACTGTATTTTTCCGGTGATCGATGGAAAAATGATGACAGGCGGTGAGCAGAATATATATTTTGCGGAACTGGATGGTTTACAGATCCGTCATTATTTCATTGAGGTAATGGGGGAATAGCATTTTTGTAAGGAGTGACCAATATGATCTTTGGACTGAATTTTACATTTTTATCAAAATATTGGTTCTATTACATGGACGGCTTAAAAGTAACGCTTCAGCTGGCATTCTGGACTTTGATCCTTTCCAGTATAGTTGGTGTGATCATGGGCATGATCCGTGTGCAGAACTATAAAATCATAAGTACGATCATTGACTGGTGGATTAACTTTATCCGCGGTGTTCCTATTATGGTGCAGATCTTCATTGTGTACTACGGGATCGCAACATCGCTTCCACAGTTCTGGGCGGCAGTTGTATCTTTGACAGTCAACAGTTCTGTGTACATTGCAGAACATACAAGAGCCGGAATGCAGGCGGTAAACAAAGGCCAGATGGAGGCGGCCAGATGTATCGGAATGTCCAAACTGCAGGCAAACTGTTACATCATCATTCCACAGGCAATTAAAAATGTACTCCCTTCCCTGTGTAATGAATTTATCCTTCTTATTAAAAATACGTCTATTGTATCCGTTATTGCACTTCATGAGCTGACCTATACATCAAATTCAGTACGTGCTAATACGTTCCTGGCATTTGAGCCGCTGATCGTAACTGCGTTTATTTATTTTGTGATCACCTATGTCTTAAAGAAACTGGTAGGAATACTGGAGAGGAGGCTGCGTGCACATGACTGATCAGAGAGAAGCCGTGATCCAGGTAAAAGGATTAAAGAAAAATTTTGGAAGTCTTGAAGTATTAAAAGGCGTAGATATGAAGGTTCTGAAAGGGGAAGCGGTGGTAGTGATCGGTCCGTCCGGTTCCGGAAAATCCACATTGCTGCGCTGCTTAAACCTTTTAGAAACACCTACAGGCGGTGATATCCTGTTTCACGGACAGTCTATTTTAAGAAAAGATCTGAAGTTAGATGAATATCGTGAAAAATTTGGAATGGTGTTCCAGTTATTTAATCTGTTTGAAAATTTAAGCGTACTGGACAATGTGACCATCGGTTTGCGAAAAGTGAAAAAAATCCCCAAGGAACAGGCTGAAAAAAAGGCTATGGAGCTTTTAAAACAGGTAGGCCTGGAAAGCAAGGCAGATGTGTATCCATCTAAACTTTCCGGTGGCCAGAAGCAGCGTGTAGCTATTGCAAGAACATTGGCAATGGATCCTGAGGTTATTTTGTTTGATGAAGCAACTTCTGCGCTGGATCCGGAAATGGTAGGAGAAGTTTTGAAAATCATGCGTCAGCTTGCGGAAAATGGCATGACCATGGTAGTAGTGACCCATGAGATGGGATTTGCCAGAGAAGTAGGTGACCGGTTGGTATTTATGGATGGAGGATACATCGTAGAGGAAGGTAATCCTAAAGATGTGATCACAAATCCACAGCATAAAAGAACGAAGGAATTTTTAAGCAAGATGTTATAAAGATAAAGAAAATATTATGACAATGTCCTTTCGGAGTCTTCCATGCACTTGCTTTTGCGGCTGATTTTCCGTCAGTCGCACCGGATTTCATCAACATACGCACCGCGTACGCCTCTGAAATTTGAATACAACTGACAAAAAATCTTTTCACAAAATCAAGTACAAAAAGATTCTGGGAGAACATTATTATTTAAGGAGGAAATGACTATGAGGAAAATGAAAAAAATGGTAGCTCTTTGTATGGCGGGCATGATGGCACTTTCTCTTGCAGCATGTTCTGGCGGTGCCAAGGAAACGACCGCAGCTGCGACTACGGAAACCAAGGCAGAAACTGCAGCACAGACTACAGCAGAAGAAAAAGCCCAGGAAACCACAACCGGAACTTCTTCGGGTTCTGTTTCTCCGGAAGAATTTGCAAAACAGGAGCATGGTCCGATTTTTGAAGATATCATTAAAAATGGAAAATTAAAAGTGGGAATCATTGGAAATAATCCTACATTCTGCTTCCATACAGTTAAAGATGGCAAAGATGAGCTGGTGGGATTTGAAGTAGAAGGAATGTATGAGATGGCAAAACGTCTTAGTGATTATCTAGGGCGTGAAGTGACAGTTGATTTTTATGAAAGTGATTTTACAGGCTGTATGTCCGCACTGCAGGCAAACCAGGTATATTTTGTAACACGCCTGTCTCCTACTGATGAGCGCAAGAAGACCTGGCTGTTTACAGATGTATATCATAAATCTGATGAATGTTATGTTGCAAGAAAAGAAAATGAAAATAGCGATATGTTTACCGGAACTTTAAAAGGTGTTAAGGTTGCGGGACAGATGGGATCTATTGATATTACAATGACAAAATATCTCTATCCGGATGCTGAGATCCAGGAATTAGATAATACTCCGAACATGCTTCTGGCTGTTAAGAACGGAAAAGCAGATCTGGCTTGTATGAATGCAGTTTCAGCAGCAATGTCTGTAGCTGCTAATGATGACCTGGTAGTAGTGGATAAGCTTACATGGGAACCAACGGATGAATTTGATAAAGGCTGTGGTCTGTGTATGGCTTACGGAAATGAAGATTTTGCAAACTGGTGCAATGGCTTCTTCTCTGATATTAAGGCAGAAGGCTTATGGGATCAGATGCAGTCTGACGCAGCAGCAGAACTGGATGCAAAGGCTCTGGAAGACTTTATTGCACAGTAATTTTGTTATACAATTCTTTTATTTCGCTCAGTTGTTTTTTCATATAGCCGTGGCCCGGGATTTTTTCCGGGCTGCGGTCTTTTTATACTCTTTAATGCTTCTTGCAAATAGGAAATAAATATGCTATTGTAAATCTAACTCCCGCAGGTATTCACACTGTAAAAACATTATAAATTCCCGTTCAGGGGCGTTCGCCCACATTTACCAGGAGAATATGGCAAAAGAAAACGAAAAGAAGGTTGACAATTTTTAATAACTGTACTATGATTATGATACATAACAGAACATTTGTTCGCATTTATTTTCTCAGGAGGAGAACATGGGCAAAGAAGAAAAGATGAGCGTGAATAGAGATATGAATAAAGAGGAGAAGTTAAAAGCATTAGATGCTGCTTTGACTCAGATCGAAAAGGCATACGGCAAGGGCTCCGTTATGAAATTAGGTGAGTCCGGTGTAAATATGAATATCGAAACGGTTCCTACCGGTTCTATCAGTCTTGATATCGCATTGGGACTGGGCGGTGTTCCAAAGGGAAGGATCATTGAGGTATATGGTCCTGAGTCTTCTGGTAAGACCACCGTTGCTCTTCACATGGTAGCAGAAGTGCAGAAGAGAGGCGGTATCGCAGGCTTCATTGATGCAGAGCATGCCTTAGATCCTGTATATGCAAAGAATATTGGTGTAGATATTGATGATCTGTATATTTCCCAGCCGGATAATGGTGAACAGGCATTAGAGATCACAGAGACTATGGTCCGCTCCGGTGCGGTAGATATCGTGATCGTGGACTCTGTAGCCGCGCTGGTACCAAAGGCTGAGATCGATGGAGAGATGGGCGATTCCCATGTAGGCCTTCAGGCACGTCTGATGTCCCAGGCACTTAGAAAACTGACTGCTATTATCAGTAAGTCCAACTGTATCGTTATTTTTATCAACCAGCTGCGTGAAAAAGTCGGCGTTATGTTTGGAAATCCGGAAGTTACAACCGGTGGCCGTGCTCTTAAGTTCTATTCTTCTGTACGTATGGATGTGCGCAGGATCGAGACCTTAAAGCAGGGCGGTGAAGTAGTAGGAAACCGTGTGCGCGTGAAAGTAGTGAAGAATAAGATCGCTCCGCCATTTAAAGAGGCTGAGTTTGATATCATGTTTGGTAAAGGTATCTCCAAAGCAGGTGATATCTTGGATCTTGCAGTAAAGGAAAATATCGTAGAAAAGAGCGGCGCATGGTTTGCTTACGGCGGTTCTAAGATCGGTCAGGGCCGTGAGAATGCAAAACAGTATCTGATCGAGCATCCGGCAATCTGTGCAGAGATTGAAGCTCAGGTACGTGTAAAGTACAACCTGCCAGGTGCCGAAGAAGCAGAGGCTCAGGCAAGAGAAGCAGCTTTGAAAGAGGAAGAAGCGACAGGTTCTATCCTTGCGGAAAACACAGGAGAAGAGCTGACTGCTTCTGAGGCTGAAGAAGAATGATCGTTACAGCGGTCATCCCTGTAGATAAGAGAAAGTGCAAAGTCTTCTTGGGAGAAGACTTTGCATTTGTTTTATATAAAAGCGAAGCAGCGCGCTTTCATATAGAAGAGGGAAGTGATCTTTCAGAAGAAACTTATGCCCGGATCAAAGAAGAAATCCTTCTAAAGCGGGCCAGAGACCGGGCGCTGTATCTTCTTCAGTCGCAGGGACGGACTCAGGCAGAGATGATCAAAAAGCTGCAAAGTGACGGCTATCCGGATGATGTGACCAGAGATGTTATGACCTTTCTGTCAGAGTATCATTTTGTGGATGACAGTGCCTATACGGAAAACTATATTCATGTGAATAAAGGCAGAAAAAGTCCGCGCCAGATTGCCTATGAGCTGCAGCAAAAAGGGGTAGATAAGTCACGTATCAGCCAGATGATGGAAGAAAACCCCATTGATGAAGAAGAAACAGTCCGGGCTTTGTTAAAGAAAAAAACAGGAGGACAGATACCGCAGGACTGGAAAGAAAAACAGAAATTAGCAGCTTTTTTAGGCAGAAAAGGCTTTTCTTTTGATGTGATACAGAAAGTTTTGAGGGAAAATACAGATTACTAAATATAGTGGGCACATTCTTTTGTTTATGTTGTCGGTACAACGGGGAAATAAAAGGAATATACTTGACACAATTCTGAAAAAAGTATAAAATTAATATGTTGTAGTTCGTACAATGAAAATTAAATATAAGGAGGTGCTCCTGTGTTGCAGATCATAATTCCTGCTATAATCGGCGCGGTAATCGCGGCTATTATTGCTGGTTATTTTGCACATTCTGCAGGTCGTTCATATGAGCGTAAGCAGTACGACAGTAAAGTTGGAAGTGCAGAAGAAAAAGCCAGAGAGATAATAGATGAAGCATTAAAGACTGCAGAAACAAAGAAGCGAGAAGCTCTCCTGGAAGCCAAGGAAGAATCTTTAAAGACAAAAAATGAGTTGGAAAAAGAAACCAAGGAAAGAAGAGCAGAACTTCAGCGTTACGAGAAGCGTGTATTAAGCAAAGAAGAAAACGTTGAAAAAAAGGCAGATGCCCTTGAAAAGAAGGAGGCTGATCTGGTCAGAAGGGAAACCATTCTCGGCGAACGTACCGCAGAAGTGGAAGCCCAGTATGAACAGGGAATACAGGAACTGGAACGGATTTCCGGTCTTACCTCCGAACAGGCAAAAGAATATCTTTTAAAATCTGTTGAAGAAGACGTAAAGCATGATACAGCGAAGCTGATCAAAGAACTTGAAAACAAAGCAAAAGAAGAAGCTGATAAAAAAGCCAGAGATCTGGTTGTTACTGCTATCCAGCGGTGTGCAGCAGATCATGTGGCAGAAACTACTGTATCAGTAGTACAGCTTCCAAATGATGAGATGAAGGGACGCATCATCGGTCGTGAGGGACGTAATATTCGTACTCTTGAGACTTTAACTGGTGTGGAACTGATCATTGATGATACTCCGGAAGCGGTTGTTTTATCCGGATTTGATCCGATCCGCAGGGAAGTAGCAAGGATTGCGCTGGAACGTCTGATCGTAGATGGTCGTATCCATCCTGCAAGAATTGAAGAGATGGTAGAGAAAGCGCAGAAAGAAGTGGAGAACAACATGAGAGAAGAAGGCGAAGCTGCATGTCTCGAAGTTGGTATCCATGGCATTCATCCGGAACTGATAAAACTGTTAGGACGGATGAAGTTCAGGACAAGTTACGGTCAGAATGCGTTAAAGCATTCCATCGAAGTAGCACAGTTATCAGGGCTGTTAGCTTCTGAACTGGGTGTGGATGTACGTCTGGCAAAACGTGCCGGTTTACTTCATGATATTGGTAAATCTGTTGACCACGATATGGAAGGTACTCATGTACAGCTGGGTGCAGATCTTTGCAGAAAGTACAAAGAATCCGCAGTTGTTATTAATGCAGTAGAATCCCATCATGGAGATACAGAGCCTACCAGTCTTATTTCCTGCATCGTTCAGGCTGCAGATACTATCTCTGCTGCAAGACCTGGTGCAAGAAGAGAAACATTAGAAACATATACAAACAGATTGAAACAGCTTGAAGATATTACAAATTCCTTCAAGGGTGTAGATAAGTCTTTTGCTATTCAGGCAGGACGGGAAGTCCGTATTATGGTTATTCCTGAACAGGTCAGCGATGACGATATGGTATTGCTGGCAAGAGATATTTCCAAGCGTATTGAAGACGAGTTGGAGTATCCGGGACAGATCAAAGTCAATGTGATCCGTGAATCCAGAGTAACGGACTATGCAAAGTAAATTTTGTATAAAAAGCTTCATCTTCGGATGGAGCTTTTTTTGCGTACATTTTCAACGTATTTTTGCCTCTAAATCTTCGCAAGGCTGAGCTGTAACGGAATTGTAAGGAAAACTTTATTGACAGTATATGGCAAAAAGGATACTCTTAGAGAAAGAGAATTAAGCAGAGAAAGATTTAGGGAGAACATGAGAGGAGAAGGAGGAGAAAAACATGGGATACAGCAAAAAAAGACTGATCGCTGCAGTGATGGCAGGTGTTATGGCAGCTATGTGTGCATTTCCTGGCTATGCAGCCAGCAGAAAGAAGATCACATCCGTAACATTGACGATCAAGGCAGATATTGAACCGGATACAGATTTTGGAATGGAAAATATTGAGATCGAGAGCAACAGTAATCGTTATAGTGTGGATGACTATGATGTATTAAATGAAGGATTTGCCTGGACGGAAGATATGATTCCGGAGATCAGAATCACATTGACGGCAGATGATGATTATTACTTTACCGCGTTGGCAAAGGATAAAGTGACATTAAAGGGTGGTGCAACCTTTAAAAGAAGTACCAGAGAGAATTCAAGTTCTACGCTTCTTCTGGATGTGACTCTGCCATCCTTACAGAATAGCTTAAAATCCATGGAAGAGGTTACATTATCTGATAATGGCTTCGCAACTTGGCCAGCTAACAGCACAGCGGGAAGCTATGAAGTGCGTGTATACAGAGAAGGTAAAATCGTAGGAACGGCTCTCACTACAAATACAAACTCTGTTAATTGCAGAGAACGTATGATGAAACCCAACGAAACATATTTGATAAAAGTACGTGCAGTCAACAAGTATGATAATTCCATAAAGGGAGACTGGACGGAGTCAAATAGTGTTTATATCAGCGGTGATAAAGTAGCAGAGTTTAAAGCTGATATGGATGGGTCAAATGTCAGCTCGGCTTCCGGTACAGTTGGTGACTGGAAACAGGAAACAGACGGAAGATGGTGGTATCGCAGATCAGACGGCACATATCCTGCAAACCAGTGGGAAGAGCTGGGTGGAAAATGGTATTTCTTCGATGAAAGCGGTTATATGAAGACTGGCTGGATCGACTGGAATGGAAAAAGCTACTACTGTTCTGAAAATGGTGATATGCTCACCAATTGTATGACACCTGATAATTATCTGGTAGGAGCAGATGGAGCCTGGATCGCCCAGTAAGATGGATCTTCCATTTGTTTGCTTATGGAAAGCAGAGAAAAGCGGATCGTAAATATCTTTTGGCGCCGCTGCAAAGTGTAAAAAGACATTTTGCAGCGGCGTATTTTTGTGTTATTATAGTGCTGGTGATAAAATTGTCAGAAGATGACTTGCATGATAGATGCTGCATTGCCGGATAGAAAGTGCATTGGCAGCAGCGACAGAAGAAAGAGGAAAAAGAAATGAACAGTTTAAGGGAATGGGAAGAAGCCTTTGAACAGGCTGTGGATGTTGAGAAATCTTATGATTTAGCAAAGAGGATGGAAGGACCTAAGACCAATCCGGTGTTAGGATACCGTACGGCCGGTTCCAAAGCAGAGTGGGAGACCGGAGAACTGCTTTATAAAGAAATGCAGGAAATGGGGCTTTTGAATGTACAAAAGGACAAGATCAAAGTAGACAGCTGGGATTTTCATCATGCGATTCTGCGTTACCGGGATCAGGAAGGAAAAGAATACGAGTTTCAGTTAGGTGCGTATCAGACAGATTTCCATACAGAAGGATTTCAGGAATATTCCATGGTTTATTTAGGACGGGGAACAGCAGAGTTCTATGAAAATATAGATGTAAAAGGTAAACTGGTGCTTATTGATATCAATCAGAGAGAAGAGTGGTGGATCAATTTCCCGGTGTATCAGGCACATTTAAAGGGAGCAGCAGCTCTTATTGCAGTTCAGGATCAGGGCTATGGTGAGATCCACGATACTTCTTTAAATGCTCAGGATATTGCAGGACCGAAAGAAGCGGCAGCTTTTTCTATTTCCCAGGCAGACGCAGCCATTTTAAAGGAAAATATGGGAAAAACTGGAAATTCTGAAAAGGAATTTAAAGAGATCCAGGTATTATTTGATGCCCAGTCTACAGTGATCCGTGACCGGGAATCCTATAACATTACCGGTATGATACCAGGAGAAGAGCCGGAACAGATGATCCTGCTGTCTGCTCACTATGACTCTTATTTTACTGGTTTTCAGGATGATAATGCAGCAGTAGCCATGATGCTTGGAATCGCAAGAGCCTTTATACAAACAGGCTACAGACCAAGAAAGACTCTGGTGTTCTGCGCTATGGCAGCAGAAGAATGGGGCGTGGTAGATTCCAAGTATGACTGGTCTACCGGTGCCTATGAGCAGGTATTTACTGCACATCCTGAGTGGCAGGGAAAGGTGATCGCTGATTTTAACTTTGAGCTTCCGGCCCATGCACATGGAAAGAAAGATGCAGTGCGCTGTACCTACGAATACGCTTCTTTTATGAAGAAGGCAACAGAGCATATCCAGCCTTCTAAAGAGGCATATCCAGACGGTCTGGAAGTACATTTCCCCATCCAGACCTGGTCTGATGATTTTTCCATTGCTATTGCAGGAATTCCCTCTTCTGTAAATGAGTTCAGTGATGGAGAGTTTATGGAGACTCATTATCACTCCCAGTTTGACAATGAAGATTTCTATGATGAGCCGGTTTACCGCTTCCACCACAATCTTTATGGAAAACTGGTGCTGGCATTTGATTATACGGCAGTGGTGCCAATGGATTTTGAACGGCTGTTTGCGGCAGTGGAAGACAGCGTAGATGAGGAGTTGTGCAAAAAGACAGAAGCAAACGAAACGGTCCTTTTAGAGCGCCTGAAAAAGGCAAAAGAGCTGGGACAGCAGTTATACAGTCAGATTCAGACTATCAACGAAGAGTACAAGAAACTCCTGGAAGCAGGAAAGTGGGATGAAGCAAAGGCTCTCACAGAAAAATACGCAGACTTGAACAGTTCCCTTCTTTACATCTTCCGCAAAGAACAGGACTATTTTGTCCGCTTAAACTGGCATGATGATGTACTGTTCCCACAGCAGGGAGTTGGTGAGAACTTGAAAGCCATTTACAAGGCCCTTGACTGCTTAAAGGAAGAAAATCCGGCTGGCGCTCTGGAAGCAGTTTATGAGATAGACAACAACCGGTATGCTTTCCTGTTTGACCGGGAAGTATTCCGTTACTTTACGGAGTATGTATTGAATCAGCCTGCAGACCGGTTAAAATGGGGCTATGGCCGTATTATCCACCATGAAAACCTGTACGATCTGGTAGTGTGCTTAAAGGAGAAATACAAACTGCAGAGAGTAGGAAACAGACCAGATCTGGAAGATGAATACAAGATACTGTTACAGGCTGCAAAAGCCCAGGAGCAGTGTTACCGGGATGATATAGATTATATGGCATCTTCCGTGGAAAAGCTTTTAGCGGCCATGGAAGGCTGCGTGGAAAAATAAGGAGAATATAATATTGTATGGAAAGTCAGACGTTATACAGAGTAAAGAAAGAAGACCTGCCAAAACTGGAAAAATTGTTGGTGAAATGTTTCGCTCATGACCCTTTATACTGCAAACTGATCCCTGAAAAAGAAACCAGAGAACGGCTGCTGCCGGAATTGTTTAAGTGTGATCTTACAGAATTTATTGAAACCTGTGAAATTTATTCCGACAGCGAAGAGATGAATTCCCTGCTTGTGGTTTCGGATGAATCAGAGCCTTATAATCCCCTTACTTTTTATCTCACAGAAGCCTGGGCCAGTTTAAAGACCGATGAATATCTGATCAAAGAGGATCCCAGTCTTAAAACACTCTGGAATTTTATGAGAGGAAGAGATTACTTAAATTCCCGCTGGACAGACCAGCTTCACCAGGAAGAGAGACTGCATGTGATCTATCTGGCAGTGGATCCGGATATGCAGCATCATGGCCTGGCGGCAATCCTTATGGAAGAAGTGATCCGTTATGCAAAAGAGCATCACCTTATGGTTTCCCTGGAGACGCACAATCCGGATAATGTGCCTATGTATGAGCATTTTGGCTTTAAACTTTTTGGTATTGTCCAGAAGCATTTTGACTTAAAACAATACTGCATGATCCGTGAGATCCAGTAGCAAGACATAACTTATGTTTATATCCATAATTCCAAACTTGTATATTTTGTAATAGGGAAAATAGGCATGAATAGTTGAAATGAAGCTTTAAATGAGATATGATTGAAAGAAATCGCAGTTATTACATAATATATAACTAAAAGGAATAATAAATAGAGGGGATAATAATTATGAATTATAATATTGTTGCAATTCCGGGAGACGGTATTGGTCCTGAGATCGTACGAGAGGCCAAGAAAGTATTGGATAAAGTGGGAGAAGTTTACGGACATAAGTTTAATTATACAGATATTTTAATGGGCGGTTGTTCCATTGACGCATACGGTGTTCCGCTGACAGATGAGGCTCTGGAAACAGCCAGAAATTCAGACGCAGTCCTTTTAGGTGCAGTGGGCGGTAATGTAGGCAACTCCAGATGGTATGATGTTGCTCCTAATTTAAGACCAGAAGCAGGACTTTTAAAGATCCGCAAAGGCTTAAATCTGTTTGCCAATATCCGTCCGGCTTATCTTTTTGAGCAGTTAGCAGATGCATGTCCATTAAAGAAAGAAATTATTGGAAATGGCTTCGATATGGTCATTATGCGTGAGCTGACAGGCGGCGTTTACTTTGGTGAGCGCAAAACAGAGGAAAAAGACGGAGAACTGTACGCAGTGGATTCCATGCCATACAGTGAACATGAGATCCGCCGCATTGCCATTAAAGGTTTTGAGATCGCTATGAAGCGCCGTAAAAAACTGGTCAGCGTTGACAAAGCTAATGTTCTGGATACCTCCCGTTTATGGCGCAAAGTTGTAAATGAAGTTGCAAAGGATTATCCGGAAGTAGAAGTAAGCCACATGCTGGTTGATAACTGTGCAATGCAGCTGGTAATGAATCCAGGCCAGTTTGACGTAGTTCTGACCGAGAATATGTTCGGTGATATCCTTTCTGATGAGGCAAGCATGATCACCGGTTCCATTGGAATGTTATCTTCTGCAAGTTTAAATGAATCCAAATTTGGTCTGTATGAGCCAAGCCATGGTTCAGCACCTGATATTGCAGGAAAAGACATTGCCAATCCGTTAGCAACCATCCTTTCTGCTGCAATGCTTCTTCGTTATTCCTGTGATCTGGACAAAGAGGCACTGGCAGTAGAATCAGCAGTACGTCAGGTATTAGCAGATGGATACCGTACCGGTGATATTATGTCAGAGGGCTGCACCAAAGTGGGAACAACCCAGATGGGCGATTTAGTTGCAGAACGTATCCATAAATAAAGCAGTGGTTAAAGCAAGAAAGAGGCACATCCCTGGTGGTTTAATGTTATCTCGGAATCTTTTTGTGCCTGATTTTGCAAGATGATTTTTTGTCAGTTGTGCCCAAATTTCTGAGGCGTACGCGGTGCGTACGTTGATGAAATTCGGGTGCGGCTGGCGGAAAATCAGCTGCAAAGGCAGGTGCAGGAAAGACTCCGAGAGAACAATTTATAAAAACGGGGGATCGGGCCGGATATCAGGAGGATAAGAAAATGAGAAGTGACGCAGTAAGAAAAGGGATGCAGCAGGCACCTCACCGTTCTCTGTTTAATGCACTTGGTATGACAGAAGAAGAAATGAACAAGCCATTAGTTGGTATTGTAAGTTCTTATAATGAGATCGTTCCGGGACATATGAACCTGGATAAGATCGTAGAAGCAGTAAAATTAGGAGTAGCCATGGGCGGCGGTACCCCAGTGGTATTCCCGGCTATTGCAGTCTGTGATGGTATTGCCATGGGCCATGTTGGTATGAAGTATTCCCTGGTTACCAGAGACCTGATCGCTGACTCCACTGAATGTATGGCAATGGCTCACCAGTTTGACGCTTTAGTTATGGTTCCAAACTGTGACAAGAACGTTCCTGGTCTGTTAATGGCAGCAGCAAGATTAAATATCCCAACAGTATTTGTAAGCGGCGGCCCAATGCTTGCAGGCCATGTAAAGGGATGTAAGACCAGTCTTTCCAGTATGTTTGAGGCAGTAGGTGCCTATGCAGCAGGAAAGATGACCGAAGAAGATGTAAAAGAATATGAAAATAAGACCTGCCCGACCTGCGGTTCCTGTTCCGGTATGTATACTGCAAACAGTATGAACTGCTTAACAGAGGTTCTTGGTATGGGACTTCGTGGAAATGGAACCATTCCTGCTGTTTATTCTGAGCGTATTAAGCTGGCTAAGCATGCAGGTATGCAGGTAATGGAGATGTTAAGAAGAAACATCCGTCCAAGAGATATTATGACAAAAGAAGCATTTATGAATGCTCTGACCATGGATATGGCACTGGGATGTTCTACCAACAGTATGCTTCATTTACCAGCGATCGCACATGAGGCTGGTGTTGAGTTAAACGTAGACATTGCAAATGAGATCAGTGCGAGAACACCAAATCTGTGCCACTTAGCACCTGCAGGACACACTTACATTGAAGATCTGAACGAAGCAGGCGGTATTTATGCAGTTATGAATGAGATCAGCAAGAAGGGGCTGCTGAATCTGGACTGCATGACTGTTACAGGAAAGACTGTTGGGGAGAATATCAAGGACTGTGTAAATAAGAATCCTGATGTCATCCGTCCAATTGACAATCCATACAGCCAGACTGGCGGTATTGCTATCTTAAAGGGCAACCTGGCACCAGATTCAGGCGTTGTAAAACGTTCTGCAGTGGCCCCTGAAATGTTAAAGCATGAAGGACCTGCAAGAGTCTTTGACTGTGAAGAAGACGCGATTGCAGCGATCAAGGGCGGCAAGATCGTTGATGGTGATGTTGTTGTCATCCGTTATGAGGGACCAAAGGGCGGTCCTGGTATGAGAGAGATGTTAAATCCTACTTCCGCTATTGCAGGAATGGGACTTGGCTCTACTGTAGCCCTGATCACAGACGGACGTTTCTCCGGAGCTTCCAGAGGCGCTTCTATTGGACATGTTTCTCCAGAGGCAGCTGTAGGCGGTCCTATTGCATTGGTAGAAGAAGGAGATATTATTTCTATTGATATTGACAATCATCAGTTAAATGTACTGGTTTCAGATGAAGAAATGGCAGCCAGAAAGGCTAAATGGCAGCCAAGAGAGCCTAAGGTAACCACCGGTTATCTGGCAAGATATGCTTCACTGGTAACTTCCGGTGACAAGGGTGCTATCCTTCAGGCAAAATAAGGACGGCACGAAGTAAGATTTTGTAAAGGAGCACAGGAAAAATGAGTAAATTGACAGGTGCGGAAATCGTTATAGAATGTTTGAAAGAGCAGGGAGTAGACACCGTTTTCGGATATCCGGGCGGTGCCATCCTGAACATATATGATGCGCTGTATCGGCATCAGAATGAGATCACCCATATCCTTACATCTCATGAACAGGGCGCTTCCCATGCAGCAGACGGATATGCCAGAGCAACTGGAAAAGTAGGTGTATGCCTGGCAACCTCCGGCCCTGGAGCTACTAACCTGGTAACAGGTATCGCTACTGCTTATATGGACTCCGTTCCGGTAGTAGCCATTACCTGTAATGTGGCAAACAGTCTGTTAGGTAAGGACAGTTTCCAGGAGATCGATATTACCGGTGTGACCATGCCGATCACCAAGTACAATTTCATTGTAAAGGATATCAATAAGCTGGCAAAGGTGATCCGCAGAGCTTTCGTGATCGCACAGAGCGGAAGACCGGGACCTGTTTTAGTGGATATTACCAAGGACGTAACTGCGGCAACCACAGAGTATGAGTATCAGGAGCCAGAGAAGATCGAACCGCAGACAGATACCATCCGTGAGGAAGATATGGAGCGGGCTTTAGAGATGATCCGTAAGTCACGGAAACCATTTATCTTTGTTGGCGGCGGCGCTGTTATCTCCAATGCATCAGAAGAACTGCGTGTTTTTGCTCACAAGATCCAGGCACCGGTTGCAGACAGTTTAATGGGCAAAGGTGCTTTTGATGGCACAGATGAGCTGTATACCGGTATGGTAGGTATGCATGGAACCAAGACTTCCAACTATGGCATTACAGAAGCAGATCTTTTAGTAGTAGTTGGTGCCAGATTCAGTGACCGTGTAATCGGAAATGCATCAAAATTTGCGAAAAACGCGAAAATTTTACAGATTGAAATTGACCGCGCAGAGATCAATAAGAACATTAAAGTTGACGCAAGTATTATTGGTGATGCCAAGACCATCCTGCGTCGGTTAAACACCCATCTGGATCCAATTAATCATGATGAGTGGATCGCCCATATTGAGCGTATGAAGGATATGTATCCGCTGCGTTATGACAAAAATGTACTCACAGGACCATATATTATCCAGACTGTAAACGAAGTTACCGGCGGGGACGCTGTGATCGTAACAGAGGTGGGACAGCATCAGATGTGGGCTGCACAGTATTATAAGTACCGTCAGCCGAGAACTCTTCTTACTTCCGGCGGTCTGGGCACTATGGGTTATGGCCTTGGTGCTGCCATCGGTGCAAAGATGGGATGCAAGGATAAAACGGTGATCAATATTGCAGGTGACGGCTGCTTCCGTATGAATATGAACGAGATCGCAACAGCTACCCGCTACAATATCCCGGTAGTAGAAGTGATCATCAACAATCATGTATTAGGTATGGTGCGCCAGTGGCAGACTCTGTACTACGGCAAGCGTTATTCCCAGACTGTGCTTAATGATTCTGTTGATTATGTAAAGATCGCAGAGGCAATGGGTGCAAAGGCTTACAGAGTGACCCAGAAAGAGGAACTGGCTTCTGTATTAAAAGAGGCGATCTCCTTAAATATTCCGGTTGTGATCGATTGTCAGATCGGCTGTGATGACAAGGTATTCCCAATGGTATCTCCCGGAGCGCCAATTGCAGATGCATTTGATGATACAGATCTGAAAATCAATTAGAAAATTTTTAATGATTGGTTGAAATCTAAAAAAATTCAGATAAGTTTTTCTTGAAAAACAAAATAAAACGTTGTATAGTAATTTCTAACACCTTGGAACGTTACCGTTTTACTGAGTTATAACAATAAAGTAAAAGTGACAGAAGTATATCAGATACAGAAAGTATCATATTCCCGGATGTGACAATTATTTATACAAGGGCATATATACTCAGGTGGCTTCTCTGTGTGATGTGTAAAGTTTTTATTTGCGCTGCACAGGGAAGCTGCTTGCATATATGAATGTACTCTCGGAAAACTGGCTTCTAAAAGCAAGTTCATGAATGATTCCGAGTATACATATAAATAAAAGGTGCACAAAAATGAAAAACAGCACCGAAATTCCAAGAGAATTCCAAGAGGAGGAGAATTATGAGCAGAGTTTATAACTTTTCAGCAGGACCGGCTGTATTGCCGGAAGAAGTCCTAAGCGAAGCAGCAGCAGAGATGCTGGACTACAGAGGCACAGGAATGTCAGTAATGGAGATGAGTCATCGATCTAAGTCATATGAGACCATTATTGAAGATGCTGAATCAGATCTGCGTGATCTCTTGCACATTCCGGAGAATTATAAGGTGCTTTTTCTTCAGGGCGGCGGTTCTACCCAGTTTGCCATGGTTCCTATGAACCTGATGAAGAATCGTGTGGCGGATTATATCATTACCGGACAGTGGGCAAAGAAAGCGCATAAAGAAGCATCTATTTACGGAAAGGCAAATGCCATTGCTTCCAGTGCTGACAAGACTTTCAGTTATATTCCGGATTGTTCCGACCTTCCTGTATCTGAGGACGCAGATTATGTATATATCTGTGAAAATAATACGATCTATGGAACTAAGTTCTGGACGCTGCCAAATACAAAGGGAAAACTTTTAGTGGCAGACCAGTCTTCCTGCTTCTTATCTGAGCCTGTGGACGTATCCAAATACGGCCTGATCTTTGCAGGTGCACAGAAGAACGTAGGACCGGCAGGTACGGTTATTGTTATCATCCGCGAAGATCTGATCACTGAGGATGTGTTAGAGGGAACACCAACTATGCTGCGCTACAAGATCCATGCAGATGCAAAATCCCTTTACAATACTCCTCCTACCTATGGCATTTATATGTGCGGCAAGGTATTTAAATGGTTAAAGGCAAAGGGCGGCCTGGAAGAGATGAAGAAGATCAATGAGGAAAAGGCAAAGATCCTTTACGATTTCCTGGACGAGAGCAAGCTGTTTAAGGGTACTGTAGTAAAGAAAGACCGTTCTATTATGAATGTGCCGTTTATTACCGGAAATGAAGAGCTGGATGCTTTATTTGTAAAAGAATCCAAGGCAGCAGGACTTGAAAACTTAAAGGGCCACAGAACCGTAGGCGGCATGCGTGCAAGTATTTACAATGCAATGCCAAAGGCCGGAGTAGAGAAACTGGTTGAGTTCATGGCTGACTTTGAGAAGAGACATCTGTAAATATAAGCCTGCAGTATACAGCTGTACATGAAACATATGTGTGAGTATGAGGAGAGAGTATTATGAAAAAGATCCATTGCTTAAATCCAATTGCAGCCTGCGGAACAGACCTGTTTCCGGCTGATTATGAAATAACTGACAACAAAGCAGAGGCAGATGCCTTTTTAGTACGAAGCGCTTCCATGCATGATATGGAGCTGCCAGAGGGACTTTTGGCCGTGGGCCGCGCAGGTGCCGGTGTAAACAATATTCCTTTGCATGAGTGTGCAAAGGCTGGTGTGGTTGTATTTAATACACCTGGAGCCAATGCAAATGGTGTAAAGGAACTGGTACTTGCAGGAATGTTTTTAGCTTCCCGTGACATTGTAGGAGGCATTAAATGGTGCCAGGACAATGCAGAAGATGAAAATATTGCAAAAACAACAGAAAAGAGCAAGAAAGCTTTTGCCGGCTGGGAACTGAAAGGCAAAAAATTAGGTATCATCGGACTTGGCGCTATTGGTGCTGAGGTTGCTAATGCAGCTACCCACCTGGGAATGGAAGTTTATGGTTATGACCCATATATTTCTGTAAATGCTGCATGGAGACTTTCCAGAAATGTAAAGCATATTACCAATGCGGATATTATTTTCCAGGAGTGCGACTATATTACCGTTCATGTGCCGCTGTTAGAGTCCACAAAGGGTATGATCAATAAAGAAAAACTGGATATGATGAAGGATGGTGTGGTAATCTTAAATTTTGCAAGGGATACGCTTGTAAATGATGACGATATGGCTGCAGCACTGGAGTCTGGAAAAGTTGCCCGTTATGTCAGCGACTTCCCAAATCCAAAGGTGGTACATATGAAACATGTGATCCTTACTCCCCATCTGGGCGCTTCCACAAGGGAGTCTGAGGACAACTGTGCTGTAATGGCAGTACAGGAGATTACAGATTATCTGGAAAATGGTAATATTAAAAATTCCGTTAATTATCCGGCCTGCGATATGGGAGTATGCCAGGCAGCAAGCCGTATTGCCGTTCTTCACATGAATATCCCCAATATGATCGGCCAGATCACTGCCATACTGGCAGCCCAGGGAGTCAATATTTCTGATATGACCAATAAGAGCCGTGACAAGTATGCATATACCTTATTGGATCTGGAACATAAGCCGGAAGAGGTTACGGTAGAGAAATTAAAGGCCATTGAGGGTGTTTTGCGAGTACGCGTAGTGAAATAAGACGGCGGATCAGAAGGAGAAGAAAATGGCAGTAGTAAAACCATTTATATGTATCAGACCGGCAAAGGAAAATGCATCCAAAGTAGCAGCGCTTCCTTATGACGTATACAACCGGAAAGAGGCGTGCGCGGCAGTAGCAGGAAACCCCATTTCATTTTTAAACATTGACAGAGCAGAGACTCAGTTCTCTGATGATGTGGATACGTATGCAGACTGTGTGTATGAGAAGGCGAGAGAACTTTTAGATACCCAGATCGCAAAGGGAGTCTATGTTACAGATGCAGGGGAACATTATTATCTTTATGAACTGACCATGGACGGACGCAGCCAGACCGGTATCGTTGCCTGCAGTTCCATTGATGATTATGTAAATGGTGTGATCAAGAAGCATGAAAACACCAGAGAAGACAAGGAATTAGACCGTATCCGTCACGTGGACACAGTAAATGCCCAGACAGGTCCTATTTTCCTGGCTTACAGACAGAACGAGACTTTAAAAGCCATTGTGGCAGAAGAAAAGGAAAAAACGGCTCTTTACGATTTTGTATCAGATGATGGCATCCGTCACAGAGTATGGAAGATCGAAGATCCGGCTCAGACTGAAGCCATTGAAAAAGCATTTGCGGCAATTCCGGCTACCTATATTGCAGACGGACATCACAGAGCAGCTTCAGCTGTAAAAGTTGGTTTAAAGCGCAGGGCAGAAAATCCTGGTTATACAGGGGAAGAGCCCTTTAATTACTTCCTGTCTGTTCTATTCCCGGATGAAGAACTGATGATCCTTCCATATAACCGTGTAGTAAAAGATTTAAACGGAATGAGCAAAGCGCAGTTCTTTGATGCAGTAAAAGAAAAATTTGAACTGGAAGAAATGGGAAAAGAACCATATGCGCCAGCTGAAAAAGGAACCTTTGGCATGTACTTAGATAATACATGGTATGCCTTAAAAGTACTTCCTCCGTATAGAAGCAGCGATCCGGTAAAGGGACTGGATGTTTCTATTTTGCAGGATCAGCTGTTGGCACCTGTTCTTGGCATCGGCGATCCGAGAACGGATAAGCGCATTGACTTTATCGGCGGTATCCGCGGCTTAAAAGAGCTGGAGCGCCGTGTAAGTGAAGATATGGAAATTGCATTTTCCATGTATCCAACCTCTATTGAAGAGCTTTTGGCAGTAGCGGATGCAGGCCTTTTAATGCCGCCTAAGTCTACCTGGTTTGAGCCAAAGCTGCGAAGCGGGTTATTTATTCACAGATTAAGTTAAGTTTTTGGGGCTGCCTCAAAATGTGAACTGCATTTTGGGCGGCCCTTTTATATTGTTACAGTTCAGCCTTGCATCTTATTGTGCAGGAATATCTTTCGTCTGGTATACCCGTGTCCATTCTTTTGTGCCATCTACTTTTACGGTTTCACACTGATTTTGCTTTAAAAATTTTACCAGCTCATAGCAGTTGATCCAGATTTCATGGTCACTTTCTTTCTGGGATTCGTCAAAGACCAGTTCCAGGCCAAAGTGAAGATGGGACTCTTCAATGTTGTTGGTGTTTTCTTTGGAGCTGTAACCGGTGCGGCCCATATAGCCAATGACATCTCCGGCCTGAATGAAGCTTCCTTCTTTTAAATGGGCCTGAAATGGATAGTTTTTTCGCAGGTGGGCGTAGTAATAGTACCGTTTTTTGTCAAAACTTCGGATGCCGATCCGCCAGCCACCGTACTGATTCCAGCCAAGTGCCTCTACATAGCCGGATTCCACAGCGATAATGGGAGTTCCTACCTGTCCCATCATATCATGGCCTAAGTGGCGGCGCTTGAAGCCATAACTGCGGGAGACTCCGAAATCGTCAAAGTCGCTGTAAGGGAAGTTTTTTGCCAGTGGGAAGAAGGCTTTCAGGCCGTATTTTGTGACCCAGACGGTATCAGGAGTTGTCTGGGAGTCAGAATTTTCGTGGGAGGACTGTTCTGATGCAAGGGGATTTTGAGAGGCTTCATCTATCGGTATCTCCGCCTGAAATGTCCCCACCATTCCATCTAACACTGCTCCATAAGCCTGTCTGTAATAGTCGTAATATTTCATATCTTTTGTCAGCTCTTCCATAGTCGTATCCCCATTGATCAGCTGCTTTGCCGCCTTTTCCATATCACTTCTCTTATATCTGGAAAAATCTCCGCCATAGCGGGTTCCAAGGTACGCCAGCAGATCTACCCAGTTTAAATGTATTTTGGCCTGGCAGGTATCCACATCATACCGGAAAGCCTGTTCTAAAGCTTCGCTGGTCACATTAAAATCCACCCATTTGATAAAATCACCGGAGGTCTGAAAAATGCCAGTCTGCCGGGCTGTTTTTTTCATAAATAAACAAAAGCATAAAATCACCAGGATAAAAAGTTCCATACTAATAAAGATAAATGAACGAAATGGACATTTTTTAGAAAAAAACATAATTTCCTCCTTTTTATTCTGGGCGGATTGCGAATATCATTTAACATCATATGCTGGAGTCAGCGCTGATATGCCGGCGGATTACTTGTTAGGGAATAGAAATTATGGTAAGATAATGAATAGACCGGCCATGTTAAATGGTCCGAAATCAGGCAGTATAAAACAATAATCGTATGGAGGAAAAGACAATGCAGAATTTTGAATTTTATGCACCAACCAGGATGATTTTTGGAAAAGATACCCACAAACAGGTGGGAAAGCTGGTAAAGGAGTATGGTTTTAAGAAGGTTTTCGTTCATTTTGGCGGAGCAAGTGCAAAAAAGAGCGGACTTCTTGATACAGTATTAGATGCTTTGAAGGCAGAAAATATTGACTATGTAACGCTGGGCGGTGTTCAGGCAAATCCAACATTGGCTATGGCAAGAGAAGGCATTGAACTGGGGAAAAAGGAAGGTGTTGACTTTATACTTGCAGTAGGTGGTGGAAGTGTGATCGATTCTGCCAAATGTATTGCAGACGGTATTGCAAATCCGGATACAGATGTATGGAAGTTCTATATGAAAGAGGAAACTCCTAAAGCGGCTCTGCCGGTAGGTGTGATCCTTACTTTATCTGCAACCGGCAGTGAGATGAGTTCCTCCAGTGTTATCACCAATACGGAGCTTGGTTTAAAACGTGGATTTAACTGCCCGGGACACAGACCATTATTCTCTATCTGCAATCCGGAACTGACCTATACAGTAAGTCCATTCCAGACTGGCTGTGGAACGGTAGATATTATGATGCATACCTTAGAGCGCTATTTCAGCGTAGGAGAGAATACGCCGTTATCTGACCGTATTGCAGAGGGAGTTTTAAAAACTGTGATTCCGGCTGGAAAGGCAGCTCTTGAAAATCCAGAGGATTACGAAGCGAGAGCATCGATCATGTGGGCCGGAACCATTTCACACAATGATCTGACAGGTCTTGGAAGATCCACCTTTATGCAGGTACATCAGATGGAGCATGAGTTGTCAGGTATGGATGAGAAAATTGCTCACGGTGCAGGACTTTCTGCCTTATGGCCGTCATGGGCAAGATATGTATACAAGAATAATGTAGGCCGCTTTGCTCAGTACGCAGTGAATGTATGGAATATTGAGATGGATTTTGAACATCCGGAAAAGACGGCTTTAGCTGGTATCCAGGCAACAGAAGATTATTTTAAGAGCCTGAATATGCCGGTTTCCTTAAGAGAACTGAATGTTGATCCGTCTTCATTTGAAGAACTGGCAGAAAAATGCACCAACTACGGCGCAAGAACACTTCCAGGTATCAGGGTGTTAGATAAGCCGGACATGATCGAGATATATAAGATGGCATATTAAAAAACAGCAATAAGAGAGAACGCCCGCTGGTACGGGCGGTGCTCATATGGATTCAAATGGATATAGAAGCAGCCTCCGGGAAAGGAACGGAATGTTCCGGCCCTGGAGGCTGTTTTACGTTATCATGGGATCGCAGGAAAATACCAGTGGCAGGTTTTACAGACAGAATTACAGTTTAATGATCTCCCCGTCATCGGGAACCAGCAGATTTCCATGATAATATTCTTTACCTTCTGCTGTATAAAGCTCTTTGCGATGGCTTAAGTTTTTATCTTCTGTATGCCAGAGTACCAGATTGGGGATAGAAAGACTTTCGGCCAGTTCACATGCTTCTTTTACTGTACTGTGATGTTTTTCATAAGGCTGGAAGCGCTCACGATCTCCATAGAGACAGAAAGCTTCGTGTAAAAGCCACTGACTGCCTTCCACATATGGCTTACATTCAGGATTGTAAGGTTCATCTCCGGCACAGGTGAATTTTTTGCCGTTTTTCAGACGGGTGGTAAAGCCGAACTGCTTTGCTTTGGTAGATAAAATATCAAAAAAGGTTACATCATAGTCTAAAATGGAGACAGTTTCTCCGTCTTCTACTGGAATCAGAAAAATCTGCTCCCCGATCATTTTATAAAATTTTCCCTGAAGAGTTAAACGGCATAAGGTAGAAATGGTGTCAACAAGTCCTGGATGACAGTAGATGCGAAGCTCTCCTTCGTATTTTCCCTTTTTCATGGCAGTAGCGATCATTCGTACCATCCAGACGATGCCAAGAATGTGGTCGGTATGTTCATGGGTGACGACAATGTGGTGGATATGAGCCATATCTACGTTCATTTTTTCAAGGATTCCTAAAATACCATTTCCTCCCCCTGCGTCTACCATAAAAAATTCATCCCCGTCTTTTATGGCAAAGCAGGTGTTGTAACAGTGGGTAGCCTGGGCGTTTCCGATGCCGAATACATACAATTCTTCCATCTCTTTTTGATCCTTTCCTGATCTTTTCTTAGGTATTTCTTTAAAATTATTAATAAAATGTAAGCTTTGTGTTTCCGTGGAAAAACTTTTATTTTCAATAAGAATATGGTACTATAAATTTATATAAAACGCAAGAATATGCGAAAACGGGGGAATGTATATATGAGGGATATGGCATATCTGCAGCTTCTGGCACGGGAATATCCGTCTGTGAAAGAGGCTACCAGCGAGATCGTTAATTTAATGGCGATCTGTAATCTGCCAAAAGGAACCGAGTACTTTTTCAGTGACCTTCATGGAGAGTATGAAGCATTTATCCATTTGCTGAGGTCTTCTTCCGGTATCATCAGGGAAAAGATCAAGGAAACATTCGGACATTTGATCCCGGAAGAGGAGCAGCTTCAGCTGGCTAATCTGATCTATTATCCGGAGCGCCATTTGCCGCGGATGATGAAAATGGGACGTTATACCGAAGACTGGCAGAAGATCACCATTTACAGACTTGTTAAGATCTGTCGGGAAGTATCTTCTAAATATACCCGCTCCAAGGTGAGAAAAAAGATGCCGAAGGAGTTTGCCTATATTATTGATGAACTTCTCCATGTAGATTACAGTGACGAGAATAAGAAGCTTTACTATAATGAGATCATCCATTCCATCATCGATACCAGCATTGCGGACAAGTTTATTGTGGCATTGTGCCGTCTGATCCAGAACCTGACCATTGATAATCTTCATATTATCGGTGATATCTTTGACAGAGGACCAAGAGCAGACATCATTATGAAGGAACTGATGAATTTCCATGATGTGGATATCCAGTGGGGCAACCACGACATTTCGTGGATGGGAGCAGCTGCAGGCAATCTGGCCTGTATCTGTAATGTACTGCGTATCGCGATCAGCTACAACAGTTTTGATGTGCTGGAAGATGGTTACGGCATTAACCTGCGTCCTTTGTCCATGTTTGCCGCAAAGGTTTATCAGGATGATCCCTGTGTACGGTTTATGCCAAAGATCCTGGATGAAAACATTTATGATGCAGTAGATCCGGGACTGGCAGCCAAGATGCACAAGGCGATCGCTGTGATTCAGTTTAAGGTGGAAGAGGCTATTATGCAGCGCCATCCGGAATATGAGATGGAAAACCGCATGCTTTTAACAGCTGTGGATTATAAAAAAGGTACGGTTACCATTGAGGGAAAAGAATATCCTATGATGGATATGAATTTCCCGACGATTGATCCGCGGAATCCACTGGAACTGACCAGAGGAGAAAAAGAATTGCTGCGTACTCTTTGCGCTTCTTTCCGCCACAGTGAGGTTTTACAGCGTCAGGTGAAGTTTATTTATTCACATGGAGGCATTTATAAGTGCTATAATTCCAATCTGATGTATCATGGCTGTATTCCCATGAAGAAGGATGGAAGCTTTGACACGATTATCATCGACGGAAAAGGGTATCAGGGAAAAACTCTTATGGATTTCCTGAACCGTCAGGTGCATAATGCATATTTCCTTTCAGACGGAGCAGATGGAAAGGAAGAAGCACTGGATCTGATGTGGTATCTCTGGTGCGGAGCAAGATCTCCTGTATTTGGAAAAGCCAAAATGACTACCTTTGAGCATTATTTTGTAGAGGATAAAGCTACTCATAAAGAAGAGATGAATCCATATTATAAACTTTGCGAAAAGGTGGAGATCTGTGATAAGATATTACAGGAATTTGGTCTGGAGACCGAAGGTTCTCATATTATTAACGGACATGTACCGGTTAAGCTGAAAGATGGTGAAAAACCGGTAAAAGCGGGGGGAAAGCTTTTTGTGATCGATGGAGGCCTTTCAAAATCATATCAGAGTACTACCGGTATTGCAGGATATACACTGATCTACAATTCACACCATCTGGCATTAGCTGAGCATATGCCATTTGATCCGAAAAAGGACAGTACGCCGAAGGTTTCTGTGGTTGAGAAACTGAAGGTGAGAAAAATGGTGGCAGATACAGATAAGGGTCTTGAATTAAAGGAACAGATCGCAGATCTGAAGGAATTAGTAGCGGCATACCGGGAAGGTGCAATAAAGGAAAGGGCTGAATAATGACCAGAGCAGAATTTTTACAGGGACTTAAGACAGAACTGGAAGGTCGCGTTCCTTATTCCGTGATCCAGGAAAATATCAGGTATTATGATTCTTACATTTCAGATGAGGTAAATAAGGGGGCAGACGAGGCAGAGGTGATCGAAAGCCTGGGCGGCCCGAATATTATTGCAAGAACGATCGTAGATGCGGCTCTTAATACAGAGGACCGGCCGGATGGCTATGAGACTTATGGTTTCGGCAAAGCACAGGAAGAAGATCCTGGCCGCAGCGGCCGGGAATACAGCGGACCTTACGGAACCGTAGATAGAGAGGACAGCTATCGCGATACATACCAGAGAAATGTACATTATGTAGATTTCAGTAAATGGTATGTGAGACTGGCAGCAGGTCTGATCGTCTTTTTCATCATCTTTCTTCTTATGAGCCTGTTCTTTGGCATCATAGGACTGGCTGGCTGGGTATTGTCTTATATCTGGCCGGTGCTTCTGATCCTGATGATCTTCTGGATGTTTAAAGGACCGGGAAGATAAGAAAGAGGCACAGGAAAGAGAAAAGTAAATTTGGTTGTCATAAAATAAGGGGATGTAAAAAAACATCCTCTTTTTCTTGACATTATTGTGAAAAAATAATATAATTACGTTGTTAGTTTGTAACAAATCCGTAATAATTCTATTTCGACAATTAGGAGACTTTCAGCGTGAATTTTGCTTTAATCCAGAGACATGCGGTAAAGGCTGCCGCAGGTCTTTTTCTTTTATCAGGTATTCTTTTTGTAAATCCAATCGACGGCATGGCTGCTTCTAAGAACGCAGAGGTGCAGACACGTTCTTCTTATATGGTGACCATTGCGGCACCTGCTGTAGAGGTGCATGCTTCTGCCAACGAACACAGCCGTTCAGTAGGACAGGTAAAGCGGGGACAGACCTATGAGGTCCTTTCCAATCTGGGAAATGGCTGGGTGAAGATCGGCACTGAAAGCGGAGATGGTTATATCAAAACTTCCGGAAAGGCATCTTTAGTAGAAAAAAATCAGGAAACAGTAGATTTTTCTGTCAGACAACGCCGTCAGACGGTAGAATTTGCTCTTCAATTTATAGGCGGAAGCTATGTTTTTGGTGGAGTTGACCCGAATAAAGGTGTTGACTGTTCTGGTTTTACCCGCTATATTTTACAGAACAGTGCTTCTGTAAGCCTTCCTCATTCATCCAAAGGACAGGCTAACTGTGGAACTCCTGTTTCTGAGGAGGAGATGCAGCCGGGAGATCTGATCTTTTATGGTGATGATACTGGTATTAATCATGTGGCAATGTATATTGGAAATGGACAGGTTGTTCATGCTTCCACAGAAGCCACAGGTATCAAGACTTCTCCTTACAATTACCGCAAGCCGGTAAAGATTGTCAGCGTTTTAAGTTAGTGTACGTTATCACATAGCCTTGGTGTCAAAAGATGCCGGGGCTTTTTTTATGGGCTAGAATGATAAAGTTCAGCCTTATGAAGATTTAGGGACAAAAGCACTTATGAAGAAATTGTGAAATCTGTCAAAAATATGAAAAAATATTAAAAGAAAATAAAAATATTGACGAATCGATGATGTGTGGTATAATACAAATGTAATCATCGTAATATTTGCGTAATATTTAGACGTAACTTTTTAACATAAACCGTAACAAACAGGATGGGATGAGAATGCATAAATTTTTTGGTAAACTGGTTAGAACTGGACTTGTGTGTGGGATGCTGATGATGGCAGTCCCTGTGACTTCTATGGCAGCCATTGGACCTGGATTTAAGGAAGGAACTTATATTGCTACCATTACAGCAAACAGTGTAAATATTAACAAGACAAGAGACAGTGAAGAGGTTCTGGCTATTGCCAAATCAGGTGATACATATGAAGTTTTAGAAGATCTGGGAAATGGCTGGATGAAGATCCGTGTAAATGATACAGAAGGATATCTTCCGGTTTCTGAAAATGCAGAGATAACAGAAGCCAAAGAAGGAGAGATCGAAGAAATCCAGAAAGAAGCCATTGAGTCTTCCAAAAGTTTTAAGAGAGCACAGCTTGTTAGTTATGCACTTCAGTTTGTAGGCGGTCCGTACCGTTATGGCGGCAGTGATCCACGTACAGGAACAGATTGTTCTGGTTTTACCAGATATGTCTATCAGAATGGATTGGGCATTTCTTTAAATCGTTCCTCAGGCAGTCAGGCAGCTCAGGGAACATCTATCAGCGCTTCACAGATGCAGCCGGGCGACCTGCTTTTCTATGGAAGCGGGAAGAGCATTAATCATGTAGCGATGTACATAGGAGACGGAAAGATCGTCCATGCCTCCACAGAAGCAACTGGCATTAAGGTTTCTAATTGGAATTACAGAAATCCCGTAAAGATCGTAAGTATGTTGGGATAAAAACAGCAAGAAAACAGACAGGCTCTTCTGCCGACGGCAGAAGGGCCGTTTTTAACGGGAGAAAAGCCGGGATAGGGGAGCTATCCTGGCTTTTCTCAAGGGGAGTATAAATAATTAATAAGGATGAGGTCATGGTTTAAGGGAAACCATGTTGCCTCACATTAGTTATAATATAAATATGGGGAAAAAGCAAGAAAATTCATAAGAGTCGGGTATAAACTTCCGGAATACAGCCATAATAAAGCTGTAACTTAAAGTTAATATAAAAAATATCTTTTTGGAGGTATTGAAATGGCAAAGAATGATTACAGCAATGATTACAGTAACCGCTACAGCAGCAATCAGATGGATGACTGCGGCAACATGAACCAGGAAAACAAGGCAAAAAACAAAACAGAAAATAAAACAGAAAACACTGCCCGTACTGCTTCAAAAAATAATGCAAAAAATAACAGCAGAAATAAAACGGAATATTAAACAAAACGGGATAAATGAGATGACCGCTTCAGGTAAAGAAATACCTGGGCGGTCATTTTTTATGTATTTTTTCCAGGCTGTACCCTATAGATGGGACTGGCATATATTAATAATAGGAAGACTTGTCTATAACGTTTTGGAAGGTTTCGTATATGGGAGGAGAGAAGGTGGAAATATGACTGGTTTTCCAATGCTTCCTTACTGGGAATTTGACAGATGGATAGAATCAGGACGTATCCGTCGGATCATTGATCTTAGGAGTCCGTGGCAGTATGAAGAGGAAAGGATAAAGGGAAGTGAAAATATTCCATATGATGAATTCTGGGAGCGTATGGATGAGATAAATCCTGGGGAAATAACGGTATTCTGCTGTGAAAGAGGTGCCAAGAGCATGGTCATCTGCCGGGATCTGTGGCGCATGGGATATGAGGTGGCAGACCTTGCAGGCGGAATCGTGAATTACAGAGGGAAATACATTGACAGATTGTAGTTTCGGGCTGTAAGATGTAATAGGTAAAAGAAAGCCATTAATGAAGGAAAGGACACATTTTGATGAAAATCTTATTCGCATCTGATATTCACGGTTCTGCGTACTATTGCCGCAGACTGTTAGACATTTATAAAGAAACAAAGGCGTCCAGAATGGTCATTTTAGGAGATATTCTTTATCATGGCCCGAGAAATGATCTTCCAAAGGAGTATGCCCCAAAGGAAGTCATTGCTATGTTAAATCCATTAAAAGATCAGATTTATGCTGTTCGCGGCAATTGTGACACAGAAGTAGACCAGATGGTGCTTCAGTTCCCGATCCTGGCAGATTATGCGCTGTTAGTTTTAGACGGGAAAACATTTTACGCAACCCATGGCCACGTATTTAATCAGGATCATCTGCCGCCTATGCAGCCGGGAGATATTCTGGTCCATGGTCATACCCACTTACTGAAAGCAGAAAAAGTGGAAACAGAATGTGGAACCATTACTGTATTAAACCCAGGTTCCGTTTCTATTCCTAAGGGTGGAAATCCAAATACGTATGCGATCCTGGAAGATGGCGTATTTACCATTTATTCCCTGGACGGCGAAGTGGTAAAAGAACTGAAGCTGTAAGAATAGAAGTTATAATGTGAAGCAGAAAATATGAAACAGAAAATTGAAATGAATTTAGAACTGTGAGGAAAAAGGATTGAAGCAAACCTATGAACTGATCGCACCCTGTCATTTTGGACTGGAAGCTGTATTGAAAAAAGAGATACTGGATCTGGGATATGAAATCTCCCAGGTGGAAGACGGAAGAGTTACGTTTATCGGTGATGATGAGGCAATCTGCCGTGCCAACGTATTTTTGCGCACTGCAGAGCGTGTTCTGTTAAAAGCCGGCAGTTTCCGTGCAGAGACCTTTGAAGAACTGTTCCAGGGAACCAAAGGGATTGCGTGGGAAGAATTTATCCCGGAAGATGGAAAATTCTGGGTGGCAAAGGCTTCTTCCATTAAGAGCAAGCTGTTCAGCCCTTCTGATATCCAGTCCATTATGAAAAAGGCCATGGTAGAGCGGATGAAAGAGCATTACCATGTATCCTGGTTTGCAGAGGATGGGGCAAAATTCCCGCTGCGTGTATTTTTATATAAGGATATGGTTACCATTGGCATTGATACCAGCGGTGATTCTCTTCACAAAAGAGGCTACCGTACCCTTACCAGCAAAGCTCCTATTACAGAGACGCTGGCAGCAGCCCTGATCATGCTTACACCATGGAATAAGGACCGTATTCTGGTGGATCCATTCTGCGGCAGCGGTACTTTCCCAATTGAAGCGGCGATGATGGCGGCAAATATGGCACCGGGTATGAATCGCTCCTTCTTATCTGAGGACTGGAAGAATATCATTAAAAGAAAATGCTGGTATGATGCCATGGACGAAGCAAATGATCTGCTGGATGATACTGTAAAAGTGGATATCCAGGGCTATGATATTGACGGGGATATTGTGAAAGCAGCCAGAGCAAATGCTCAGTCTGCAGGTGTGGATCATATGATTCATTTCCAGCAGCGTCCGGTAAGTGCTCTCAGTCATCCGAAAAAATATGGTTTTATCATTTCCAACCCGCCTTATGGCGAGCGTATTGAAGAGAAAAAGAACCTTCCGGCTCTGTATACAGAAATCGGGGAGCGTTTTGCGGCGTTAGATGCCTGGTCCATGTATCTGATCACTTCCTATGGGGATGCGGAAAAATATATTGGTCGTAAGGCAGACAAAAACCGTAAGATCTACAATGGTATGTTAAAAACCTATTTTTATCAGTTCATGGGTCCCAGACCGCCAAAACGCAGTCAGGAGAACCGAAACGTTGATTAAAAAAAGAATAAAATTGCAATTAAAAAAAGCCGTTTCCATGTTTATGGGAGCGGCTTTGCCTGGAATAATGTGTATGGCGCTTTTGACAGCCGGACTAACGGGCTGCGGAAGCATTTTAACAAAAACGGCTAAAGATCAGACGAGAGAAAGTATGCAGCAGGAGCAGATGAAAGAAAGAGGGGATCATGTTTCTGGTCAGGAGAAAAATCCTCAAATGACGGAAGAAACGGGACCCGACCAGGAAAGCAGTGCAGAGGATACTGGCAGCAAAGCGGGTTCTCCTGTCATCTGGAACCGCTCACTGCCTTCTGATGTAACATTACCTTCTTCCTATGATTACAGGGAGCATGGACGGGCGCCGAAGATCGGCAATCAGGGATCTCTTGGCACTTGTTGGGCATTTGCTTCTTTAACGGCTCTGGAATCCACTTTATTGCCGGATAAGAAAGAAACATTTTCTGTAGATCATATGTCCATGCACAATCATTTTCTTTTGGGACAGGACGAAGGGGGAGAATATACCATGTCTATGGCCTATCTCCTTTCCTGGGAAGGACCGGTGTGGGAGTCAGAAGATCCATATGGAGATGGTATTTCTCCAGACGGCTTAAAAGCCAGGGAACATGTTCAGGAGATACAGATTCTGCCATCCAAGGATTATGAGGCTATTAAGAGAGCTGTTTATCTGGAAGGCGGTGTACAAAGTTCCCTGTATACATCCATGCGGGATTATGAAAGTGAGTCTGTTTATTATAACCGGGAGACGAATTCCTATTGTTATATTGGGACAGAAAAACCCAATCATGATTCTGTGATCGTTGGCTGGGATGATAATTATCCCAAGGAAAATTTCAACATGGAGTTAGAAGGTGACGGAGCTTTTATCTGTACCAACAGCTGGGGTGAAAATTTCGGAGACCAGGGGTACTTTTATGTATCCTATTATGATACGAATATTGGTGTTCATAATATTGTATACACAGGAATCAAGCCTACAGATAATTACGATAAAATTTACCAGAGTGATCTGTGCGGCTGGGTGGGCCAGATCGGGTATGGGGAAGATACTGCCTGGTTTGCAAATGCCTATCGCACAGAAAAAGTGGAAGAACTGGCTGCAGCCGGTTTTTATGCAACAGGGCCAGATACGGAATACAAGATCTATTTGGCCCGCAATCTCCCGGATGAGAATCGTGCAGATGCTGCTGGAAAAGACAGATTCCGCCAGGACCATGGTCTGGAATCTGCTTTAAACAGAAGGACCCTTCTGGCAGAGGGAACATTAGAGTATTCTGGTTATTATACCGTTCCTTTGGGTGAAAGAATAGTATTGGACCAGGGGGAAAAATTTGCTATAATAGTGGAAATAAAAACGCCGGACACGGTTCACCCGGTTGCGATCGAATATGATGCAGGAGACGGAATTGCCCAGGTGACGCTGGAAGACGGTGAAGGTTATTTAAGTCACAACGGCTCTCTCTGGGAGCATGTGGAAGAGACACAGAAGTGTAATTTGTGTCTTAAGGTGTATACAGATATTAAATAGACAGAGGAAAGAAAAAAAGGGCCGAAGCAAGTGCATATAAGACCAGTAATGGATACTGATACAGAAGGTGGCAACATGGAAAATAATAAGGAAAAGAGAATTATATTTGCAACAGGAAATGCAGGAAAGATGCGGGAGATCCGCGCGATCCTTTCTGATCTGGGACTGCCGGTGCTGTCTATGAAAGAAGCAGGTGTTGTCCTGGATATTGTAGAAGATGGTAAAACATTCGCGGAAAATGCGAAAATTAAAGCAATGACAGTGTGGAAGCAGACAGGCGGCATTGTGCTGGCAGACGATTCAGGTCTGGCCGTAGATTATATCGGAGGCGAGCCAGGTGTTTACTCTGCCAGATATATGGGAGAAGATACCTCTTATGAGATCAAAAACCGAAATATCATAGAGCGTCTGGAAAAGGCAGAAGGAAAAGAACGCAGCGCCCGCTTTGTATGTAATATTACAGCTGTTTTAGAAGACGGCAGAGTGATCCAGCGGGAAGCGTGTATGGAAGGCCTGATCGCAAAGGAGCCGGCAGGAAACGGTGGCTTCGGTTACGATCCGATCCTTTATCTTCCGGAGTTTGGAAAAACTTCTGCAGAGCTTACCATGGAAGAAAAGAACCGTATCAGCCACAGGGGAAAAGCCTTAGAAGCTATGAAAAAAGCTTTGAAGGAAGAGTTGTCTTAATCTTGCACAAGGGAAAAGGAAACAGGAAAATGAAGATATTGATCGTCAGTGATACTCACAGAAAAGATGAAAATCTGAAATGGGTGATCAAAAAAACAAAACCTTTTGATATGCTGATCCATTTAGGAGATGCAGAAGGAAGCGAATATGAGATCATGAAATGGGTGGATAAAGGCTGTGATCTGGAAATGATCATGGGAAATAATGATTTCTTTTCTCAGTTGGAACGGGAAAAGGAGATCATGATCGGTAAGTACAAGGTGCTTCTCACCCACGGACATTATTATAATGTGTCTACCGGTCCTGCTTATTTAAAGCAGGAAGCAAAAGAGCGGGGCTTTGACATCGCTATGTTCGGTCATACGCACAGACCATACTTTGATATCGATAAATCCGGGGAAAAGGAACTGATCACTTTAAATCCCGGCAGCCTTTCCTATCCGAGACAGGAGGGACACAGACCTTCTTATATGCTGATGAAGATCGATGACAATGGTGAAGCCCGGTTTGAGCAGCATTATCTGTAAGAGTTTTTGTGAAAAAGTGTACATAGGGGAAGAAGTGCAGCTGTCGGATGTTTGGAAAAACTGGAATTAGAGGACGAGGGTATGGTAAAGAAAATTGTGCGGGATTCATTAACGTCGGATACATGGAAATCGGGAATTTTTGGTTTGGTCGTTGGTGATACCCTTGGTGTACCGGTAGAATTCACAAGCAGAGAAGAGCGTAAGAATGATCCGGTGACAGGAATGCGGGCATTTGGTACGCACAACCAGCCTGCAGGGACCTGGTCAGATGACAGCAGTATGGTATTTGCTACATTGGACAGCATAAACCAGAAGAATGGGATTGATTATCAGGATATTATGGAGAAATTCTCTGACTGGTACCTTTACGGAGAATATACTCCGTTCCATGAAGTATTTGACATTGGAATTACAGTATCCAGAGCGATAATTCGCTATGGGCAGGGCACAGTGCCTGTAAAAGCAGGGGGTAATAGAGAATTTGATAATGGGAATGGATCCCTTATGAGAATATTACCGGTCTGCCTGTATTTATACAACCGTCAGAAAATAATATGTACGTCGGAGGATGAGAGTATCTATATTATTCATAGTGTTTCTGCGCTTACGCATGCTCATTTGCGCAGTCAGATGGCATGTGGATTTTATTATTTTATGGTCAAAAATCTTTGCTTGGAAAAAAAGAAAACCTGGTCGGTCGGCTTCAAAGAGGCATTGATGAAGCCTATAACTATTACCTGCAGAATTTTCAGAACCGTACAGAATTAGAAGCATTTTCGCGATTAGCTGATTTGGAGAACTTTCGTAAGAGACCGGAAAATGAGATTAAGAGCAGCGGTTATGTGATTGATACACTGGAAACAGCTGTGTGGTGTCTGATCACAACGGATTCCTTTTCAGATGCAGTTCTAAAGGCAGTTAATCTTGGAGATGATACAGATACGATTGGAGCTGTTACGGGAGGTCTTGCTGGCTTGTATTATGGTTATAATGCTATCCCTGCTGAGTGGATACAGGCATTACAGAAGTTAGACTGGATAGAGAAATTGTTAGGAAATATGCAGGTGTGATTCTGGAATTACAGGAGTATTGGAATCAGAGCAGATGAAGTGGGACGTAATTGGAAAGAGGCATTATATCCGTTAAAAATACATATGCAAAAAATTGCGAAAAAGTGTTGACAAAACAATAATGGTCATATATAATACTCTTTGTTGCGACGGGGTGTGGCTCAGCTTGGCTAGAGCGCCTGGTTTGGGACCAGGAGGTCGCAGGTTCGAATCCTGTCACCCCGATTGATACAAAAGAATATTGATATGATATGCAGGTGTAGTTCAATGGTAGAACACTAGCCTTCCAAGCTAGATACGTGGGTTCGATTCCCATCACCTGCTTTTTGTGTGCCTTTTTTACCACAATCTATTGACTGTGAAAATAGAAAATAGTATACTAATACACAGATAAGTTCTTCGGGGCAGGGTGGAATTCCCTACCGGCGGTATAGTCCGCGAACCATGTTATGTGGCCGACCTGGTGAGATTCCAGAACCGACAGTAAAGTCTGGATGAGAGAAGAAGATGTGTCTGTCAGACTCAGATGTATTTCATAGATAGATAGAAATGCATGAGAGGAACAGAAAAATATCAGTAATCCCCGGATAGCTTGATCAGCTATCCGTTTTTTTATTGCCATGTATATAGGGAATGTGCAGTGATGAAATTTGGGCACAACTGACAAAAAAACTTCTTACAAAATCAGGCACAGAGAGATTCCGGGAGAACATTTTCAGAACAGGGAGGAACATCATTTATGGAAAGAAAACTGATGAACACGAAAAATGTAGTGCTTATGGGCATGTTTGGCGCGCTGGCTGCAGTGCTTATGCTGTTTGAAGTGCCGCTGCCATTTCTGGCACCCAGCTTTTATGGACTTGATTTTGCAGAAGTGCCTATGTTAGTAGGAACTTTCGCATTGGGACCTGTAGCAGGTATTGTGATGCAGATCGTAAAAATCCTGATCAAACTGATTTTAAAGCCAACATCCACTGGTTTTGTAGGTGAATTTGCCAATGTAGTCATGAGCTGTGCATTGATCCTTCCGGCTGGCTTTATCTATCGCTTTAAAAAGAGCAAAAACGGTGCTCTTGCAGGAATGGCAGTGGGAACTGTTCTTATGTCAGTAGCAGGTGTTGTAATGAATGCTTTGGTAATGATCCCCTTTTATTCCAACTTTATGCCTATTGAGACTATTATTAAAGCAGGGGCAGCAGTAAATCCGGCGGTCAGCAGCGTATGGACATTGGCTATTTTCTGCGTAGGACCGTTTAATCTGGTGAAAGGCACTCTTACTTCTGTGATCACAGCAGTGATCTATAAGCGTATCAGTGTTCTCATCCATGGAGCTTCCCACGGAACTTCAGGATCTTATGGGGTGAAAAAAGCAGTCTGAAAAAAGAGTGAAAAGATGCTGAAAATTAATTTGAAAAAAATTGAAAAAAGTGCTTGCATTTCTGAAAGCTCTGTGATAAGATATACCTCGTTGGTGCGGTAAGCGCTGGCGAATGAGTCTGTAGCTCAGTTGGATAGAGCAACGGCCTTCTAAGCCGTGGGTCGGGGGTTCGAATCCCTTCAGGCTCATTAGGCGAAAGCCTAGTGAAAATATTGATGGTGGGTATGGCGAAGTTGGTTATCGCGCCAGATTGTGGCTCTGGAGGCCGAGGGTTCGAATCCCTCTACTCACCCTAATCCTCTTTCTGGAGCGGGAAGAGGATTTTTTAATATCTTGTATAATGGGCTGTCGCCAAGCGGTAAAGGCACAGGACTTTGACTCCTGCATACGAGGGTTCGAATCCCGCCAGCCCAGTGAAAGCAGCAGCCAGATTTCTGTGAAAATGGAGATCTGGCTGTTTTTGCATATATAAGATGAAGAAAGGGGAAACAATATGCAGATATTGGGATTCAACTTTAAAAGCAAAGCCGAAAAAGAACGAGATGAAAAAAATTACAGAGAACGTGTATTTCCCGGAGGAGAGGAAGAACGGGAAAAAGTCCGTAAGGCTCTGACACAGAGACTGCCTGGAAAAGATGAAAAAGATCTAATGCTGTGTTATGTGCATATCCGGGATCAGATGACAGGAAAGAAACTTTCCTTTGAGCAGGTTGTATCTGAGATCGGAAAAATCCAATGGCTCTCTTTTGCAGACCAGGAAATGCTTTTGGGGATCCGGGAAGTAATGGAACAGATCTGCGTGGGCAATCGCCTGGAATTAAATACAGAAGAAAATGTTTTAAAAGAGTCCCAGGCTGATGTCAAGGAGCAGCTCAGTCTGTTTATAGATAAAGAACTGAAAGAACAGGCAGAGGAGCTGTTTGGAGAACTGGGGATGAGTGTAGAACAGGCAGTGGTATTATTTTTGAAACAGGCCGTAAATGAACAAGGGATTCCTTTTGAGATCAGAAGAAAAAAATAGCAAAAATGTAGTGAAAATGCGGGTTTTCCAGGTATGAAAAATTTTTGAAAAAAATATTTAAAAAAGTGTTGACAAAAACCGAATCCTTTATTATAATAATCTACGTTGCTGAGGAACACAGCAAGCAACAAAAAGAAATGCGTCAGTAGCTCAGCTGGATAGAGCATACGGCTACGGACCGTAGTGTCGGGAGTTCGAATCTTCTCTGGCGCATGATAAAAGCAGATTCTTCGTGAATCTGCTTTTTTTGTATCTTAAAAACAAAGGTGGAAAAAAGAATGACAAAAGCAGTCTGGATGCTTCATGCAAAAAAAGCAGATTTTAACAGTCTGGCGGCAAGATTTCATATCAGCCCCATTACTGCCCGCATTATCAGAAACAGGGATATTACAGATATAAAAGAATTTGACAGATATTTGAATGGCAGTTTAAAAGATCTGTATGAGCCGCGGCTGCTTCCGGATATGGAAAAGGCGATTTCTATATTAAAGGAAAAAATCCAAAAAGGATCCCGGATCCGGATCGTGGGAGACTATGATATAGACGGTGTATGTTCCACCTGTATTCTTTATAAAGGATTAACCCGCGTAGGTGCAAAAGTCGATTATGTGATACCGGAACGCATTAAAGATGGTTATGGTATTAATGAACATATTATTGAAAAAGCGGCAGATGACGGTATTGATATGATCCTTACCTGTGATAATGGCATCGCGGCCATCAGCCAGATCGCAGAGGCGAAGAAACTGGGAATGACAGTAGTGGTCACAGATCACCATGATATCCAGGTAGATGAGACCTCAGAAACAGAAATAATGCCTCCGGCAGATTCCATTGTAAATCCTAAGAGAAAAGACAGCCGGTATCCTTTTAGTGAGATCTGCGGCGCTATGGTGGCTTATAAGCTGATCCAGGTGGTTTTTGAGGAATACGGTATTGACCGTCAGGAATGGCTGGATATGCTGGAGCTGGCAGCGATCGCTACCGTTGGCGATGTAATGAAGCTTCGGGATGAGAACCGTATTGTAGTAAAGGAAGGCCTTAAAAAACTGGCAGATACAAAGATCCAGGGACTTGTAAGCCTGATGGAGAAAAACACACTGGATCCTGAACATATAAGTGCCTATCATATCGGTTTTGTGCTGGGACCATGTCTTAATGCAAGCGGTCGCTTGAAAACAGCCCAGATGGCTATGGAGCTGCTTCTGGCAGAAAATAAGGCCCAGGCAGATGCACTGGCAGATGAATTAAAGGCATTAAATGATGAACGGAAGGACATGACACAGGAAGGGACAGAGGCTGCCATCCTTCAGGTAGAAACAGAGCTTAAGGATGATAAGGTTCTGGTGATTTTTCTGCCGGATTGTCATGAGTCTCTGGCGGGCATTGTGGCCGGCAGGATCCGTGAACGGTACAATAAGCCTGTATTTGTTCTTACCAGGGCGGAAGGCTGCGCAAAAGGCTCAGGACGATCCATAGAGGCATATCACATGTTTCATGCCTTGGTGGAGGTGAAAGACCTGCTGTTAAAGTTTGGAGGTCATCCTATGGCTGCGGGATTTTCACTGGAAGAGGCGAATGTAGAAGAATTTCGCAGGCGCTTAAATGAAAATGCGGCTGCCAGACTTACTGAGGATGATTTTATTCCAAGAGTGTGGGTCGATGTTCCTATGCCTTTTGAATATATAACAGAGAGCCTGATACAGGAATTAGAACTTCTGGAGCCTTTTGGACAGGGAAATGAAAAACCTCAGTTTGCGTTAAAATCCCTGAAAATACGAAGTGCCAGAGTATTTGGCCGCAACCGGAATGTGGTAAAATTATCCCTGATGAATGAACGGGGATTTTCCATGGATGGGGTGGTATTTACAGAGGGAGACTTATTTTTGGAAGAAATGGGAAGCAGCCGGACTATGGATATTATTTATTATCCTGCGATCAATGAATATAATGGGAACCGCAGCCTTCAGCTGGTAGTCAAGGACTGGAAGTTCCATTAATGAAGAAACAAGTCTGCGTTATCGTACGGTACTTTCAGTTCCAAAAGTGTCTACCCGTGCACAGTAACCTGAACAGTTACTATGTTTTATCATGTGTATAAAAATGAATGCTTGCAATTTGCATAACTATGGGGTATAATCGCAGAAAACCCCATATCTGGTTAAATAGACTGAAAAAATACTACAGATATGGTCAAATACTGAAAGGAAGGTAGAACAATGGTAAATACAGTTATGGATTTTATTACTTCCTATGATAAGGAAGTAGGAGAAGCAATTCAGGCAGAGTGCGGCCGCCAGAGAAGAAATCTGGAGTTGATCGCCTCTGAAAATATTGTATCAGAACCTGTAATGATGGCCATGGGAACCGTACTGACCAATAAGTACGCAGAAGGTTACCCAGGCAAGCGTTATTACGGCGGCTGCCAGTATGTAGATGTACTGGAAACCATCGCCATTGAGCGTGCTAAAAAGCTGTTTGGCTGCGATTACGCAAACGTACAGCCACACTCTGGTGCACAGGCAAATATGGCAGTATTTATCGCTATGTTAAAGCCGGGAGATACAGTTATGGGTATGAACCTGGATCATGGCGGTCATCTGACACACGGGAGCCCAGTAAACTTCTCAGGATTGTATTTTAACATTGTTCCTTATGGTGTAGATGACGAAGGCTTTATTGATTATGATGAGCTGGAAAGAAAAGCAAAAGAAGCAAAGCCGAAGCTGATCGTAGCAGGCGCCAGCGCTTATGCAAGAACCATTGATTTTAAGCGTTTCCGTGAGATCGCTGATGAGGTAGGAGCTTATCTGATGGTAGATATGGCTCATATTGCAGGCCTTGTAGCAGCAGGAGAGCATCCAAGTCCAATCCCATATGCAGATGTAGTGACTACTACTACCCATAAAACATTAAGAGGACCAAGAGGCGGCCTGATCTTAGCTAATAAAGAGGCTGCAGAGAAGTTTAACTTCAATAAGGCGATCTTCCCAGGAACTCAGGGCGGCCCATTAGAGCATGTGATCGCTGCAAAGGCTGTATGTCTGGGCGAAGCATTAAAGCCTGAATTTAAAGAATATGCACATCAGGTTATTTTAAATGCACAGGCACTGGCAGACGCACTGCAGAAGCAGGGCTTTAAGATCCTTACAGGCGGCACAGACAACCATCTGATGCTGTTAGACCTGCGTGGTATGGATATTTCTGGTAAAGAGCTTCAAAACCGTTGTGACGAGGTATTTATCACCTTAAATAAGAATACCGTACCAAATGATCCAAGAAGCCCATTCGTAACTTCCGGTGTTCGTATTGGTACACCTGCCGTTACTACCAGAGGCTTAAAGGAAGAGGATATGCCAAAGATTGCAGAATGCATCTGGCTGGCAGCTACTGACTTTGAGAATAAGAAAGAATACATCAAGGCAGAGGTTACTAAGCTTTGCGATAAGTATCCGCTGTACGAATAAAAACATAAAAGCAAAACGAAAACCCCAGGGAGCAGCAGTCCCTGGGGTTTTCGTTTTGTTACTTATTTATGAATATTTCCCAATGTTTGTCAATGGTTATTAAACATTTTCCGCTTTCAGATTTTTCTGTGCGGTAGCTAACATCAGTTTAATACGGTTCAACTGGTTGACTTCACTGGCACCTGGATCATAGTCTACGGCAATGATATTGGATTCAGGATAGTTCTTTCTCAGTTCCTTGATCACGCCTTTTCCTACGATATGGTTTGGAAGACAGCCAAATGGCTGGGTACAGATGATGTTTTTAACACCACTGTGGATCAGTTCCAGCATTTCTCCGGTTAAAAACCAGCCTTCACCGGTCTGGTTGCCTAAGGATACGAAGCCTTTTGCCATTTCTGCCAGGTCGCGGATCTCAGACGGCGGTGTAAAATGTTTGCTGGCGCTCAGTTCTTTTCTTGCAGTCTTTCTGAAAAACTCTAAAAGCGCAATACCTGCATTGCAAAGCCTTGCAGTGGACTTCTTCATTCCCAGATGGTCTGCCTTGAAATTACTGTTATAGAAGCAGTAAAGAAGGAAATCCAGCAGATCAGGCATAACCGCTTCTGCACCTTCTGATTCCAGAAGCTCTACTACATGGTTATTAGCCAGAGGAGAGAATTTAACAAGGATCTCACCTACGATACCAACTTTTGGCTTCTTAATATCAAGACGTTCCAGATTGTCGAAATCGCGGATAATACCCCGTATATTTTTACTAAATTCCATCATGGCAGGCTGTTTCTTAGAAAGGGCCTTGATGCAGATCTTCTTCCATTTTTCATGGAGAGCATCTGCACTTCCGGGAACGGCTTCATATGGTCTGGTGGCATAGAGTACACGCATGAAAATGTCACCATATACAACGGCCTGCATAGCTTTGGTCATCATTGGCAGAGTAATGGAAAATCCTGGGTTGGTCTCCATACCGTTTGCATTAACAGAGATAACCGGAATCTGAGGCATACCGGCTTTTTCCAGTGCACGGCGGATAAATCCGATGTAGTTCGAAGCACGGCAGCCGCCGCCGGTCTGGCTCATAAAGATAGCGGTGCGGTTCAGATCATATTTGCCGGACAGCAGTGCATCCATGATCTGACCGATAACGATCAGGGACGGATAGCAGGCGTCATTATTTACATATTGAAGACCTACATCCACTGCGTTGCGGTTATGGTTCTGCAAGATCTCTATGTTATAGCCAAAAGCACGGATGGCAGGTTCGATCAGGTCAAAATGGATCGGTGACATCTGCGGGCATAACAATGTGTAATTTTTCTTCATGTCTTTGGTAAACAGCACACGGTTGTAAGCGCTGGAAACCACTTTCCGCTCATAATGCTTCTGGTCACGGACCCGAAGTGCGGCAATAAGAGAACGGATACGGATGCGGGCAGCTCCCAGGTTGTTTACCTCATCGATTTTTAATACAGTATAGATCTTGCCGGACTTTGTTAAAATCTCTGCTACCTGATCGGTAGTAACGGCATCCAGTCCGCAGCCGAAGGAGTTTAACTGGATCAGGTCCAGATCATCCATTGTTTTTACAAAACTTGCTGCTTCATACAGACGGGAGTGGTACATCCACTGGTCAGTAACAACAAGAGGACGTTCTACATTGCCCATATGGGAAACAGAATCTTCGGTCAGTACTGCAAAACCATAAGATGCGATCATTTCCGGGATACCATGGTGGATCTCAGGATCTACATGATAAGGTCTGCCTGCCAGTACGATACCACGTTTTCCGTGTTCTTTCATCCAGGCAAGGGTTTCTTCACCCTTTTTCTCCATATCCGAACGGGATGCCAGCAGTTCTTCCCAGCCGGCATGAGCTGCCATGCGGATTTCTGCTTCCGGTATCTGGAATTTTTTGGAAAATTCCCGTACCAGACCGTCTGTTAAGATCTTTTCATTTGTAAATGCCATGAACGGGTTCATGAAATCTACATGTTCTGTTTCTAATTCCTCTACGTTGTTTTTAATGTTTTCCGCATAGGAAGTAACCATGGGGCAGTTATAATGATTTCCTGCCTGTGGGCTTTCGTTTCGCTCATAAGGGATACACGGGTAGAAGATAAACTTCACACCCTGGTGGATGAGCCATGAAATGTGACCATGTACCAGCTTTGCAGGATAACACTCTGATTCACTTGGAATCGACTCAATGCCCAGTTCGTAGATCTGTCTGGTGGACTGAGGGGAAAGTGTTACATGGTAACGGAGTTTTTTAAAGAAAACAGCCCAGAACGGGAAGTTTTCATACATATTTAAAACTCTTGGGATACCCACTACACCACGGTCTGCCTGATCCAGAGGAAGAGGTTCATAGTCAAACATGCGGTGATATTTGTAATCGAACAGGTTCGGGATCTCTTTTTTGGCTTTTGTAAGGCCAAGACCCCGTTCACAGCGGTTTCCGGAAATATAGTGGCGTCCGCTGCCAAACTGGTTGATGGTCAAAACACAGTGGTTGTTGCAGCCTTTGCACCGGGTCATAGAGGTGGTGTACTGCAGTGCAATGATCTTATCAAGAGGCAGCATGGTGGTTTCTTTTTCACCGGCCATGTGGAAACGCTCTTTTGCGATCAGCGCTGCACCAAAGGCACCCATGATACCTGCAATGTCCGGACGGACTGCACGGCAGCCAGAGATTTTCTCAAAGCTGCGAAGAACTGCATCATTATAGAAGGTACCGCCCTGGACAACCACATGTTTTCCAAGGTCAGATGCGCTGGTGATCTTGATTACCTTAAATAAAGCATTCTTAATAACAGAATAAGCCAGACCTGCGGAAATATCAGCAACACTGGCGCCCTCTTTCTGAGCCTGCTTTACATTGGAGTTCATAAATACAGTACAGCGGGTACCAAGGTCAGTAGGATTTTGGGCAAATAAGGCCTCTTTTGCGAAATCTTTTACATTGTAATTTAAGCTTTTTGCAAAAGTTTCAATGAAAGAGCCGCAGCCTGAGGAGCATGCTTCATTTAACTGCACGCTGTCTACGGTTCCGTCTTTGATCTTAATGCATTTCATATCCTGTCCGCCGATGTCCAGGATACAGTCAACCTCCGGCTCAAAGAAAGCAGCAGCATAGTAGTGAGAAATGGTCTCTACTTCGCCTTCATCCAGCATAAGCGCAGCCTTTAAAAGGGCTTCACCGTATCCTGTGGAACAGGAATAGGCAATGTGTGCTGTGTCTGGAAGCTGTTCTTTGATCTCAGTGACTGCGCGGATGGCAGTAGCCAGAGGACTTCCGTTATTATTATCATAGAAACGGTATAATAAAGTACCGTCTTCGCCTACCAGTGCCACTTTTGTGGTGGTGGAGCCGGCGTCAATACCCAGATAGCAGTTGCCCTCATAGGTGGAAAGCTCACCGGAGCGTACATGATTGTGACCGTGATCTTCAATAAAAGCATCGTATTCTGCCTGGTCCTTAAACAAAGGATCCATACGCTTTACTTCAAAATCCATCTTAATTCCGTTGGAAAGAGACTGGATCATATCGGTGATTGCTACCGGTTCCTGACCTTCTTTTGGGTTCATGGCAGCACCTACGGCTGCAAACAGATGAGAATGATCTGGTGCAATGGTCTGTTCCGGAGTCAGATGCAATGTGCGCACAAAAGCCTTTCTTAATTCAGGGAGAAAATGTAAAGGTCCTCCTAAAAAGGCTACATTTCCACGAATAGGCTTGCCGCAGGCCAGACCGCTGATGGTCTGGTTTACCACTGCCTGGAAGATAGAGGCAGCCAGGTCTTCTCTGGTAGCTCCATCGTTGATCAGCGGCTGGATGTCTGATTTTGCAAAAACACCGCAGCGTGCTGCAATGGGGTAAATAGCTTTGTAATCTTTTGCATATGTATTCAGCCCAGCTGCATCTGTCTGTAAAAGGGATGCCATCTGGTCAATGAAAGAGCCGGTTCCACCTGCACAGATACCATTCATACGCTGGTCGATGCCGCCAGTAAAGTAAATGATCTTGGCATCTTCACCGCCTAACTCAATGGCTACGTCAGTCTGGGGCGCATAGTCCTGGAGAGCAGAAGCAACTGCCACAACTTCCTGGACAAATGGAATATGTAAATGAGATGAAAGTGTAAGGCCGCCGGAACCGGTGATGACCGGAATTACATGAATGGGGCCGGTCTGGCTGAAGGCTTTCTTTAAAAGTCCGGCCAGAGTTTCCTGAATATTGGCATAATGACGCTCATAATCGGAGAATATAATATGAAGATCCTGATCCAGTAATGCAACTTTGACAGTTGTTGAACCGATATCGATCCCCAAGGTGTAATAAGTTGTAGTCTGATCCATAGTATATGGGGTAATACCCCTTACCTCCTTTGTGACTTATGTTCTCTTTGAATCGAGAACATATTTATAGCTTATGAAACGCAATTGTTTGTTAGAACATCATGTCTCTCAGCGCTTTTATGGGCGAAAAGCCTAAAAAAGCACATTACAGTCTAACACAAACCCCTCCGCTTGGCAATTGTAAAAGGGGGTTAAGAATTTGTGAAGAAAATGAAATAATCTGAAACGATTTGACAAAAACAGAGCCAGTCACTATAATGGGTAGAGTGAAAATTCAAAATGGGGGAGATTTCGCATGATACGGATTTTCAAGACAGAAGACGGTGCAATGCACGAAAAAGAGGAGATACAGCCAGGCTGCTGGATCGCCCTGACTAATCCTACCGCTTCAGAGATTTTAGAGATCGCTGACGCGTGCCAGATCGATCCGGACCATCTGAAAGCACCTCTGGATGAGGAAGAGCGCTCACGTATTGAAGCAGAAGATGAATATACACTGATATTGGTGGATATTCCTTCTATAGAAGAAAGAAACGGGAAAGACTGGTTTGTGACCATCCCTATGGCGATCATTACCACTAAAGATGTGCTTATAACTGTCTGCCTGGAGGAAACCCCGATCCTTACCGCTTTTATGGACGGAAGAGTCAGAGATTTCCATACATTTATGAAAACAAGGTTTATCTTACAGATTCTTTATAAAAATGCCACCCAGTATCTGCAGTACCTGCGTATTATCGATAAGAAGAGTGAAGTGATCGAAAACAAGCTCCATCAGGCTCAGAAAAATGAGGAACTGATCGAACTTTTGGAACTTCAGAAGTCACTGGTGTATTTTACAACATCCCTTCGTTCCAACGAAGTGGTGCTTGAGAAACTGTTAAGGATCGATAAGATCAAGAAGTATCCGGAAGATACAGACCTTCTGGAAGATGTAATCGTAGAGAACAAGCAGGCCATGGAGATGACCAGTATTTACAATGGTATCTTAAGCGGCACTATGGATACCTTTGCTTCCGTTATTTCCAACAACTTAAATATTGTTATGAAATTCCTGGCAACAGTGACCATTGTTATGTCCATCCCCACAATGGTAGCAAGCTTTTACGGTATGAACGTAAGAGCCAGCGGTATGCCTTTTGCAGAGAATCCTTACGGATTTGGCATTGTGCTTTTCTTTACTTTGATATTGACACTGATCGTTGCTTATATATTTAATAAGAAAGATTTATTTTAAAAAGGAGTTTTTGAATGAAAAAAATTTCCAATAACTGGAAAGGACCCAGAAGAAATTTTTTGGGCGGCAGAAGCATCATTGACATTGTATGTGCTCTGGAAATCCTGGGAGTGGTTCTTTTTCTGGCAGCGCCACAGTTTGTGATGAATTACCTGATTTTAAATCCGGCGGCTATCCTTCATGGACAGATCTGGCGTATTGTTACATTTTTAGTGTATCCGCCAGCTATTACAGGTTCTGACGCGATCATGTTTGTGATGATGAATGCGCTGGGCATTTATTGTATCCGGGCATTTGGAACCATTGTAGAACAGGTATGGGGAAGATTCCGCTTTAACTGTTATATTATCGGAGGCGTGTTGCTGCATTCCGTTGTTGCCATCGGTATTTACCTGGTGACCGGCATGTCAATACCGTTGTTTCCAACTTATTTAGTATATTCCTTCTTTTTTGTATTTGCCCTGATGTTTCCGGATATGCAGGTACTGTTTATGATGGTACTTCCATTAAAAGCAAGCTGGATCGCTGTGGCAGAGGCAGGAATTTATATTTATTCCTTTATTACAGGCGGACTGATCGAAAAAATAGAGATCGTTTTAAGCCTGATCCTGATCGGTGCCTTCTTTGGCTGGATGACCTTTGCAGGTCCTTCCGGTTTTAAACAGAAGAAGCGTTCTCAGGAATTCCAGAAGACAACCCAGAAAATGAAGGTGGTAAAAAGAGGGCATAAATGTGCAGTCTGCGGACGTACGGATAAGGACAGTCCTGGTATGGAATTCCGTTATTGTTCTAAATGTGAAGGCAATTATGAATATTGCATGGATCATTTGTACACACATAAACATGTCAAAAAAGAGGATGCAGATACTAGTCATAACGACTAATAGGATCGGCATGCTCTGCGCTTTAAAGCCGTATATCCCCATTTGTCCTGAGACGTTTATCCCTGTGTCAGGGACATAAAATGCGGTGAAAAAGCGAATATACTACTAACTAACCATATCATTTTATTTATGGAGGAATTTGAAAACATGAAGAAAACTAAAATCGTCTGCACTATGGGCCCCAACACAAATGATAAGAACATTATGATGGAACTGGCTAAAAATGGAATGGACGTAGCACGTTTTAACTTTTCACATGGTGACTATGTAGAGCATCAGAGCCGTCTGGAAATCTTAAAGGAAGTAAGAAAAGAACTGGATCGTCCGGTGGCAGCTCTTCTGGATACCAAGGGACCGGAGATCCGTACCGGTGTGTTAAAGGATGGAAAGAAAGTTTCCTTAAAGGAAGGACAGACCTTTACTTTAACTACCAGAGAGATCGTTGGTGATGAGACCATTACCCATATTAACTATTCTGGTCTGAATGAAGATGTTGCAGCCGGAAATAAGATCCTGATCGACGATGGTCTGATCGAACTTCAGGTAGAAAAAGTAGACGGTACAGAGATCGTTTGTACGGTTATCAATGGCGGCGAGTTAGGCGAGAAGAAGGGCGTAAACGTTCCGAATGTAAAGATCAAACTGCCGGCACTGACTGAAAAAGATAAAGAAGATATCCGTTTTGGTATTAAGCAGGGCTTTGATTTTATTGCAGCTTCCTTTGTACGTACAGCTGATTGTATCCGTGAGATCAAAAAAATGCTGGATGCAGAAGGTTCTGCCATTAAAGTAATTGCCAAGATCGAGAATGCAGAAGGTATTGAAAATCTGGATGAGATCATTGCAGTTGCAGATGGTATCATGGTAGCAAGAGGCGATATGGGCGTTGAGATTCCGGCACAGGAAGTACCTCATATTCAGAAAGAGATCATCCGCAAGTGTAATGAGGCATGTAAGACCGTTATCACTGCAACTCAGATGCTGGATTCTATGATCCGCAATCCAAGACCTACCAGAGCAGAGGTTACTGACGTTGCAAATGCTGTTTATGATGGTACGGATGCAGTGATGCTTTCTGGTGAAACTGCTATGGGTAAATATCCGGTTGAAGCATTAAAGATGATGGTATCCATCGTTGAAGAAACGGAAGCTTACCTGGATTACAGCGCATATCGTGTCCGTAAGGTTACAGAAGAGAATATGAAGAATATCTCCAATGCTGTTTGCTCCGCTTCTGTTTCCACAGCACATGATATCGGCGCTGATTATATTATCGCTCCAAGTATCACAGGATTTACTTCCATGATGCTTTCCAAGTGGAGACCTGCAGCACGTATCATCGGTATGTCCCCGAGTACCACAACAGTTCGTCAGATGATGCTTCAGTGGGGCGTAACACCTGTATGGTCCCGCCGCGCAGAAAGTACAGATGAACTGATCGAAAACTCTCTGGGAGAGTTAAAGAGCAGCGAAATACTCAAAACCGGTGATCTGGTTGTTATTACAGCAGGTATCGTTACCTATGCAAGACGCCATGAGGCAGCAGCAGCTACCAACATTATGCGTGTGGTAAGTGTTGACTGATAAATACACTAAAACAATAAAATAATACTGGACAAGGAAGTCTGTCAGGGAGTACAATTATCCGCAAAGGAAATGGTACTCCCTAGCAGGCTTTTTTATGTACCAGAAAAAGGAGATAAGATTATGGAAAAGAAACCATTTGTTACACTGGCGCAGGCGGAAGAGATTGCGAAGACCTATCCAACTCCGTTTTATCTGTATGATGAAAAAGGCATCCGCGAAAATGTTAAACGATTAAAACAGGCATTTTCCTGGAATAAAGGATATAAAGAATATTTTGCAGTAAAAGCAACTCCCAATCCATTTATCTTGAAGATTTTACAGGAATATGGCTGTGGTACAGACTGCTCTTCCTTAACAGAACTGATGATGTCTAAAGCCTGCGGGTTTTCCGGCTCCAACGTAATGTTTTCTTCCAATGATACTCCGCCGGAGGAATTTGCTTACGCAAATAAAATGGGCGCTATTATCAACCTGGATGATATTACCCATATCCAGTGCCTGGAAGATACATTAGGATTTATCCCTGAGACTATCAGCTGCCGTTTTAATCCAGGCGGTGTGTTTAAGATCAGTAATGACATTATGGACAATCCTGGTGATGCAAAATATGGTATGACAACGGAACAGATCTTTGAGGCATTTAAGATCTTAAAGTCCAAAGGCGCGAAGCATTTTGGCATCCATGCTTTCCTTGCAAGCAATACGGTTACAAATGAGTATTATCCAATGCTTGCGAAGATCCTCTTTGAGCTGGCAGTTAAGTTAAAAGAAGAGACCGGTGCACATATCAGTTTCATCAATCTGTCTGGTGGTATTGGTATCCCTTATCGTCCTGACCAGGAGCCAAACGACATTATGGCAATTGGTGAAGGTGTACGTAAAGTTTATGAGGAAGTTCTGGTTCCGGCTGGAATGGATGATGTGGCTCTCTGCACAGAGCTGGGCCGTTTCATGTTAGGGCCTTACGGATGCCTGGTTACCAGAGCCATCCATGAAAAACATACCCATAAGGAGTACATTGGTGTAGATGCCTGCGCTGTAAACCTGATGCGTCCGGCTATGTATGGTGCTTATCACCACATTACTGTTCTGGGAAAAGAAGATGCGCCTTGTGATCATAAATATGACATTACAGGTTCTCTTTGTGAAAATAATGATAAATTTGCTATTGACCGTATGCTTCCGAAGATTGATATGGGAGATCTGTTAGTGATCCACGATGCAGGTGCCCATGGCTTTGCAATGGGTTATAACTATAATGGTAAGTTAAAATCCGCAGAACTTTTATTAAAGGAAGACGGTTCTGTTCAGATGATCCGCCGTGCAGAAACTCCAAAGGATTACTTTGCAACCTTTGATTTTTGTGGTATCATGGATGGGTATGATGAATGATTTGCCTAAACATGTAGTACAGAACGATCTTGTCCGCTGTAAGCGGGAAAGAAGATGCAAGGCTGAACTGTAAATGTCTATTATGCCCGTCCGCGTATGCGGGCGGGTGTGTGCGTTAAATTGGATTAAAATTGCAACGGGAGGCAGAAAATATGGCAAAGATCGGTTTTATTGGAATGGGAAATATGGGGTCTGCTATTTTAAACGGACTTTTACGGGTATATAAACCAGAAGACTTATTATTTACAGCAGCCCATAAAGAAAAAATGGAAGCTGTAACAGAAAAAACAGGAGTTGCTCACGCTGCGTCCAATGCAGAGTGTGTAAAGGAGTCTGAATATGTGATCCTGGCAGTGAAACCACAGTATTTTGAAGCAGTATTTGAAGAAATCCGGCCGGTATTAAAAGATGGTCAGATCGTTATATCACTGGCACCGGGCCAGACCATTGCCAGTCTTACGGAACGTCTGGGTGGAAAAGTACGTGTTGTACGGACAATGCCAAATACACCGGCTTTATTAGGCGAAGGAATGACAGGAATGGCATATGAACAGTCCCGTTACAGTGAGGAGGAAAAAGCGGTTCTCAGGAGTATCTTTGAGGCCTGCGGACGTCTGGAAGTGGTAGAAGAACGGATGATGGATGCAGTTGGCTGTGTCAGCGGCTGTTCACCGGCATATGTATATATGTTTATTGAAGCACTGGCAGATGGTGCTGTGAAATACGGTCTTCCAAGAGCCAAGGCATACCAGATGGCAGCACAGACAGTGCTTGGAAGTGCAAAAATGGTACTGGAAACAGGAAAACATCCAGGTCAGTTAAAGGATGAGGTCTGCTCACCAGGCGGCACTACCATTGCAGGTGTATCTGCGTTAGAAGAATGGGGCTTCAGAAATGCTGTGATCAAGGCAGAAGATGCCAGCTATGAAAAAGGAAAACAGATGTAAAAAAAGGAGAAGGATTATGGGTAAAGTAGAAAATGAAGGAATGCCGGTGGTACGTCTGGACCGCCAGTTAAAATATCAGGGAAATATCCTGAAAATGTATGAGGATACAGTTCTTGCAAATGGACATGAAGCACACTGGGATTATATCCACCACGACGGTGCGGCAGCTGTTCTGCCTGTGACTGCTGAGGGAAAGATCTTAATGGTACGCCAGTATCGCAATGCATTAAACCGCTATACTTTAGAGATACCGGCTGGAAAACTGGATGCTCCAGATGAACCAAAGATCGAATGTGCTTACAGAGAGCTGGAAGAGGAAACCGGTTTCCGTACGGAAAAGCTGGAATATCTGATCAGTGTAAATACGACAGTTGCATTCTGCGACGAAGCAATTGATATTTTTGTAGCACATAATCTGATCCCATCTCATCAGCATTTGGATGAAGATGAGGTTATTGAAGTAGAAGCCTGGGAATTAAAAGACCTGGAAGAGATGATCTATACAGGAAAGATCACAGACGGAAAAACAATAGCGGCACTGATGGCTTATGGCCGTAAGTACCGCTCAATCGATAAGAAAGATGAAATGATCTGATGACAGATCAGAAGTTTCGTCACAGTTTGCCTTTTTGATGGCTGTATTGTTCAGCGGCAATGCGCTTTAAATCAGAATACATAGATTCTGATAAGGGTACTGGTACGGAAAGCTCTTTTGCTTTTCGTACCAGATAACCGCTGAATGTTTCCGGTTCACTGTTTAAGTTGTTCAACGAGTTTTTATTGGTACACATGATAAATAGAAACTCTCCTTTTGCTGCATTCCTGATCCGGTTAAAAGGTCAGCCGCATCTGATACCATACCACATTTCCGTGGACGGACTGGGAAACACCTTCATTTACAAAGCCAAATTTAGCATAATAGTGGATCAGTTTGTCCTTGCAGGTAAGGACCAGACCTTTGCGGCCTTTTTTTCTGGCATCTTCAATGGCTGCTTTGATCAGTTCACCTGCATAGCCCTTTTGGCGGCAGGAAGGAATGGTATTCACTCCAAAGATCATCTGCCATGGGCCCTTTTCGTTGTGCATTTCCCCTTTTTCGTACATTTCATCTGTAAGGTCGGCTTCATCAGTTGCCATGCCGTCTACAAAGGCGATCAGTTTGTCATTTTCATCAAACATCAGCCAGAAATGGTCAGCATAGTAAGTCAGGCGGTTTTCAAAATCTTTTCTGGTGGCTGCTTCTGCAGCAGGAAAGCATTCTGCTTCTACGGCAGTTAATGCGTCTAAGTCATTTAAGGTTGCGGTTCTGATTTTCATAATTTTCCTCCAAGTAAATATTTGTCAATGGCCTCTGCGCAGCCATCGTGATCGCAGTCAGCTACGATCACATCAGCAAGTTCCCTGATGGGACCTGTTGCATTTCCCATAGCGACTGCCAGTCCGGCTGTTTTTAGCGCCATGGTATCGTTATCTGCATCGCCTACAGCAATTGTCTGCTCTAAAGGCAGATCCAGATATTCGCAGAGTTTTTCAAGCCCCACTCCTTTGTGGATCCCCTTTGGGGAACATTCCAAAGAAGTGGATTCTGCCAGCGCAAGAGCAGTTTTAAGTCCTGCTTCTTTTATGCGTTCTACTGTGCGGATACGGGATGCTTCATTTTTGTGATAAAGATTCAGCTTCAGCACAGGAAAAGGCTTTTCACAGAAAGAATGGTAAATATCGTCCATTTTATCTGTGATCTTATCAAACATGGTCTGATAAACACCCATGTGAAAATCTGCCATATGGGACTGCTGGTCTTTCTGTACAATAGAATGTTCAGAGAGAACATGGATCATGGCTTCTTCTTTTATGCCAAATTCCATCAGTTTTTTTACGGTTTCCGGGTCAAGAGCCTGAGAATAAAGCGTTTTCTTCTCTTTCAGGTCATAAACACAGGCGCCGCTGACACAGTTTAAGTAGCGCAGTCCCGGTATCGCTTCCGTAAAGTCATTTAATTCTGCCAGATTTCGTCCTGTACACAGAATCACGGTTTTTCCGGTAGCTGTGGCCCGTTTAATAGCATTTAAAGTTTCAGGCGAGATTTGTTTATTTGAATTTAACAGAGTTCCATCCATATCAAAGGCAATCAGCTGATAGCAGCTCATAATAAAATCCTCCTGATATTCAACAATATTCTAAGTATATCACATTTTAACCAAATCAGGGAAGTCCCCTGCTTCAATTGCGAAAAGCAATAAGCAGGGGTGGGGACTTGCTTGTATCAGGAGGGGTGCAAGCCCCTTCTGATAAGTTGCGCAGCAGCTATTTGGTTATGAGCAAGTAGCGAAGCGAATTGCGAATATCCTTTAACTCGGATCAAGGAAGAGATTTTCTCTCAGACGCAGGCCAAAAACAAGCATGAAGGGAAGCAAAAAAGCATACAGTTGCTGTAAGAGTGAAGAAACATGCCTGAAGGTTTGAGAAAGGTGAGAAATGCCTAAATTTCAGTTAAAAAGGTTGTCAGGCAGCCATTTCCTGCTTTTTTGTTTTTTCTTTGGAATGGCTAGTGCTTCTGCCATGGTGTGGTGCCGTGGTCCTGCTTTTTTGTCCTGGACAAATGTAGAAGGGACAGGTTCTTTTACAGATGCCTTTTTTATTGTAATAAAACAGCGCTTTTTCCAGTTAGGTGCCGGATGGCTGTGCAGTCTTACGTTTTATAGCCTGTGGCTGTTTGGGCTTCTTACCTGCTTTTGGTCTTTCAGTCTTGGAATGGGGATTTCCTGTTATACAGCAGAAAAAGGTCTTTTAGGTCTGATTTTCTTTTTGCGCTCTCTTTTTCCTCAGGGGCTCTTTTATCTGGCTGTCTGGTATGTTCTTTCTAAGTGGTCTGTCAGCAGACAGAAACGGCTGCGGCTGCCTGCACTTGTTTTTTTAATAATGCTCACGGTCTTGGGAGCTGTTTTAGAGACATATTTTCATTTTTAAACGCAGAATATACAAAAACTATTTAAAAGTGCAAAAAAATAAATTATACTGTAAAAATAATGTTCTGGGATAAAAGCAGACAGAGAGTACGTGCAAGGTTCATGGGGTGCTCTGATACAGAGAGAGGATCTGCACTGTGTACTGGGGGAAAACAAAAATGATAGAAGAGATAAACAGCTTTACTACTTATCTTCAGGAAGTGAAGCATACTGCAAAAAATACAGAAGTGTCCTATCACAGAGATCTGATCCAGATGGCGGGATTTATGGAGAAAATGGGTATCACTCAGGTAGAAAAAGTGACAAAGACCAGTTTAAATTCCTATATCCTCTATCTGGAAAAAGAGGGGAAAGCGGCGTCTACGATTTCACGGGAACTGGCATCCATCAAGGCATTTTTTAATTATCTTTTTAAAGAGAGAAAGATAAACCGGGATCCAGCAGAATTTTTAAAGGCCCCCAAGATTGAGCGCAAGATACCGGTGATACTGACAAAAGAAGAAATACAGGCCCTTTTAGCTCAGCCGGGAGATACAACGGCAAAAGAACTGCGGGATAAAGCCATGCTGGAACTATTGTATGCAACGGGGATACGGGTATCAGAACTGATCGGTTTGAAATTGGAAGATGTGAATATGCAGATCGGTTATATTACCTGCTGCGACCATACAAAAAACAGGACGATCCCTTTTGGAAAAGAAGCAAAACAGGCGCTGCGTACCTATTTAGAAAAGGCAAGGAGTCCTCTTTTAAAAGGACGTACCTGTGAATGGCTGTTTACTAACTGCAGCGGTCAGCCAATGAGCCGTCAGGGATTTTGGAAGCTGATCAAATTTTACGGGGAAAAGGCGGGGATCCAGGCAGATATCACGCCTCATACACTGCGCCATTCCTTTGCGGCGCACCTGATCGGAGGCGGTGCAGATATCCATGCAGTCCAGGCTATGTTAGGACATGGGGATACTGGCGCGTCTCAGATGTATGCAGTGTATGCAGCAGCTACAGCTGCCCGGTCAGATAGGTAAAAATGTCATGGGCATAGTGAGAGTTTTTCTCGCAATCTGTCCATAAAACTTCATCATCATAAAGAGTATAGGAGAGAGAGGACTTATATTCTTCCTTAAAAGAAGGTTCCCATAAAGAACCGAATTGAGGCAAGAACAGGCCCTCTTTTTTGTTGTAACAGTTTTTTGCAGTGGCTTTTTTGCGGGCAGAACGGTCTACATATTCTCCAATGCTTTTATGGATCGCTGTATCTTCTAAGGGAAGGTAATAATAATTTTGCGGATCCGGATAGAAATATTTTAATGTACCTTCATAGAGATTTATATTGCAGGCCAGACAGTTATCATGGAGTTCCAGGCTTAATGGAGTTACGCTGTATTCCAGAGGAACGGGGATGTTATAGGGACTTTCCCATAAAAGATTAACAAAGGGATGGGAATATCCGGCTTCATCCCTGTAGGAATATAGTTTGTGGCTGCAAAGGGTAAAATCCGATCCAAACAGGTCTGCATAATTTAAGATCGGCAGGATGGAAGGCATTCCTTTAAGGTCATCGGCATTGTGGAGTATCAGCAGGTCAAAAAGGTATTTTTCATGAGTATGCAGGTAATCACGGTAGACTTCGATCAGTTGGCCCCCGTTGTATTTATCTTCCCTGTGCACGCCCAGAAACTGTTCAATGGATTTCTGCTTCATATTTTCCAGCTTTAAAAGCTTTCTGTATGGTTTGATCTTTTTAAAAATATCGATACTGACCAGATCATCAAAGTTGTAGTCAAGTCCCAGACGTTCACAGCATTTTAAAAGATAAGGAATATCAAAACGGTCTCCATTAAAATGGACCAGTATCTTAAAACGCTTTAAAAAGGCAAAAAAGGCATCTAAAAGCTCTTTTTCTGCCTGTCTTGTATCTGCAAACCACTGGATCAGCTTCCAGCCAAAGCCGTCAAAGTAAGTGCAGCCAATGAGATACAGCTGGGAAGTTTCCCCGGAAAAACCGGTGGTTTCTATGTCAAAAAATAAAATATCCTTTAAAGATCCGATGCGGTCTAAAGGATATGTATTTGGAAATTCAATGGGATGTTTAATAGTGATCATAAAAATCCTTTCGGGTCATTGTATGGTACTGTGCGTCCTTAGTTTAGCTGATTTTTTAAGGAAATGCAAGAAGTGAGCATCGAATATTTGTTCGGTATCCTGCTTGCATTGAAGCGGTGTGTATGTTATGATTGGTAAAAGACGAAGAAACGCATAAACAGTAACGCATTTTATGCGGATCCAGATAAAAGGAATGTAAAAACAGATGATTTCATATATAAAAGGAGCCCTTGGGGCAGTAGAAGATGATGTGATCGTAGTGGAGACCGGGGGCATCGGACTGGCAGTTCATGTACCGCTGTCACTGTTAGAGGAACTTCCGGCATTAGGGGAAGAAGTGACCGTTTATACGTATTTCCAGGTACGTGAAGATGCTATGACTTTATATGGCTTTTTACACAGGCAGGACCGGGAAATGTTTAAGCAGCTGATCGGGGTCAATGGAATCGGCCCGAAAGGGGCACTTGGTATTCTTTCGGTTATGAGACCGGATGATCTGCGGATCGCCATTGTCAGCGGAGATGCAAAAGCTATTTCCAAGGCACCGGGGATCGGGGCTAAGACTGCTCAGAGACTGATCTTAGATCTCAAGGATAAAGTGGATCTGGAAGAAGTGATGATGTCCTCTTTTGGAGGCGGAAAGGAAAACAGTTCCGATGCAGGTGCATCTGCAGCAGGTATGGCGGCATCTGCAAAAGAGGCAGTAGCGGCATTGACGGCTCTTGGTTATACAGGCATGGAAGCTTCCAAGGCTGTGAAAAAAGTAGAGATCACAGAAAATATGAGTGTGGAAGATATTTTAAAGGCTTCTCTCAAACATTTGAGCTTTTTGTAGGATCTTTTGACCTGCGAAGCCACGGCAAATTCTGTTGCTGATCATGGTTGCATGAACAGCAGCAAAAACATATGAGGTATATATGGAACGGAGAATTATAACAACAGAGGCAACAGAAGAGGATGTGCGGATAGAGACCACTCTGCGTCCACAGTGCCTTGAGGATTATGTAGGACAGGAGAAGATTAAATCTACCCTGAAAATATACATAGAAGCAGCAAAGAGCAGAGGAGAAGCCTTGGATCATGTATTGTTTTATGGCCCTCCAGGACTTGGAAAGACCACACTTTCCGGTATCATTGCCAATGAAATGGGAACCAGGCTGAAAGTGACCAGTGGACCTGCCATTGAAAAACCGGGAGAAATGGCAGCTATTTTAAATAATCTCCAGGAGGGAGATGTCCTTTTCGTAGATGAGATCCACAGATTAAACCGTCAGGTGGAGGAAGTCCTCTATCCGGCTATGGAAGATTTTGCCATTGATATTATGCTGGGAAAAGAATCCAGTGCCAGATCCATCCGTCTGGAACTGCCTCATTTTACGCTGGTAGGAGCGACTACCAGGGCGGGACTTTTATCAGCTCCTTTAAGAGATCGTTTTGGTGTAGTCCAGCGTCTGGAATTTTACACTCCAGAAGAGCTTCGCACCATTATTTTACATTCGGCGGCGATCCTGGGAGTGGAGATCGACCCTGAAGGAGCCATCGAACTGGCAAAACGGTCCAGAGGAACTCCAAGACTGGCAAACCGCCTTTTAAAGAGAGTAAGAGATTTTGCACAGGTAAAATATGACGGTGTGATCACAAAAGAAGTAGCAGATTTTGCACTGGATATTATGGATGTAGATAAAATGGGACTGGATCAGAATGACAGGAATATCCTGCTGATGATCATTGAGAAGTTTTCCGGTGGTCCTGTAGGTCTGGATACTCTGGCAGCTGCTTTGGGAGAAGATGCAGGCACTCTGGAAGATGTTTATGAGCCCTATCTTTTGATGAACGGCCTTATTAACAGGACGCCGAGAGGAAGGATGGCTACAGAGAACGCATATCGCCATTTGGGCTTGGAAATGAAGTAAAAATGTGGTATCCTTTTAACGAAAATGCCCCATAGACAGGAGATGGAAGATCAGAATGGATACAAAGAATTATACACAGGTTTTAATTGATGGAAAAATATATACTTTAGGCGGAAATGAAGATGAAGCATATCTTCAGAAAGCTGCCAGCTATGTAAATGAGAAGATAACTACCATGCATGGGATCCCTGGTTTTGGCAAACAGAGTGCAGATTATCAGCAGCTGATGCTTTTGCTGAATATAGCTGACGATTATTTTAAGGCAAAAGAAAACGCAGACCAGATGGAAGAGCAGAAAGACAGAATGGAAAAGGAGACTTACAGCTTAAAACATGAGCTGGTAAGCACCCAGATGAAGTTAGATGGCGTGTTAAAAGATCTGGAAGAACGTCAGCGCCAGCTTCAGGAGTTATCTGCAAAACTTTCAAAGACAGAACGGGAATTGCGGGCTGCCAAAAAGCAGGCTGCACAGGCTTTGGCTTCTGAAAATGAAGATGAGGAAGTAGTAGAGGATGAAGTGACAGATACTGTGATCGAAGGGAATGAGCCCTTAGAAGCAGGTATGTCCGGTATGAATACAGTTTCTGATGAGGCAGAACAGGCTTTAAGTGAGTCTGCTGCAGCAGAAACGGCACAGGAAGGCTTTGTTCAGGCAGAACTGCCTTTGGAGAATCCTTCTTTCCAGGCAAAGCTTTCAGACAGAGAACTTGCCAAAAAAGCTCTTCAGGCAGCCAGAAAAGCCGGTTCTCACAGAAATGGACGCAGATAAAACAAAGATGAAACAAAGGGGCGCGCTACAAGTTTGCGGTCGCCCTTTTTCTATACCAGGAAAGGTTTAAGATCATGATGAATAAAAGAAAAGCAGAGCTTTTAGCGCCGGCCGGTTCTTTTGACAGTTTAAAGGCAGCGGTGGCAGCAGGAGCTGACGCAATTTATATGGGCGGCAGCCGTTTTGGTGCCAGAGCTTATGCCCAGAATGCGGCAGGAGAAGAGATGGTGGAAGCCATCCGTTACGCCCATCTCCATGGCTGCAGGTTGTATATGACGGTGAATACATTATTTAAGGAAAAGGAACTGGACGAGCTTTGTGACTACATGAAGCCCTATTATGAAGCAGGTCTGGACGGTGTTATTGTCCAGGATCTGGGAGCATTGCAGGTAATGAAACGGGCATTTCCGGGAATGGAGCTTCATGCCAGCACCCAGATGACAGTTACCAGTGTATACAGTGCAAAAATGTTAAAGGAAATGGGCTGCTGCCGTGTGGTTCCGGCCAGAGAACTGTCATTGGAAGAAATTTCCCGTATTTACAGAGAAACAGGAATGGACATTGAGACCTTTGTTCATGGAGCTTTGTGCTACTGCTATTCCGGTCAGTGCCTGATGAGCAGCCTTATTGGGGGCCGAAGCGGCAACAGAGGCCGTTGTGCCCAGCCATGCCGTCTGCCTTACCGCGTATGGGAAGGAGACAAAGCAGAGGGAAAGAGCTTAAATAAAGAAAATCAGAAGTATGTGCTGAGCCTGAAAGATCTTTGCACTTTGGATATTCTGCCGGAGATATTAGAGGCAGGAGTCTATTCCTTAAAGATCGAAGGAAGAATGAAAAGCCCGAGATATACAGCGGGAGTGGTTCGGATTTACAGAAAATACCTGGATCTTTATGAAACCTATGGAAAAGAAGGCTACTATGTAGATCCGGAAGATAAAAAAGAACTGCTGGACCTCTTTGACAGAGGGGGATTTACTTCGGGCTACTATGAAAAGCACAATGGCAAAGATATGGTTGCCTTAAAAGAAAAGCCGGAGTTCCGTGAAGGAAACCAGAGATTGTTTGATTTCCTGGATGAAAATTATGTCAACAAAGAGAAAAAGGAACCGGTTTTTGGAAAGGCTTATTTTGAGGAAGGAAAAAGTTCCGTTCTGGAACTGACTCAGGGGGATGTAACTGTAAAAGTAGAAGGCCAGATCTGCCAGAGTGCCCAGAATCAGCCTGCGACGGAAGAAAAAGTGCGTAAACAGTTAAATAAGACCGGTGCGACATCCTTTTATTTTGAGCAGCTGGATATTGAAATGAAGGGAAATATCTTTCTGCCGGTACAGGCGTTAAATGAACTGCGAAGAGAAGGTTTTGAGAAACTGACGGAACATATTCTGGCTAAATGGGAGAGAAAGACAAAGGCAGAGGATGCAGAAAAAGAAAGTGCGGATGCCAGACAGTCAGCTTCTGAAGTGGATCACAAATCAGCTTTTCTTACTGCATCCTTGGAAGAAGAATGTCAGTTGGAACCGGCATTATCCTGTGATGAGGTAAAACGTATTTATCTGGATGCAGATGGTTTTAAACCAGATCAGTGGGGAAAAATCGTAAAGCAATGTGAAGGAAAAGGGAAAGAATGTTTCCTTATGCTTCCTCATATTTTCCGGACCCATGCTATGAAATTTTTTGCTAAAAACAGAAAAAATATGGAAAATGCCGGTTTTACAGGCGTTTTGGCCCGTACTTTGGAGGAGGTTTCCTGGCTAAAGGAAGAAAAGATCCAGATCCCCTTTGCTTTGGATGCTTCTGTTTATGCATGGAACCGGGAAGCAGTACACACATTAAAGAAAATGGGCCCGGAATTTATTACTATGCCATGGGAATTAAACAGCCGGGAACTAAAAGCTGTAACAAAAGCCTGTGAAAAAGAAAATCTGGCAGATGAGCTGATCCTGTACGGACATGCACCTATGATGGTTTCTGCACAGTGTGTGGTAAAAACATTAAAAGGCTGTACCGCTAAGAGAGAACATCTTTTCATGAAAGACCGCACAGGAGCCGGGCTGCCGTTAAAGGCACATTGCAGCTTCTGTTATAATACTATTTTAAATCCGCTGCCATTATCTTTATTTGGCAATGAAGAGACTGTGAAAGAACTGAATCTGACTTCTCTGCGTCTTTCCTTTACAAGAGAAGGAAAAGAAGAAACGAAAAAGATCCTGGAAGCTTTTGCTGCTTCCTTTATAGAGGGAAGAGAGATTGATGAACCGGTGAAGGATTTTACAAGAGGACATTTCAGACGGGGAGTAGAATAGCCTATGACAAATCTGATCGTGGAAGTATCTAAATATCTGATGATATTGCTGATGGCCATTTATACCTATGCCAATTTCCGTTTTTTTTCTTTTCCAGATCTGGAAAGGAAGAGAAAAGTATGCGCAAGGCAGAACAGGGCCATGTTTCTGCTGCATTTTCTGGCCTATCTGGTGATGTATCTGAAAACAGAAGATGAAACATTACAGAGGATGCTTTTGGTATTTTATGTGGGACAGGTAGTATTTTTTCTGTTGTACATTTATATTTACCGTTTTATCTACAGAAACGTGTCAAGACTTCTGGTAAATAACTGCTGTATGCTGTTATCCTGTGGCTTTATTATGCTTACAAGACTGTCTTTGGACAAAGGGCTGGATAAGGCTTTTAAGCAGTTTGTGATCGTGGCTGCTGCAGCAGTGGTCTCATGGCTGGTTCCTTTTATTATGGAGCGGTTCTGGCAGCTGTATAAATTCCAGTGGCTTTATGCGGGGATCGGACTGGCGGCACTGCTTTTGGTGTGGATCGCAGGAAATGAAAGCTTTGGAGCCCAGCTGTCGTTAACCATTGGCGGGATCTCCATCCAGCCTTCAGAGTTTGTAAAGATCAGCTTTGTATTTTTTGTGGCTTCCATGTTTTATCAGTCTCTGGATTTTAAAAACATATGTATTACAACGGTTGTGGCAGCGCTTCATGTAGTAATCCTGGTGCTGTCAAAAGACCTGGGAAGTGCATTGATCTTCTTTGTAAGCTATGTGATCATGCTGTTTATTGCTACAGGCAACTGGCTGTATCTGATCGCGGCAGGCGTGTTGGGAAAAGGTGCAACTTCAGTGGCATATGCGCTTTTTGACCATGTAAGACGCAGATTTACAGCATGGAAAGATCCATGGGCAGATATTGACAATACAGGTTATCAGATCACCCAGTCCCTTTTCGCTATTGGAACAGGCGGCTGGTTTGGAATGGGACTGTGTCAGGGAATGCCAAACCGGATCCCGGTTGTGGAAAAAGACTTTATTTTTGCAGCTATTTCCGAAGAAATGGGTGCTATTTTCGCTATCTGTGTCCTTCTTATCTGTCTGGGCTGTTTTGTCCAGTTTATGATGATCGCTACAAAAATGCAGGCCATGTTTTATAAAATGCTGGCAGTGGGACTGGGAATGGAATATGTGGTCCAGGTCTTTCTTACAGTGGGTGGTGTGACCAAATTTATCCCTTCAACAGGTGTAACACTTCCTTTTGTAAGTTATGGCGGAAGCTCCATTGTGACTACATTTTTGCTGTTTAGTATTATCCAGGGGCTTTACATCATTAAGCGCAATGATGAAGAAGAGATGGAAGAAATGGAGGCACAGGAAGAATGAAAGAACTGAAAAAAAGTGCGAGAAGAGAACCTGTCTCCAGAAAAAAAGATACGGTTGAAAAAAAGGAACAGACAGTAAAAAAGAACGTAGGAAAAAGTGAAGGCAAAGATACCAGAAGAGATGTTCTCAAAGATACGAAGAAAGATGCAGAGAAAAAATCACAAAAAGCTCCGGAAAAAGGCACTTGGAAATCGGTGATGAAAGAACGGGTATATGACCCTAACTCAAAAGTTCTGACTATTACGTATGCTTGTGTGGTTTTGTTTCTGGCACTGGCTGTATACATGGGATATTTTCTTCAGGTAAAAAGTGAAGATGTGATCAATAACCCGTATAATGCCAGACTGGACAGCTTTTCAGACCGCATTGTGAGAGGAAGTATCCTGGCATCCGATGGAACAGTACTGGCCCAGACTACCACGGATGACGCAGGAAATGAGACCAGAGTTTACAACTATGGAAGCGTATTTGACCATGCTGTGGGCTATTCTTCTAAGGGAAAAACGGGAATAGAGGCCATGGCAAACTTCTATCTTTTAAGCTCCCATGTAAATCTGGTAGAACAGGCGGGAAATGAGCTGGCAGGTGAGAAAAATCTAGGTGACAGCGTTGTGACTACCCTGGATATGGAATTGCAGCAGGCAGCTTATGCAGCTTTAGGTGACAGAAGAGGGGCTGTGATCGCCATGGAACCAGATACAGGAAAGATCCTGGCGATGGTTTCAAAACCAGGCTATGATCCCAATACATTGCTGCAGGACTGGGCGGCTCTTACAGACAGTTCCAATACACAGGGACAGCTGGTAAACCGGGCAGTTTCCGGTTTATACCCCCCTGGATCCACATTTAAGATCGTAACAGCCCTTGAATATATGCGGGAACATCCAGATGATTACAAGGATTTTCATTTTGACTGTAATGGTGTTTATCACAATGGGGATTATTCCATTAAATGCTTCCACAGTGAGGCCCACGGCAGCCAGGATTTTATGAAAGCCTTTGCCAATTCCTGTAACGGTGCATTTTCCAGCCTGGGACTGACATTGGATCTGGACCGGTTCCATACAACAGCAGAGGAGTTATTGTTTAATAATCCGTTGCCTTTATCAGGCTACTCTTATAAAGAAAGCTCTTTTAATATGAAAGAAGGCGCCGGAACCTGGGAGATTTTGCAGACTTCCATTGGTCAGGGAACTACCTTGATCACACCTCTTCACAATGCACTGATCACTGCGGCTATTGCTAATGGAGGAACCCTGATGAAGCCCTATATGCTGGATCGGGTAGTCAGTGCAGGGGGCGAAGAAGTGAAAAAATTCCTCCCAACTACAGGAGGAACCCTTATGACGGCTACAGAGGCAGCAAATCTTACAGAACTGATGCAGGATGTAGTAGTTGAGGGAACAGGCTCTTCTGTCCGGACCGATGCTTATACAGTAGCTGCGAAAACGGGAACAGCAGAATTTGAAACAGGAAAAGAGACACACGCCTGGTTTACAGGTTTTGCTCCGGTACAGTCACCGAAAATCGTTGTTACAGTCCTGGTGGAAGAATCCGGCAGCGGTGGAAAAATTGCAGGGCCTATTGCAAGGCAGTTGTTTGATATATATATGAGTCGTTAGTATACTCAGGTCTCCCGCGCTGACGCGCTCTACTGTCTGCTAACGCAGACGAGACCTTCGTTAAGAGGTCAAGAAAAACAAATGCCCCCGTTGGTGGCGCTTGTTTTTCTTTTTGACCTCTTATATCTTAAAAAAGAATAACGAATACTATGGAAAACAGGCAGATTTCGTGTTATAATCTGCCTGTTTTGTTTTAAATTTTACTAAATAACGAGATGTTTATAAGAAAAACTTATTAACATTTATTAGCACAGAGATATGAAGGGAGAAAATCAGGTGTTCCGAGCAGATGATTATGTTAAGGTAAGCGATCTGGCAGAAGCATACGAGCTTTGTCAGAAGCGAAGCAGTCTGGTAGTAGGTGGAATGGTGTGGATGAAAATGACCCATATTACCAAGCGTACTATTGTAGATTTGTCCGGGCTTGGGCTGGATACAATTGAAGAAAAAGAAGGGGAGTTTTCCATTGGCTGTATGTGCAGTTTACATCAGTTAGAGACTCATGAGGGTCTGAACCAGTATTTCGACGGTATTTTTAAAGAATGTACCAGAAATATCGTGGGTGTTCAGATGAGAAACTGCGCAACCGTAGGAGGCAGTATTTTTGCACGTTTTGGATTTTCTGATATCCTGACCTGCCTGCTGGCTCTTGATGCATATGTGGAACTGTATCATGAGGGAACCATTCCTCTTTCTGAATTTGCAGCCAGACCTGTAAGAAGAGATCAGAAGGATATCCTGGTTCGTATTATCATAAAGAAAGACGGAAGAAAGGCTGCTTACACCAGCCAGCGCAATTCCCGTACCGATTTCCCTGTGATTGCCTGCTGCGTTTCCAATCTTGGAAATAAATGGTTTGTGTCCGTTGGAGCAAGACCTGCAAAGGCAAAGGCAGTGATCATTACAGAGGATGATTTTGATACTTTAAAAGAAATGGCAAAACAGGCGGCAGATGCCTTTACTTATGGTGACAATGTGCGTGCCAGCGGTGCGTACAGAAAAACCCTTGCAACTGTATATACCCGCCGTCTTATGGAGCAGATCAAAGGAAGGAGCGTGGGCAGAGTATGAGACTTTCATTTCGTTTAAATGGAAAACAGGTAGAGACAGATGTAAGACCGGACATGTTGTTATTAGATCTGGTACGTGAACTGGGATGCTACAGTGTAAAAAGAGGCTGCGAGACAGCAAACTGCGGTCTTTGTACTGTATGGCTGGACGGAAAGCCGGTTCTGTCATGTTCCACACTTGCCATTCGTGCAGATGGCCGTCATGTGACAACACTGGAAGGTCTGCAGAAAGAGGCAGAAGAATTTGGAATGTTTTTAGCAAGAGAAGGCGGAGAGCAGTGCGGTTTCTGCAATCCGGGCTTTATTATGAATGTTCTTGCTATGGAAAAAGAATTAAAAAATCCGGATGAAGAAGATATCAAAGAATATCTTTCTGGAAATTTATGCCGCTGCAGCGGATACATGTCCCAGCTTAGGGCTGTAAAAAAATATCTGGATATGAAGCAGAGCGGAAAGGAGGCATAAGAAAATGGCATATACACAGATTAATCCTGCAACAGGAAAGAAATTCCGGCTGATAAGCGCTCCTGTTGTGAAAAAAGATGCGAAAGCACTGGTAACAGGTAAGCCGGTCTACACCGATGACCTGGCACCAAAGGACTGCCTGATCGTAAAAGTGCTTAGAAGTCCTTATGCCCATGCGCTGATCGAAGAAATCGACTGTAAGGTTGCTTCCAGAGTTCCGGGGATCGAATGTATTCTTACATGGAAGGATGTTCCTCAGAAGCGTTTTACCATGGCTGGCCAGACCTATCCGGAGCCAAGTCCGTATGACCGCCTGATCCTGGATCAGAGAGTACGTTTTGTGGGAGATGCAGTGGCTATCATCGCAGGTGAGACAGAAGCTGCGGTAGATCATGCAATGCGCCTTATTAAGGTGAAATATCAGGTTCTGGAGCCTGTTTTAGATATGCATGATTCAAAAGATGGAAAAATCCTGGTACATCCTGAGGATAACTGGAAAGCGCTGTGTAATGTGGGCGCTGATAATAAGAGAAACTTATGTGCCAGCGGCGGTGAGACCCACGGTGATCTGGAGGCAGCATTTGCAGGCTGCAGCCACATTGTGGAAAAAACATACCATACTAAAGCAAACCAACAGGCCATGATGGAGACTTTTCGTGCATTTACTTATATGGATGTATATGGACGTTTAAATGTAGTGGCTTCCACCCAGGTCGCTTTCCATGTGCGTCGTATCCTGGCTCATGCACTGGATGTATCAAAATCAAGGATTCGCGTTATCAAGCCAAGGATCGGTGGCGGCTTTGGTGCAAAGCAGACCGTAGTAGCAGAAGTTTATCCGGCGATCGTTACTATGAAGACCGGAAAACCGGCTAAGATCATTTACAGCCGCTATGAGTCCCAGATCGCATCTTCTCCACGTCATGAAATGGAGGTAAAGGTAAAGCTGGGCTGCGATGACAACGGTATTTTACAGGCAATGGATGTGTATACATTGTCCAATACAGGTGCTTTTGGCGAACATGGACCGACTACAGTAGGTCTTTCAGGACACAAGTCTATTCCTTTGTACGGTACACCAAAGGCATTCCGCTTTGCTTATGATGTAGTTTATACCAACCGTATGTCCGCAGGTGCTTACCGCGGATATGGAGCAACCCAGGGTATTTTTGCTGTAGAGTCCGCTATAGACGAACTGGCAGCCCAGATGGGAATGAACCCCATTGAGCTTAGAAAGAAAAATATGATACGCCAGGGACAGGTGATGCCTGCTTACTATGGCGAAACTGCCAACAGCTGTGCTCTGGACCGCTGTGTAGACAAGGCTATGGAAATGATCGGCTGGGATGAAAAGTATCCAAGAAAAGACATGGGAAATGGCAAAGTAAGGGCAGTAGGTCTGGCAATGGCAATGCAGGGCTCTGCTATTTCCGGTGTAGACGTAGGAAGCGTTACCATTAAGGTAAATGATGACGGCTTTTACAGTATGACAATCGGTGCATCTGATATGGGAACCGGTTGTGATACCACACTGGCACAGGTAGCAGCAGAGTGCCTGGATTGTGAGCTGGATGATATTGTGGTTTACGGTGTTGATACGGATATTTCCCCATATGACTCCGGTTCCTATGCTTCCAGTACTGCTTATTTGACGGGTATGGCAGTGGTAAAGACCTGTGAATCTTTGAAAAAGAAGATATTAAAGAAAGCAGCAGAATATCTGAATTGCTCAGAGGACGATCTGGAGTTTACTGGAAAGACAGTCCGCAGGTTAAATGCGCCTGAGGGAGAACCGACGGAGATCACACTGAAGGATATCGGAAATAAAGCTATGTGCTTTAACGAAGAAGCCCTTCAGGCTACAGAGTCCCATACTTCACCTGTTTCCCCGCCACCATTTATGGCAGGTGCTGCAGAAGTGGAGATTGACAAGGAAACCGGTCATATCGAACTGATCCAGTTTGCCGCAGCAGTAGACTGTGGAACACCATTAAATGAAAATCTGGCCAGAGTACAGACAGAAGGCGGTCTGGCACAGGGAATTGGCATGGCAATGTATGAGGATGTAACCTATTCTGATCATGGCCGTGTTCATGAAAATTCCTTTATGCAGTATAAGGTACCAAGCCGTCAGGATGTGGGAAAAGTTCAGGTAGAATTTGAATGCAGCTATGAGCCAACTGGCCCCTTTGGTGCAAAATCCATCGGTGAGATCGTTATCAATACCCCATCTCCGGCTATTGCAAATGCGGTATATAATGCAGTCGGCGTTAGGATCAGGGAGCTTCCTATTACAGATGAGAAGATCTTTATGGGGATGAAATAAGCTGTCTGTAATAGCATGCAGTGAAGCGCGTAAGCGAATGGCTTGTGAGTGCAGGATGAACTCATGAGTGTAATAATAGAGCATAAAAAACCAGCCTTGCAGGCAAGATGCATAGTACATAAAGGTGTATAAATGCAGCCTGTGAGGCTGTTTTTTGGCAAAAAAAGGGATTATTTAGACAAAAAAGAGATATTACATCCAGCAATTATACTGCAAACTGCGATATTGTGCTGGTAATCGACATATGTTATGATACATTTGGTAAGTAGCTTAAAATACAGACTTTGATCAAAGGGAGAATGTGGATTGAAATGAAAAATAAAGGAAATTTTTTTTATAAATTAAGTTTTCACAATAAATTGTTCCTTATATTTCTTCCTCTTATATTTGCTTTTATCATCATTACGGGGGGAGCATGTCTTTCTATATCTTCGGAGCAGTTAAAATTAAATACCGAAGGCATGATGGAAAATTCTGTACATCAGACGGAAACGATGATTGAAGATAAGCTTAATACAATACATTTAAAAGCTGTATCAATCGTGGATAGCAGTGCGTTCAAATATTTTGTATTTTTACATAAACGTCAGGATCCGATTGACAAAGAGTATCTGAAGAACAGAAAGAAGCTGTATCAGCAGCTGACAGATATTGCGGTGGATAATGCAGAACTGATTGATTCTATTGTAATACTGGAAAAAACCGGAAAAAATATTGTATATATGAGAAGCCCGTCCCCGTATGTTATGAAAGATACATATGATACACTGCTTGGTAGGCTTGATATTGAAAATGAAAATAAGGAACTATTCCGGTATATATGGCAGAATGAGCATGAAGACACCTTATTATCTACAAAAATACCAAGGAAAGTTATGACTTTATTATGTGTAAATGGGGATTCAGTTTCAGCGTCAGGTGCAATTCTTGCAATTAATTTTCGTGTGGGATTTATCACAGATATATTAAAAAATATAGTGACTAATAAGGGGAGTTTTGCAGCAGTTTTATCGTCAGACGGTCTTTCATGTTATGAGGAAACGGCAGGTGCATGGAAATTATCAGATATAGATAAAGAAAAGATATTAAGTGATAAGAAAGTTGGAAACGTCAGTTTTATAACAAAAGATACAGATGGAAAAGATATTATGCTGACTTATGAAAAACTGTTTTCCAATAATTGGGTAATTGTTTATGGCGTTCCGTTAAAAAGCATTATGACAGGAACGGAAGTTATGAAAAAAATGATTTTTTTGCTTGTAGTCCTGATGTTGATCGCTGCATGCGTACCTGTGATGTATTTATCCAGGTGGATGTCAAAAGATATTTCAGGATTAGCAGAGCAGATAGAGAAATATGAGATAGGGGCAAAAGAATTATCATTTACCACAAAGGATCAAAAAGAATTGAAGCGGGTTGCAGGGGCTTTAAACCAAATGGTAGAAACGATACAAGTTCAGGTACGTGAGATCATACAGGTAGAAAAAAGAAAAAGAAAAGCAGAACTTTTAATGCTCCAGTCACAGATCAATCCCCATTTTCTATATAATACACTATTTTCTGTGAAAACACTGATCGATCTGCAGCGTTATCAGATGGCAAGTGATATGTTTCAATCCCTGATCGATTTTTATGTGATCAGTTTAAATCATGGAAAAGAAAGAGTTACTATTAGAAAAGAATTAGAGGTAATAAACCATTATCTGAGCATTTTAAAAATCAGATATAATGAGTCTTTTGAATGGCTGGTTAATGTAGATGAGGATATTTTGGATTGCGAGATATTGACTTTGACTTTACAGCCGCTTGTAGAAAATGCAGTCCAACATGGGATCAAGAATAAAACAGAAAAAGGAATGATCGATATATCGGGGTGCTCTCTTGATGGTACGATCATATTAACAGTGTGGGATAACGGAGATGGGATTTCGCCGGAAACACTGGAAGTGTTGGAAAATGATATTAACGAAAAAGAATTGCAGGATAAGAAAGAAAATCCTCATTTTGGTTTATGGAACAGTAATCAGCGTTTAAAATTATATTTTGGAGAAGAATATGGTATTCAAATGGAAAGTGAGAAAGGAAAATATACCAGTGTGACAGTGAGAATACCAGAGAAAAAATACGAGGGTTAAAGAATGAAATTGTTGATCGTGGATGATGAAGATATTATACGGGAAGGTATCGTAGAAAAGATAGCATGGAAAGAAAATGGTTTTACGTTGACAACTCCCGGTAAAAATGGTCTTGATGCAAAAGAAATTATTGAAAGGGAAAGGCCGGATATTGTACTTACGGATATTAATATGCCTTTTATAAATGGGTTAGAACTGGCAGCCTGGATAAGAGAAGAATATCCGGATATTAAGATCATTTTTCTTACAGGATATGATGAATTTCAGTATGCGAAAAAAGCAATCCAGTTAAAAGCCAGTGCTTATATTTTAAAATATGAAAAGCAGGAGATCCTTTTGCAGGAGATAAAGAGTGTTGCGGAACTGTTAGAAAGAGAAAGGGCAGGAGAACGCTTATTGGATCAGGCTATTCGCCAACAGGCTGTTGAGACAGTAAGCGACCTGATCATTGGTTTTGCGAGAAATTCAGACCGTCAGTCAGTTCTGAAAAAAATGGGATGGAAAAAAGAAGCAGCGGCATATTATTTTGTTATTTTGGATGTTGCCCTTAATACACCTGTAGATGAAGATAAACCAAATGAAAACGGTCTTTATCTTTTTTCTTATATCAATGCAGCAAAAGAGGTAAGTGAAGCACATTGTGCAACAGTCGTATGTGGCTCTTATGATAATCAGGTATTTGTTATTTTCGCCCAGGAGGAAAATGAGAGAGATTTTTATAAGCATGTAAAAGAAACAGCAGAAGAGATAATTGTAAAGTTTCAGGAATTTCTGAAAGTAGAAGCATGGGCGGGGATCAGTGATGTATATGATGATATCTTTCAAACAGATATGGCATATAATTCTGCTTATATGGCATTGCAGCTGGCAAAAGGCCATGGAAATAAGAGGATCGTTTGTACACAGACTTCTGATAATGGTATGGTAAATGGAAACGGTATCATGCAGGAAATTGCTGAATATATTCATCAGAATTATACTATAGCTGGTTTAAGCCTAAATGATCTTTCAGAAGCGATCCATTTGTCTCCATCTCATTTATGCCGTCTGATAAAAAAGTATGAAAATACAAATTTTATGGTATGGCTGACAAAAGTACGTGTAAAAATGGCTGCAGAGCTGATACGGACAACAGATATGAAAGTGTATGAGATCTGCGAAAAAGTTGGATATAATAATCCACAATATTTTAGCGTTGTTTTTAAAAAATATATGGGCTGTAGTCCGAGAGATTATAAATAAAATGATCAATATATAAAGCTGTCAGAGAGATCTGGCAGTTTTTTTTGATAAAAAATCAAACAAAAGAAGCAAACTGCTTTATGTAAAATGACAGATATTTGTAATAAAATAAAATCATAAAAAATATGTGAGGTGAAGGTTATGAAAATGAATAAAAAATATCGTTCGGATCAGTATTTTCCATATCTACTGATATTACCTACAGTTTTACTGATCGTACTGTTTATGTTCTATCCGATTACCCAGGTTGTGAACTTAAGTTTGCAGGATTATTCTACGAATAGTTTTTCAGGAGTAGGTAATTTTATCGGATTAGAAAATTTTAAGAAGCTGCTTACAGGGGATAAAGTTTTTTCAAAGGCATTTGGGGTCAGCTTGAAATGGGTAGTAGCAGAAATTATAGGTCAGGTTATCTTAGGAATGGGCATTGCTTTATTATTGAATCAAAAAGTAAAGTGCCGCGGTCTTTTCAGATCAATTGCCTTTATGCCATGGGCTGTTTCAGGTGTGCTGGCAACGATGCTGTGGACGATCATGTATAACCAGCATGTAGGTGTGATTAATGATATTTTAGAGAAAGTAGGAATATTAAAAGATGGAGTAGCATGGTTGTCTAATCCTCATACAGCTTTTTGGGCGGTTGTTGTATCAGAGCTGTGGAGAGGTATACCATTCTTTGCGATCACGATCCTTGCAGGCTTGCAGTCTATCTCCCAGGATATATACGAATCATGTGATATAGATGGCTGCAGCTCTGTTCAGCGTTTTCGTTATATTACTCTTCCTTTTTTGAAGGAAACACTGACATTTTCTGTTTTATTAAGATGTATATGGGAATTTAATTCGATTGATTTAATATTTACAATGACCAATGGTGGTCCGCTTCGCTTAACCACAACAATGCCGGTATATTTGATGCAGCAGGCAGTTGTTGGCGGAAAATATGGTTATGGTTCTGCTATGGCAGTTTTGATGGCAGCAGGATTGCTTCTTTTTGCTGTTATTTATTTAAAGATAACGAAATATGGGGTGGAAGAAAAATGACAATAAAGATGAAAAAAAAGTTAAAAAAAGCATTAGGTATATATCTTCCATTAATAATAATTGCCTTCATTACAGCTGCACCTGTAATATGGAGTATTATTACATCTTTTAAAATGCCGGAGGATGTATTTAAACTTCCAGTAAGATATATTCCGGCGCCAGCTACATTTTCTAATTACATTATTTCATGGACACGAAATAAATTTTCCATGTATTTCTTCAATAGTTTAGCGATCGGGCTGGGAGCAGTTATATTTATTGTTGTGTTTTCCATGTTGAATGGGTATGCATTGTCCAGATTTAAATTTAAGGGAAAAAGTCTGTTTATGATGCTATTGCTTTTAACACAAATTATGCCTGTGATCATTTACATAGTTCCGCTGTTTTTAATGTTTAACAAAATGGGAATGATCAATACGAGAGGATCCGTAATCCTTTTCTATATAGTTTCACAGACACCATTTAATACACTTTTAATGAGGGGATTTATTAACGATGTGCCTATTGAAATTGAAGAAGCAGCTATGGTAGATGGTGCCAGCAGATTTTATATTATCAGCAGGATCGTTCCAAGGATCGTTCTTCCGGGAATTGTAGCGACCAGTGCATTTGCATTTGTAGGATGCTGGAATGAATTTCAGGTTGCATTTTCTTTCATTATGTCAAATGATAAATTTACGATTCCGGTAGCATTAAAATCACTGATCGCAGAGTCTTCTGTGAATCTGGCATCACTGGCAGCCAGCAGTGTGATTGCTTTGATACCACCAATTATATTATTTGCGTTTATACAAAAGCATCTGGTTAGTGGAATGGCATCTGGTGCAGTAAAAGGTTAAAGAGGGAAAAGATGAATTTAATAAACGATTTTGATATGGAGCGGATCAGTCAGGCCATAGAAGATATCGGATCTTTATGTATTGCAGATATATTTAGTCCTGGGAAACTATGGTATGCACCCGTAAAAATGGATTGGAAAACAGCTCCTGAATTTGATCCGTTCGGACCAATGGATCGATGGGGCGGATATGATGAATATGGGTGGTTCCGTTGTATTTTTACAATACCAGCGGAAGCTGACGGAAAAGAATTATGGGTGGAGATTTCTCAGGACAAACGAGAATGGTATGCCCAGAATCCTCAGTTTCTTCTATACTGTAATGAAAAACCAATGCAGGGGTTGGATCTGTATCACGAAAGTTGTCTTTTGAGAAAAAAAGCAGTTTCCGGTGAAACACTACAACTGGATTTTGATGCATGGGCAGGTATGGTCACAAGAGGCCGTACCTGGAGTGATAAAGAAAACCGGCCGGGTTTATTTGCAATACGTTTTTTCACTTTGGAGGAAGATATCCAGTCTTTTTATTATGATATAAAAACAGTGTATGAGACTGCGAAATATACGGATAAGGAAAGTGAAAAAGGCCTCAGACTGCGAAAAATTTTAAATGAAACGATAGGACAGCTGGATTTTAGAGAAAAAAACAGGTTCAGGCAGACACTTCCAGAAGCAAAAAAAATATTAGAGCAGATATGGGAGACGGAAAGAACTGAAAATATCCAGGCTTTTTGTGTAGGTCATACCCATATAGATATAGCATGGATGTGGAGATTTCAGCACACAAAAATGAAGGTTCAAAGAAGTTTCAGTACAGCTTTGAAGCTTTTAGATGAATATCCGGAATATAAATTTATGTCATCCCAGCCGCAGCTTTATGAATATATGGAAGAAACCCAGCCTGAACAATTTAAGAAAATCCAAAAATATGTACAGGAAAGCCGTTGGGAACCGGAAGGCGGAATGTGGGTAGAAGCAGACTGTAATCTGACTTCCGGAGAAAGTCTGATCCGTCAGTTTTTAATTGGAAAAAAATATTTTCTGGAAAAATTTGGAAAAGACAGTAAGGTATTATGGTTGCCAGATGTATTTGGATATTCAGCATCGCTTCCTCAGATCTGTAAAAAATGTGGAATAGATTATTTTATGACAACCAAGATCAGCTGGAATGAGAAGGATAAGATACCTTTTGATACTTTTATGTGGAAAGGGGTAGACGGAACAGGATTATTGACCCACTTTGCACCTGCAAAGCAGTATGATAAAACAGATTATAATCCATTTGGATTTGCCAGAAGTCCCTATATTACTACGTATAACGGAATTTTGGAACCGGATTATGTTATGGGAGGCTGGAAACGTTATAGTCAGAAAACTCTGGAACCTTCATTTTTGATCCCATATGGCTATGGAGATGGCGGTGGTGGAACAACCCGTGATATGGTAGAAAAGGGAAAGAGAATGGAAAAAGGAATTCCCGGTTGTCCGCTGGTAAAGTTTTCAGATAGTTTATCTTTCTTTCAATATCTGGATCAGAAAGTGAAGGGAAAGAAGGAGCTTCCTGAATGGAATGGAGAGTTATATCTGGAATTCCATAGGGGAACCTATACATCCGTAGGGGAAATAAAACGTTTAAACCGAAAAGCAGAAAGCAAACTGCAGGAGACAGAATTTCTTTTGTGTATGGCCCAATGTGTATCCCGGGGATTTACATGGGATAGGGAACAATGGGAAAAAATGGAAAAACAATTCCTTACTAATCAATTTCATGATATTCTTCCTGGATCGTCGATCACAGAAGTTTATGAAGATGTAAAGAAGATATATACAGAGATATTTGCGGTTTTAGAAAATTATAAACAGCAGGCGCTTAGGATATTAGAAGAGAAAATACCAGATAAGAAGCTGACAGTTTTAAATACTCTGGGATTTGAACGGGAAGGAACGATCCTGTTTTCATACAAAAGTCAGGCCAGACAGCTGATTCTTGAAGGAGAATCCGGCTGCCGGTACGTGGCACAAAAGTGTGATGACGGGAAGTACATAGCAAGAGTGAAGGCACCAGCAGGTCAGTTCGCAATTTTTGACGTAAAAGAGGTTTCAACCCAGGAAGAGACAGCTCCATTATGGAAGTGGGATGGGCATTGTCTGGAGTCTGCGTTGCTTCGGATCGTATTTGAAAAAGATGGAACATTAAGCTCTATTTATGATAAAGAAGAAGAACGTGAAGTATTATCAGGTCCAGGTAATTGTCTGGAAACATATGAAGACAGACCATATCAGTATGATGCATGGGAAATCAGTCCGTATTATCGTAAAAAGAGTTATGATGGCGGCAGTTTAACATCAATGGAACTTACTGAAATGGGAGTGGTAAGAGCCTGCATTACGCAAAAAAGAAAATATTTGTCTTCAGAGATCATACAGAATATTTACGTGTATGCAGGAAGTAAAAGGATTGATTTTGTTACGAAGATCAATTGGAAAGAAGAACATATTTTACTGAAAGCGGCATTTCCGGTGGATATTTTTGCAGATAAGGCAGTGTATGAGATCCAGTTTGCAACAGTTGAACGTCCTACACATACCAATACTTCCTGGGATGCAGAAAAGTTTGAAACATGTGCACAGCGTTTTGGAGATATCAGTGAACCAGGATATGGTGCAGCACTTTTGAATGACTGCAAATATGGATATGATATACATGATGGTGTGATGCGGCTGACTTTATTGAAATCTCCTACATTTCCAAATACAGCGGATAAGGGATACCATGAGTTTACTTATTCTTTTTTACCCCATAAGGGAACTTACCGTGAAGGTCAGGTACAAAAACATGCCTATGAACTGAATAATCCACTGGAAGTTATATGGGGAAGAGGCGAGAAAAAAGAAACAGGCTGCGGATCCCTGATCCAATGTCAGACAGAGGGGATTTTTATTGAAACATTGAAGCTTGCAGAAGATGGGAATGGATATATAGCCCGGGCATATGAAGGATTCGGAACCAGAAAAAAGGCTGAAATCGTATTAATGCCAGGATATAAAGTGTCAGAGTGTAATATGCTGGAGACAGATGATACAGAGATAGCAACGGATAAAAACAGATTTTTCACTGTATTTAAACCGTTTGAGATCAAAACATTCCGTATAACATGCAAAAATATTAAATGTTGATGCAAAAGTACTAAATTCAAAATAAAAAGAAAAAATAATATAATGATGATATAAAAAACAGGGAGGTTACACAAATGATCAAAAAATTTGTAGCAACTGGATTAGCGCTTATGATGGCAGCAAGCCTGGCGGGATGCGGTAGTGGAAATCAGAACACTGCGCCAGCAGGGAGTACAGCAGCAGAAAGCAAAGCTGAAACAGAAACACAGAAAACAGAAAGCGGAGAAAAAGTAAAACTGACATTTTGGATGGAAATGACAACACCGGAATTAGATCAGGTATATCAGACTGCGGTAGATAACTATATGTCAGAGCATCCAGATGTAGAGATTGAATATTTAGGTATACCTGGAAATGCAGCTGATGCAAAAAATAAACTGGAAATGGCATTTTCTGCAAATGCGGCGCCAGATGTTTTCCAGTGCTTTATGCCGGAATTTATCACAAGAGGAAACATTATTCCATTAACAGATTATTATGAGAATTCTAAATTAAACGGAAAGATCGCCCAGGGCTCTCTGGATGCCAATTTAGAATATGATCCACAGAAAAAGGATCTGTATGCAATTCCATCTTATATGAATGTAAGAAACTTTTGGATCCGTTCAGACTGGTATGCAGAAAAGGGAATTGAGATTCCGAAGACATGGGATGAATTTTTTGACAGTATAAAAGAAGTTGCAGATCCTGAGAACAACCGCTATGGTACAACAATCCGCGGAGGTTCTGGTGGTGCACAGAATCTGGAATATATGATGTATGCTTATTCAGGTATTACAGAAGCTTTTGATGAAGAAGGAAAATCTACTATCAATGATCCTCTCCATGCAGAATTTTGTGAAAAATATCTTTCTCTCTATAATAAATATACAGCAGAGGATGATCTGAATAAAGGATGGACAGAAGTAGCGGCATCTTTCCAGTCTGAAACAACCGCATCTATTTTCCATAACCTTGGTTCTGCGGAATTGATCGATAATACATTTGGCGGAGATTATAGTAAATTCCAGATTTTCCTGATGCCTCCAAGTGTAAAAGGCTATAATTGCCATCCGGTAGTAGATGCACAGGGATATTCTATTTCTAAAAATTGCCAGAATCCAGATGCAGCATGGGATTTTATCCAGTATATGGTTTCTGACGCAGCACCAGACGTTGTAAAACTTCGTGGTGGTATTCCAGTAGAAGAGGAAGCTTCAAAGGCAGATTGGGTAACAGAAAAACCTTACTACGTAACAGCTGCAGAATATATGGCTGATCCAGAACTGAAGTTCTTCAAGGAACCTCTGTATTTAACTGAATACAGAAATATCCTGGCTAATACAGCAGAACCAAAAATGCAGGAAGCAATGACAGGACTTTGTTCTGTGCAGGAGTTCCTTGATGAATGGGCACAGGCAATGACAGAAGAAAAAGCGAACTATGATGCTACATTTGGTACACAGAGCAATTAAGAAATAGCGCTTGAGCGTACACACCTGGTATATCGTTTTCGATATAACTACACCACTTACTTGCCTGCGAATGGTAAAGTTATTTACGAAACGATGTACTAGTGTACTGTATCATTCACTTTCAGCAAAATGACGCAGAATGAATTTTCAATCTGCAAGGCGGAGGAATGAGGCGATGCGGTGGCATCGTCGATTGACGACAACACAGCAGATGGAAATTCAGGCAAGTCATTATGCGAAATGTGAATGATACAGTACACTAGATTTCCTTCTTGCATATAACCCTCAAACGTTGTATACTAAAACCAGTTATTCAGATTCACACCAAAACCGGGAGGAATTGCAATGATTGAGGCAACGAGCTGCGGCGGTGTGGTTATATTTCGAGGGAAGATCCTGGTCCTGTATAAGAATTACAAGAACAAATACGAGGGATGGGTCCTGCCTAAGGGAACAGTAGAAGCTGGCGAAGAGTATAAGGAGACAGCGCTCCGGGAAGTAAAAGAAGAGACAGGAGTCAGCGCGTCTATTATCAAATATATCGGAAAGAGCCAGTACACATTTAACACCCCTCAGGATGTGGTGGAAAAAGATGTACACTGGTATCTGATGATGGCCGACAGCTATTACAGTAAACCACAGCGGGAAGAATACTTTCTGGATTCCGGGTATTACAAATTTTATGAAGCATATCATCTGCTGAAGTTTTCAAATGAAAAGCAGATCCTTGAAAAAGCTTATAATGAATATCTGGACCTTAAAAGAAGTAATCTTTGGGGAAGCAAGAAGTATTTTTAAAACAGAATAAGAAGAAAATAAAAACTGCTGTATACGAGAGTAATATAACTGTATACAGCAGTTTTTTTGTGCGCTTTGCGGCACACGTTTCGTTTGCGCGCCATGGGCGCGCTCTCGCAGGTGAAAGTCCTGAACATGCCCAGGTAGTGGGAAATGTATAGCTGAACAGCAAGGGTGTCCATCGTGAGGTGGAATCTGAAGGAAGCTGTAGGCAAATC
>UQTA01000009.1 GCA_900543885.1 uncultured Clostridium sp.
GTTTTGCTACTTGGTTTTCGTAGGCTTCTACCATTGTCCAAACGTCACCATCAAGGTTCTATCCTATAATTAGCAAGGCTGTTCCAACTTGCACTGGTTACTTCTCGACGTTTCCGACTGCTTTGACATTAGCACAAACGAATACTCTGGATTTTGAGTATATTTGAACCTATTTGTTCATATTTAATTGTATTTTTAGTTACTTATCTTTCCTCCTTTGTTAAAATGTACTCTCAGAGTCTTTCAGAAAGCACATTCCATGTTCTTTCATAGTATACCACACATTTTTCTTGGAGAATATATTGATTTTGCGGAAAGATATGGACTTTCAGACTTTAATATGTTAAAATTATACAGATGAAAAAACACTTAATTCATACAACGACCGTCCGGGGGCGGTAATGTATATAAGGAGCAGGAAACATGAACAAAAAGATCAAAACAGAAGCCGTAGATCATTTATTTGACGCGATCCTCACGCTGAAAGATCCGGAAGAGTGCTACAAGTTCTTTGAGGATGTGTGCACGATCAATGAGCTGCTGTCACTTTCACAGCGATATGAAGTGGCAAAAATGCTCAGGGAAGGAAAGACTTATCTGGAGATCGCGGAAAAGACAGGGGCTTCTACAGCTACCATCAGCCGCGTGAACCGTTCTCTCAATTATGGAAGTGACGGATATGATATGGTATTTGAACGGCTTCTTGGAGGAGAAGAAAAATAAGCAAAGTGCATGATGGAAATGCAGCAAAAACAAAAAATAATGGGGAAAAAGGTCTTGCAGGCGTTATATGCTGCAAGATCTTTTTCCCCATTATTTTTTTATAGGGCCAAAAGTTTTGGTTAAAAGGTTTACAAAAAGTTAAGACAGTGTTATGCTAATAGTACGTTATTCACAAGAAATAATAACGGGAGGTTACATAAAGATATGAAATTAATTAAAACAGTAGATGCAGAGGGAGCTGTCCTCTGCCATGATATTACACAGATCATCAAAGGTGTGACCAAAGACGCGGTTTTCCGCAAGGGCCACATTGTTACAAAAGAAGATATCCCGGTACTTTTAAGTGTAGGAAAAGATCAGCTTTATGTATGGGAAAAAGAAGAAGGCATGCTTCATGAAAATGATGCGGCAGAGGTTCTTTGTTCTATGTGTAAGGGAGAGCATATGGAACGGTCCCAGGCAAAAGAAGGAAAGATTGAGCTTTCAGCAGCTTGTGACGGTCTGCTGAAAGTAGACAACAAAGGTTTAAAGGCTGTTAATGGCTTCGGTCAGATGATGATCGCCACCCGTCACGGAAACTTTGCTGTTAAAAAGGGTGATAAATTAGCGGGAACCCGTATTATTCCTCTTGTTATTGAAGAAGAGAAGATGACAAGAGCCAAAGAAGCAGCTATGGCGGCAACAGGAAATAAACCGATCTTAAATCTGCTGCCTTTTAAACATAAAAAAGTCGGTATCGTTACTACTGGAAATGAAGTTTTCTACGGAAGGATCAAAGATACCTTTACACCTGTTATTGAAGGGAAAATGGCAGAATTTGATACAGAGATCATTGACCATGTAACATGGAACGATGATGATAAGAAGGTAACTGCTTCCATCCTTGATATGATCCATAAAGGAGCAGATATCGTAGTCTGTACCGGCGGCATGAGTGTGGATCCGGATGATAAAACACCTCTTGCCATCAAAAATACCGGAGCAGATATTGTATCTTACGGAGCACCGGTACTTCCGGGAGCTATGTTTATGTTAGCTTATTATCAGGTAACAGACGGGGAGAATCCAAGAACGGTTGCCATTATGGGACTTCCAGGCTGTGTTATGTATGCAAAGAGGACGATTTTTGATCTGGTACTTCCAAGAGTTATGGCAGATGACAAGGTAACAGAGGAAGAACTGGCAGCTTTAGGTATGGGTGGTCTGTGCCTGAATTGTCCGGTCTGTACCTTCCCTAACTGTGGTTTTGGAAAGGGAGTGTAGTACAATGGAATTTACACATTTTGATGAAAACGGCAATGCCCTTATGGTAGATGTAAGCGAAAAAGCAGAGACAAAGCGGGAAGCTACTGCAAGGGGAAGCATTTACATGAGTCCTGAATGTTTAAAGAAAGTAAAAGAAGGGACCATGGCAAAAGGAGATGTGCTGGGAGTTGCCAGAGTAGCCGGCATCATGGGAGCAAAGAAAACATCCGAACTGATCCCTCTGTGCCACTTATTAAATCTGACCAAACTGACAGTGGATTTTATCATAAAAGAAGAAAACAATGAAATAGAAGCGGCCTGTACCGCACGTACCACTGGAAAGACCGGGGTGGAAATGGAAGCACTGACAGGTGTAAATATAGCGCTTCTTACCATTTATGATATGTGCAAGGCAGTGGATAAGTCCATGGAAATGGGAAATATTTACCTGGAACATAAATCTGGCGGAAAAAGCGGTGAATTTATCAATCCCAGAAAGCAGGGCGATCGCTGATGAAAGACAGAATGGGAAGAGAGATCGATTACATGCGGTTTTCCATTACGGACCGATGTAATCTGCGCTGCAAATACTGTATGCCTGATGGAATTGACTGTATGCCCCGGTGGGATGTGCTGTCTCTGGAAGAATTTGAGGCTATTGCCATTGCAGCAGCTTCACTGGGGATCAAAAAGATCAAAGTTACCGGCGGAGAGCCCTTAGCTAGAAAAAACTGCCCTCAGCTGGTAAAGATGCTGAAAACAGTGCCGGGGATTGAAAAAGTTACGCTGACGACCAATGGAGTCCAGCTGGATCAATATATGGATCAGCTGTTAAATGCAGGACTGGATGCAGTTAATATAAGCCTGGATACGGTAGATCCGGTGCTTTATGAGAAGATAACCGGCCGGGACAAGCTGGCTGAGGTGCTGAAAGTGATTGAAAAAGCAGAAAGCTTACCGATCCCTGTTAAGATCAATGCAGTTTCCATTGATTTCAGACAGCTTCAGGCAGATGAAAAAGCTACAGAGCTTTCGCCACAGGAAAACTGGCAGCAGGTGGCAGAGTTGGCAAAGCGTTATCCTGTAGATGTGCGTTTTATAGAAATGATGCCTATTGGCTATGGAAAACAGTTTAAGACCATAGATCACAACTGGCTGCTGGAAAATATGAAAAAGATGTATCCGGATCTGGCAGAAGATACGACAGTCCATGGTTTTGGACCGGCGGTATATTATAAAGTTCCTGGATTTAAGGGAAGCATCGGCCTGATCAGTGCGATCCACGGAAAATTCTGTTCTACCTGCAACAGAGTCCGCCTTACATCCCAGGGACATGTAAAATCCTGTCTCTGCTATGATGATGGTACAGATCTGAGAAGCATTTTAAGAGAAGGACAGGAAAGACCGGCGCAGGATACTCATTATATCTGGCCAAAAGACAAAGATGTAAGGGACGAAAAGCTTCAGACGAAACTGAGGGAGGCACTTGCAAAGGCGATTTATGAAAAGCCGGCAGCACATTGTTTTGAGAAGCCGGGAGAGATCACGGAAGCTCACAATATGATTTCAATTGGAGGATAAGATAAAATGGAGATAACTGGAAAAAGAGGACCAGAAGGCGTTGTAAAAGCGGTCTGTACCAGTGAGAAAAAAGGTGTGGAAAAACACTCTGTTCCAGAGGGACATTTTCTGAAAAATTTTGGTATTGAAGGAGATGCACATGCCGGTAAATGGCACCGTCAGGTAAGTCTTCTGTCTTACGATAAGGTAAAGGAGTTTAATGAACGGGGGGCTCAGGTAGAAGATGGTGCTTTCGGGGAAAACCTGGTGGTAGAAGGCATTGATTTCCGTTCTCTTCCTGTAGGAATGATGATCTATATCGGAGATGTGGTTCTTCGTATGACCCAGATCGGCAAAGAATGTCACAGCCATTGTGCTATTTATAAGAGAATGGGCGAATGCATTATGCCAAGAGAGGGCGTATTTGCAGAAGTTTTACAGGAAGGGATCATCCGTCCGGGAGATCCGGTTATTACCTGCTATCCAGATGAAAACAGGCCATTCCAGGCAGCTGTTATCACTTTAAGCGATAAAGGCGCTAAAGGGGAAAGAGTAGACGAAAGCGGTCCGGCAGCGAAAGAAATGTTAGAGCAGGCGGGATACGAAGTAGTGGAGACTATGATCCTTCCAGATGAACCTGCTATGTTAAAGACACAGCTGATGCGTCTGGCAGACGGCAGACAGCTGGATCTTGTGCTTACAAGCGGAGGAACTGGTTTTTCTTTAAGAGATCAGACACCGGAGGCAACCATGGCAGTAGCAGATAGAAATGCTCCTGGCATTGCAGAAGCCATCCGTTATAAATCCATGGCAGTAACAGACCGGGCAATGTTAAGCCGCGGGGTCAGCGTGATCCGAAAGAAAACACTGATCGTAAATCTGCCGGGAAGTCCAAAGGCAGTAAAAGAAAGCCTTGGATTTATCTTAGACAGTCTGGACCATGGATTAAAGATCCTTCGTGGCAGCGCTTCTGAGTGCGCCAGAAGAGACTAACTAAACGGACATGCCTGCTGACGCAGGCATCACCATTCATGAAAGCCGATTGCTCCGCACCTTTGGTGCTCCCGCAATCGTCGCCAGCATTCGCAATCCGCGCTATCGCGCTCCTTGCTCATACCGGCTTGCCCGTCCGATACCCGTGAATTCGCTCATGCAAGCATGGCTCATTCGCGGCTGCCGTCCGGGACTTTCATAGTAAATAAACAGTATCTTTGTACCGCCTGCAGCGGGAGGAAGAAAGCCGCGCAGGCGGCATTCTCCTTGCAAACGCTATAGTCAAATGAGTATAACGATACTGCTATAAATATACATGACATTATTTTTATAAAAGGAGAAATGGGATTATGAAGAAACAGATTTGCCTTGTAATGACAGCTATGATGGCAGCAGGAATGTTAGCTGGATGCTCCGGCAGTGCAAAGGAGACTACAGCAGCTACAGAAGCAGCAACAACTGCAGCAGAGACCACAGCAGAGGAAACAACTGCCAAAGAAACCACAGCAGCAGCTTCCGGTGAAGAAACAGAAATTTTAGTTGCAGCAGCAGCAAGCTTAAAGAATGCTTACGAAGATAAGCTGATCCCAATGTTTGAAGAAGCAAACCCGGGTGTAACTGTAAAGGGAACCTATGACAGTTCAGGCAAATTACAGACACAGATCGAAGAAGGTCTGGATGCAGATGTATTTATGTCAGCAGCTATAAAGCAGATGACAGCCCTGGATGAGGAAGGTATGATCGCTTCTGATACCATTACAGATCTGTTAGAGAACAAGATCGTTCTTATCGTTCCAACCGGAAATGAGAAGAAGCTTGAGAAATTTGAAGATATTGAGAAAGCAGACAGCATTGCATTAGGTGATCCTGCAAGTGTACCAGCCGGACAGTATTCTGAGGAAGCTTTAACAAACTTAGGTATCTGGGATAAGATCCAGGATAAGGTAAGCTTCGGAACCAACGTAACCGAGGTATTAAACCAGGTAGCAGCAGCAAGTGCTGACGCTGGTATCGTATACGCAACGGATGCAGCAAGTATGGCTGATAAGGTAGAGGTTGTAGCAGAAGCTCCAGAGGGAAGCCTTTCAAAGAAGGTCATTTATCCGGTAGCTGTTGTTAAGGGTACTGCCCATGAGGAAGTGGCAAAGGAATTTGTTGCTTTTTTACAGACTGATAAGGCAATAACAGTATTTGAAGATTACGGATTTTCCAGTGCGCAGTAGTCAGTAATTAAGCGGACATGTCACCTGACGGTGTCATCACTATAAATGAAAGCCAGTGCAATCAGATTCACAGACAAGTGAGAGGTATAGTTATTTCGAAAACGATGTACTAGTTGCCAAATGTCTATACGCCCTGCATGCAGGCATTCAGTTTGTATAGATGATTGGCAACACTTTCATAGTACAAAAACGAAAGCACATGCTCGGGTCAAAAAAGCGTCAGGCTTACTTGCTATATAAATCTCATAAGAAAAGAGGTTCTAAATGGACTGGTCCCCAATTTTGATTTCCATGAAGACAGCCAGTCTGTCTATTTTTATCACATTTTTTATTGGGCTGTTTGCTGCCTGGGCAGTAGTAAGCCTGAAAAATGAAACATTAAAAGTCATTTGTGATGGCATTCTCACATTGCCGTTAGTCCTGCCGCCTACAGTAGCAGGCTTTTTTCTATTATATCTTTTTGGTGTAAAACGTCCTATTGGACAGTTTTTTATTGAATATTTCAGCGTTAAGATCGCTTTTTCATGGGCCGCAACTGTACTGGCAGCTGTTACTATGTCATTTCCGTTGATGTACCGCTCTGCCAGAGGCGCTTTTGAACAGGTAGACCAGAATCTGGTGGCAGCAGCCAGAACGCTGGGAATGAGTGAATGGGCTATATTCTGGAAAGTGCTTTTTGCAAATGCCACACCAGGTATCTTAAGCGGCGGCGTCCTGGCTTTTACCAGAGGCTTAGGTGAGTTTGGAGCTACTGCCATGATCGCAGGAAACATTGCAGGAAAGACCAGAACACTGCCTATGGCTGTTTATTCAGAAGTAGCTGCAGGAAATATGGATGCAGCTTATTCTTATGTAGCAATTATTGTTGTCATTGCATTTATTTCTGTTGTACTTATGAACTGGGGCGCACTGGTCCGTTCACGGAAGTTTTGATGTTTTCTTAGAATTGAGGTAAAATAATGGCTGTTCAAACCGAACATTCTCTCCGGCTTGGAGTTGAAATAAAGAAAAAATTAAAAGAATTTGACCTGGATGTCTCATTTGATGCAGGGAAAGGCTGTCTGGGAATTTTAGGACCTTCCGGCTGCGGAAAAAGTATGACACTTAAATCCATAGCCGGCATTGTTACACCAGACAGCGGCCGGATCGCCTTACAGTATGCAAAAGGCGAAGCGGCTGGCGGAAGAGTTCTCTATGATTCTGCCTTAAAGATCAATGAAAAACCGCAGATGCGCCGTGTAGGATATCTGTTCCAGAACTATGCCCTTTTCCCTAATATGTCGGTGGAGGAAAATATTGCTGCAGGTTTAAAGGGAATGGCTGCGAAAAAGGCCATTGGCGGCAGAAAGCCTTCTGCACAGTCACCGGCAGCGATTAAAGCAAAAGTAGGAGAAATGATCGAAAGATTCCGTCTGACCGGTCTGGAAAAGCGCTATCCGGGACAGCTGTCAGGAGGACAGCAGCAGAGAGTGGCATTGGCACGTATTTTAGCTTATGAGCCTGAGGCATTGCTTCTGGATGAGCCCTTTTCTGCTATGGATACATATCTGCGTGAAGGTCTCCATCTGGAATTTTCTAAAGTATTAGCTGATTATGACGGTGTTTCTGTTATGGTAACCCATGACAGAGATGAGGCCTTCCAGCTTTGCAAAAATATCATGCTGTTAGACAGAGGTCATGTGCTGATTGCAGGAGAGTCCAGGAAGATTTTCCAGGATCCGGTTACCTGTAAGGCTGCAAGGCTGACTGGCTGTAAAAATATATCAAAGATTGAGAAAACCGGAGAATACCGTGTCCGTGCCCTTGACTGGGACAATATGGAATTTGTTACAGACAGGCAGGTTGGCGATGATATTACCGCCATCGGTATCCGTGCACATGATTTTGAGCCTTTGGCAGGGGAAGAGGCAAAGGCAAGAAAAGAGGCCGGTGAAGAAAATCTGATCCCAGTTATGAAACCCAGTATTTCCGAAATGCCTTTTGAGTGGTATATTACTCTTAGCAATGGTCTTTGGTGGAAAAAGGAAAAGGCCATTCATACCCATGACGCGGTAGGCGTGGTACCGGAATATCTTCGGGCAGATCCATCTGCAATCCTGCTTTTAAAGGGTGAATTGTAAATAAAAGAGTAAGCGATACAAGAAAGGAAACGGGAAATGGAGTTAGAAAATGGCAGAGAGCTTCGTACAGGAGCGGTCATTGTAGCCGCAGGACATAAAAGTAAAAACACACCTTTTAATCCCCTTCTCCCTGTAGGTGACAGCACCGTGATCCGCCGTATTATTATCACATTAAAAAGAGCGGGAGTTTCTCCTATTGTGGTGATAACCGGTGATAAGGCAGAGGAGATAGAAAAACATATTTCCAATCTTCAGGTGATCTGCCTGAGAAATGAACAATATGCTGTAACCCAGATGTTTTCCAGTATCTGCATGGGGCTTAATTATATAGAAGATCTCTGTGACCGCGTTTTTCTGCTACCTGCTAAATTTCCTGTTTTTCTTCGGGAAACAGTACAGCAGATGATGGACGTTAAGGCGGATATCGTAAGGCCTGTTTTTGATGACTATCGCGGGCATCCGGTTCTGATTACATCCAGAGTACTGAAAGTGATTGCTTCCTATCAGGGTGACAGGGGACTGCGGGGAGCGCTGTATCAGGCTTCCCAGGTCTTCAGGGAAGAAGATATACCTGTGGAAGACCAGGGAATCATCCGTGCGATCGAAACAGAAGGAGACAGCAGTGCTGATTTCATCAAAAGTCAGCAGATACAGATCCATCCCAAAATTGAGCTTAGCCTGGAACGTGACGATGACTTTTTTGGTCCCCAGATGTCTCAGTTTTTACAGCTTACTTCCCATACGGGTTCCATGCAGACTGCCTGCAAACAGATGCATATGTCCTATACAAAGGGATGGAAGATCTTAAGGGAGGCAGAAAAACAATTGGGATTCCCACTTTTATTTTCCCGTTCCGGAGGCAGCGACGGAGGCTCTTCCAGGCTGACTCCTAAGGGAGAAGAATTTTTGAAAAATTACATAAAAATGGAAGAAGAACTGCGAAAAGAAGGCGAGCGTCTGTTTGAACTTTACTTTGGACAGAAATAATGCTATACTTAAATACAGAATCGAAAGCGCAGTTTGGAGCTTTATGCAAAAATGAAAGCCGGCTTTAGTCATTGCCCCGGAGAAAATGTTCCGGAAATGACTGGCCGTTTTTTTTGTTACAACGTTATATTTTTAAGAAAATAACGGAGGAAACTATATGGGGGAAAAAAGGCTTCATTATGGGATGTCTTTGAGACTGTATTTTGAAGAGAAGGCTTTTGGGCCGGGGATGGTCACGCTGCTTCGTGAGGTGGATCGCACCGGTTCCCTGCAAAAAGCAGCAAAGTCTATGAATATGGCTTACAGTAAGGCATGGAAGATGTTAAAGGGGGCAGAAAAAGAGTGGGGATTTGCTCTTACAAACCGTGAGACCGGTGGAAAAGATGGAGGCGGGTCTACACTGACACCCCAGGCAGAACGTTTGATCCAGGCATATGAAGATTTTAAGAAAGATGCCACAGACCATATGGATCAATTATTTGCACAATATTTTTCAGAGGAAAAGGTTGAAAAAATAAGAGAAATGGAGTGATAAAATGGAACCACAGGAAATCGTATTCTGTAAAGGAGGCGGCTGTACCGCAAAGCTGGGACCGGGTATACTGGCCAGAGTATTAAATAATCTGCCAAAGACCTATGATCCCAATCTGCTCATTGGATTTGACGGTTCTGATGATGCGGCAGTTTACAAGCTTACCGATGATCTGGCGATCGTCCAGACGCTGGATTTCTTTCCGCCAATGGTGGAAGATCCTTATATATTCGGTCAGATCGCAGCAGCAAATGCCCTAAGCGATATTTATGCTATGGGCGGTGATGTGAAAACAGCCTTAAATATCGTATGTTTCCCGGAAGCAATGGACTTAAATATTCTTGGAAAGATCATGCTGGGAGGCAGCGAAAAAGTAAGAGAAGCAGGGGGAGTTCTGGCAGGCGGCCATTCCATTGCAGACAGTGATGTAAAATATGGATTGTCTGTGACAGGTGTGATCCATCCGGATAAAGTTTTTGCCAACAGCGGCTGTGAGGTGGGAGATGCTCTGATCCTTACAAAACCACTGGGTGTGGGGATCGTATGTACAGCGTCCCGTATGAAAGCGGCTTCCAAAGAGGCGTATGATCTGGCGGTAAAGTCTATGACTACTTTAAACAAATATGCGTCAGAGATTTTGAGAAAATATCGTCTGCACGGCTGCACGGATGTGACTGGCTTCGGTTTTTTAGGTCACCTTTGTGAAATGGTCACAGATCAGGCAACAGCAAGGGTATTTAAGGATAAAGTACCTTACATCCCGGAGTGTGAGGACTATGTGGAGGAATTTTATCTTACAGCTGCTGCACAGAGGAACCGGAATCATGTGCAGGACAAGGTAGAATTCAGAAATTGTTCCTTTGCCACGGAAGAGATCTTATATGATCCCCAGACTTCCGGCGGATTGCTGGCTTCTGTTCATAAAGAAGATGTTCCGGCAATCATGGAAGAACTGGAAAAACTGGGTCTTCCCTGCGGCGTAGTAGGAGAGATCTTACCGAAACAGGAAAAAGCAGTTATCATAGAATAAAATGATATCAAGGCAATATCATAAATAAAGGAGAGATACTACTATGAAGAGATTAGATGAAAGAGGAAAACAGTGTCCATTACCAGTGATTGAAGCAAAGAAAGCCTTAGAGGCATCTGCACCAGGAGAAAAAGTAGAAGTTGTAGTAGATAATGAGATCGCAGTTCAGAATTTAAGCAAAATGGCAGATCATAAGGGCCTTGCAGTATGCTCTGAGAAGACTGGGGATCGCGAATTTTTAGTTACGATCACTGCAGGAGAAGGAAATGATCAGGCATCTGAGGCACCGGCTGCGGCAGAAGAAGTGACCTGTACACCAGATGGAAGAAGAAAAGGCATGGTAGTAGTTCTTTCTTCTAATCAGATGGGTCAGGGAGATGAGGCTTTAGGAAAACTTCTGATGAAGGGATTTGTATTTGCTCTGACTCAGCAGGATATGCTGCCGGAAACCATTCTTTTATATAACAGCGGCGCGTTCTTGTCCTGCGAAGGTTCTGACAATCTGGAAGATCTTAAGACCTTAGAGGCACAGGGCGTAGAGATCCTTACCTGCGGAACCTGCTTAAATCACTATGGACTGGCTGAAAAACGCCAGGTAGGCGGTGTTACCAATATGTATGAGATCGTAGAGAAAATGACAAAGGCCAGCGTAGTAGTACGCCCATAATGGATCGCTCAGGATCCCCAAAAACGTAGTCAGGATAAAAGGAGAAGTTATTATTATGATACAGAGAAATGAGCAGCTTGTGATCGTAAGAGGAGGGGGAGACATTGCTACCGGCACTATCAGCAGGCTGTTTCACAGCGGATACCCGGTAGTGATCTTAGAGATCGCTGCTCCTTCTGCGATCCGCCGTCAGGTGGCTCTTTCAGAAGCTGTTTATGATGGGGAAAGTAAAGTGGAGGATGTGACCTGTGTAAAGGTAGATTCCTGGGAAGAGGCGAAGGCAGTATTAAAAGAAAAGAAAAAAGTACCGCTTTTGATCGATCCGGACTGTGATATCTTAAAGCAGGTACGTCCATGGGCGTTAGTAGATGCCATTCTAGCGAAGAAAAATCTGGGAACCAATCGCCAGATGGCAGATAAGACCATTGCTTTGGGGCCTGGTTTTTCTGCAGGAACGGATGTGGATCTGGTAGTGGAAACACAGAGAGGACATAATCTGGGCCGTATTATCAAAGAAGGACCGGCTGCGCCTAATACAGGAACTCCCGGTATGATCGGCGGCTATGGAAAAGAGCGGGTCATTCATTCACCGGCAAAAGGAAAGCTTTATGGGAAGGTAAAGATCGGTGATAAAGTAGAAAAAGGACAGACCATTGCTGTGATCATTACAGAAAGCGGGGAAGAAGTAAAGGTAGAGGCTACTCTTACCGGTCTGGTCCGCGGCCTGATCCGGGATGCTTATCCTGTAACTGTTGGTTTTAAGATTGCTGATATTGATCCACGGGAAAGCGAATACAAAAACTGCTTTACCATTTCTGATAAGGCGCGAAATATCGGCGGCTCTGTTTTAGAGGCATTAATGATCCTGGAAAATGAACAGGGATACTAAGGAGGAGAGAATATGATCTATCTGGACAGTGCGGCTACTTCCTTTTATCGCCCGCCCTGTGTGGCCCAGGCGGTAGCAGAGGCTATTTCCAGTATGGGAAACTGCTCCAGAGGAGCTTATAAAGAAGCGCTTACAGGAGCCAGAACCATTTTCGAAACCAGGTCTCTTTTAGCAGAAATGTTTCATGGAGATGGGCCGGAGCAGGTGGCTTTTACTGCGAATTCTACAGAAAGTTTAAATATTGCCATAAAAGGTTTGATAAGACCGGGAGACCGGGTGGTCACAACTGTTTTAGAGCATAACAGTGTGCTGCGTCCTCTTTATGAAATGGAACAGTCAGGTGCGGAGTTGGTTATTATAGGCTGTGAGCAGGCTCCAAAAGAAGCAGATGAAGAGGAAAAGGAAAAAGTAAGGCGTCAGGGAAAACTGGACTATGAGGCTTTAAAGGCTGCGATCACACCGGGGACCCGTGCGGTAGTTATGACACATGCTTCTAACCTTACCGGAAACCGCACAGATCTTAAAAAAGTAGGCGATTGGTGCCAAAAGGCGGGGGCATTGTTTATTGTAGATGCATCCCAGACAGCAGGGCATTTTCCTGTTAATATGGAAGAATGTCACATTGATGTTCTGTGTTTTACAGGACATAAAGGACTTATGGGACCTCAGGGAACGGGAGGACTGTGTGTACGTAAGGGACTTGCTGTAAAACCGCTGTTATCCGGCGGAAGCGGTATCCTTACTTTTGAGAAGCAGCACCCGGCTGTGATGCCTACTGCTTTGGAAGCAGGAACTTTAAATGGTCACGGGATCGCCGGACTGCGCGCCGCCCTTCTTTATACAAAAGAGGAAGGAATGGAAACGATAAGAAGGCGCGAACAGAAGCTGATGGAACTTTTTTATGAACAGGTAAAGGAAATCCCCCATATCCGTATTTATGGAGATTTTTCACAGAAAGAAAGAGCAGCTATTGTGGCTTTGAACCTGGGACAAGAAGATTCCGGCGAAGTAAGTGATTATTTATCAGAAGAATATGGGATCGATACCCGCTCCGGCGGTCACTGCGCACCTTTGATGCATGGTGCATTAGGAACTGTGGATCAGGGGGCTGTGCGTTTCAGCTTTTCGCATTTTAATACAGAGGAACAGGTGGAATGTGCAGTGCGGGCGCTGAAAGAATACTAAAAAACAGGGCGATGAGTCAGAACTAAGGGACTGCTGCAGTTTGCAGTATCCCTCTTATCTGGCCATCGTCCTGTTTTCGTTTTTACAGTTTATCTGTTTTATGCAGGAACATGCTGCATTAAGATCTCAGTAAGTGCAGTACCGCTGCTGGTATGACAGCGGACGATCTCTGTTTCATTTTCATTAACCTCATCTAAGGCACAGCGGATCATTTTGTGGGAAACTGTATTGGTGAACAGAACTAAAAGATCCGGTCTTCCGATCTGTTTGTCCAGGCTGGCACTCATCTGGGTGAATACCTTTGCTTTACAGTTATAGTTTTTACATATTTTTTTATACTGGCTGACCATACGGTCATGTCCGCCGATGATAACAACGCTCATAATGTAGCCTCCTTTTAATTCTTTTTTTAGTCGATTTCTGTACCCTATGTATGGGAAAATGATAGTTTGTATGTTCGAACGAATAGTTAGCTTTAACTAACTTATGGTAAAATCATACATGATTTATAGGAAAATGTCTATAGGGGTTATTGATAATATTTCTCAGACGAAAAGAACTTTCAATCTTCCTGGGACAAGCAAGTCTTTGTGCTTATTGCTTTACGAGGCAGAAGCAGATGGATTCCTTAATCTGGTTAAAAAATTGGTGGGATTGTTAAAACTAAAACTTTTTGCACAATATACAAAAACTTTTAGGTATTTCCAAAAACCTTATTGCTTTTGCGGATTGTACCAAAAAAATTTTTAGGTTATACTATGTGCAGAGTTAAGAAAGAAATAAAACAAGTAACAAAGCATCAATTGATCCATAAAAAACTACGACTTGGGAAAGGAAGATAAGAACATGGCAGCAATCGCAGTAACATTTGTATTTGGAACTCTGGCTTATGATATGTATAAAGTAATCTGTGGCAAATAATGATTCACAGAATGATCCTGAAAGACCTGAAACAGTATTCTGACACCAGAAGCTGTTTCGGGTCTTTTTTATTATAACTTCTTATTTGTATATTCTGTTTCCTTTACGGTCTGATAAAATTATGTTAAAATGGGCCAAAAGGCAAAGTTTGGGGGAATGGATTTGAATATTTCTGTAAAGTCTCAGGAAAACTGGACACAGCCGGATACGTTGTGGTCTGCTCTTTCTATAGATAAGTTGATCCAGGCAAAAGGAAAACAGCCGGTGATCCTTTCTTTAATAGGTGGCGGAGGAAAAACCTCCTATATCCGCCGTTTTGCATGGGAAGGAAGGGAAAAGGGATTCAAAGTGTTGGTGATGACCACTACGCATATGGCCAGCCCAAAGCAGTTTGCGGTTTTAGAACGGGATCTGGAAATGACCGATAAAATGCTTGAGAAGGAGTCCATTGCAGTTGCCGGACGTCCTGCAAAGGATGGAAAGATTGCTTTCTGGGATGAGGATTTTTACAAAAAGGCTTTAGAATTGGCAGATGTTGTGCTGATAGAAGCAGATGGTTCCAAACGTCTTCCTGTAAAAGTTCCGGGACTTAATGAGCCGGTGATCCCAGAGGATTCGGATGCTATTATCTGCATCTATGGCCTTGGCGCTGTTGGAAAACAGGCAGATGCCTGCTGCTTTCGCTTAAATCAGGCGGAAGGGCTTCTAAACCTGAAAGAAGAGGAAAAAAACGGAAACTGGATCATGACAGAAGAAAAAATGGCCTGTTTAATGGAGAAAGGTTATCTTAAACGCTTCAAAAAGGAATTCCCAGGGCGTTTCGTGATCGGGGCGCTGAATCAGGCAGACACGAAAGAAGCAGAAGAGACAGGGAGAAATATTTTAAAACGGACAGGACAAGAGCAGGGGATACTTACAGGAAAATTGTATGAGGAACCTTCTTTTGATTTATTTTGACCGGATCAGGGAACATGAAAGATAAAGGGGGATTATGAATGAAAGTATCGCTGATTTATATGGCTTCCGGATTTGGAAAGAGGTATGGGACCAATAAGCTGATCACAGAATTTCAGGGTGAACCGCTGTATCTTCACGGATTGCTAAGTTTGCAGAAAGCAGCAAAGCTTTTAGAAGAGGACAAGATCCAATGTAAGCTTTTTCTGATCAGCCAGTATGAAAGGGTTCTGTCAGGTTCTTTTGACAGTGTTCCTGAGGCAGAACGTATTTTTAATGAAGACAGTGATCAGGGGATCACTGCATCTTTAAAACTGGGAACAGAGGTTTCGAGAAAAGATACAGATGCATTTCTCTATTTTGTAGCGGACCAGCCATGTATGAGGGGAGAGACCATAGCAGAGTTTGTCCGCGGCTTTTTAAAAAGCGGCAAGGGGATCGGCTGTGTATGTGCAAAGGGACACAGAGGCAGCCCGAATCTGTTTTCCAGAAAGTATAAAACAGAGCTTCTGGCCCTGGAAGGTGACCAGGGCGGACGTCAGATCATGCAGAAGCATCCGGAAGATATCTGGATGATGGAAGTGGATGAGCGAGAATTAAGGGATATCGACCAGCCATCGGATCTTAGGCAGCTGCGTCTGGAATTAGAGCAATCTTAAAATATATCAAACACAAGGGGAGAAAAAATGGGACAGACAGAAGAAACAGAAGAAAAACAGGAAAAAAATAATTTTGCAAAAGGAAGCATCGTTGTAAATATTTTAAAGCTGGCAGTGCCTATGACACTGGCCCAGCTGATCAATGTGCTTTACAATATTGTAGACCGGCTTTACATTGGTCAGCTGAAGGATGAGGCAACTTTGTCCTTAACAGGATTAGGACTTTGCCTGCCGATTATATCCATCGTCATTGCCTTTGCCAATCTTTTTGGTATGGGCGGTGCACCTCTTTGTTCCATTGAACGGGGCAGAGGAAATAAGGAAGAGGCAGAAGCTATTATGGGAAATTCTTTTGCCATGATGGTTATTGTAGGTCTGATCCTCACAGTTGTAGGGCTTATATTTAAACGTCCCATGCTGTATTTGTTCGGAGCCAGTGATGCCACCATCGGATATGCAGATTCCTATATCACCATTTATCTCATGGGAAATCTGTTTGTTATGACAGGTCTTGGAATGAACAGCTTTATCAATTCTCAGGGATTTGGCACCATCGGAATGATGACCGTTCTTTTAGGGGCAGTTGCCAATATCCTTTTAGATCCCGTGTTTATCTTTTTCTTCCATATGGGTGTGCAGGGAGCTGCACTGGCGACCATCCTTTCCCAGCTGATCTCTGCTATCTGGATCCTAAAATTCCTTACAGGTCCTAAGGCTATTTTAAAGCTAAAAAAAGAGTCTATGAAGTTAAAAGGCTCCAGAGTCCTTCGCATTGTTGGTCTTGGAATGAGCGGATTTACTATGTCTATTACCAATAGTTCGGTTCAGGTCATGTACAATGCAATGCTCCAGAAAACAGGCGGCGATCTTTATGTAGGTATTATGACTGTTATCAATACGGTTCGGGAAGTGATCTCCATGCCGGTTCAGGGCATTACCCACAGTTCACAGCCGGTTATGGGGTATAATTATGGGGCAAAAGAATACGGCCGTGTAAAAAAGGCGATTGTGTTTGTATCTGTGGTCTCTGTATTGTATACCCTGGGAATGTGGTCCATTGTCCATACATTTCCAGACTTCTTTATCCGAATTTTTAACCGTACAGGTGATCTGGTAGAAGCAGGAATACCTGCTATGCGTATTTATTTCTTCGGCTTTTTCATGATGGCTTTCCAGTTTGCAGGTCAGGCTATATTTGTGGGACTTGGAAAAGCAAAAAATGCAGTATTTTTCTCCATTTTCCGCAAGGTGATCATTGTAATACCTTTGATCATCGTCCTTCCGACTATTTTCCATATGGGAACAGATGGTATTCTTATGGCGGAGCCGGTATCTAACTTTATCGGCGGAGCTGCATGTTTTATTACTATGTTGTGTACCGTATGGCCGGAACTTAGCCGTGGAGAAAGGGAAAAGAATCAACGATGATAAAATTACAAAAGCTTACAACAGGCGCTGTTCTTATTGCAGCAGCGTCTGCTTTTTTGTTCTGTACTGGTTTTACAAAGGCATCTGATTATGGAAACAGTGAAAACGGATATTTAAAGTCTGCCACCTATTATTCTGATGACTGGGTCATCAATTTCTGGAACAGCGAAAGCTTCCATATGGATGAAGAACTGAAACAGATCGCAGAAGACGGATTTAACAGTATCATTCTGGTAGTTCCATGGCGGGAATTTCAGCCGTCAGTGAGTCCTGAGCAATATAATGACTATGCCTGGGAGAAATTTGACCGTGTGATGGAAGCGGCAGGAAAGCAGGATCTGAAAGTTATGCTGCGTGTGGGTTATACCTGGGATTATTACGGCAGTGACAATGTGCTGGAACGCTATGAAAAAATGTTATACGATGAAACGGTAAAGCAGGCCTGGATGCATTATACAAAGCGGCTTTATGAAAAGGCTTCTGCCCATGAAAACTTTTGCGGCGGCTTTATTACCTGGGAAGATTTCTGGAATTTTGCCGAAAACAGTGTTTATTATGGAAGCGGGCTTACTGGGAAGAAGATGGCGGCCAAATGCGGCTATACCCAGTATGTAAAAGATCATTACACACTGGAAGAACTGGGGGAAATGTATAATGATACCTTTGAATCCTATGAAGATGTATATCTGCCGGACAGCCTGGATTCTTATGGAAGAAAAGCTTTTTATCAGTTCTATGATGACTTTTTAAACAGGATATTAGCGGAGACTCAGACTGTATTTCCGGATCTTTCCATGGAAGTGCGGCTGGATGTGGATCCGGTGAAGCGGCCGGATGGTACTTTGGAAGGAGTACCTCATGACAGTACATTTTCCTGTGGGACTTCCGGATTTTCCAGTGCCATGTACAGTGCCTGCATGGGCTTTGAAAGCATGGGACAGACGGTAAGTGCTGCGTCAGCAATTGCCAATGCAAATCTGTATTTAGATCATATGTCTGCAGCAAGCGGAGGAAAAAAGCTGTATCTGGACCAGTTCCTGTTTACAGACAATACACCTGGTTTTGAGAAGAACGCAAAACTGGCAGAATCAGAGAAAAGGGCTTATCTGGATGGCATGGCCGATATTTTTAAAGCCAAGACCATGGGTTATGGCATCTGGTCCTACAGGGATTACGGCGATAATAAACTTTATAATGCCCAATTTGCATTAGATAAGCAGGGATGGACTTTTTCAGGGGGCAGCTATATTGAAAACAGAAATGGAAACAAAATGGCGGCTGTTCCTGTTTCAGGAAAAATATCCCAGAGCATCCAGAAACGAACAGCTGGCGGTAAGGGAAAAAATGCCTATGTCCGTTTTTTTCTGGAAGGAGACGGCAACTGTCGTGTAACAGTTCGGGGCGGAGAAAAAAGCCAGACTGTGTCAGCGGGAGATCCGCAGACTGTGAAACTGACATTTTCAGATACAGCGATCCGCGAACTGAGTTTTACAGTCCAGGGAACAGGAAAAGCTTATATAGATGATGTAAAAGTGTATACCTGGATCACAGAAGGCAATATGTACCATATGGACGGCAGGGAAAGTTCCTGCGCACAGGCTATCAGGGATATGAATCATAAAGTACAGTAAAACGCGAATATCTTTTGAAGTTTCGAAACATAATAGTCTGGTAACTACCTAACAATGGGCTGTCACAAAATGGAGTGCATCCTTTGTAACAGTCCGGTATCCTAAAATGAAACGTTCAGGAGGAATCAGACATGACGAAACTGGAATGCAGTGCAAGCAATTGTGTACACTATTCAGAAGGCTGCTGCTGTAAAAGCTCTATTAACGTAGATGGTGCAGGTGCAAAATGCGCAGATGATACCTGTTGTGCAAGCTTTTCTGAGAATACCGGCGGTGTTTTTAAGAATCTTTTTAAGACGCCGGAATCCAAGCTGGATGTAGTCTGTGATGCAGATAACTGCAGCTACAACGAAGATCATTGCTGCTGCGCGGGAAAGATTGATATTAGAGGTGAAGGAGCCTGCAACTGCGGGGAAACCTGTTGCGGCACATTTACTCAAAGTTAACTGGTTACAGTTCAGCCCAAAGCTTCTTGCCCGCGCAGCAGCGGACAAGAAGCTTTGGGCGTCTGCCTTATGAAGATTTAGCGCCAAAAGCACTTATGAAAACAAGTTTTCAACGTACTTTTAACCCTAAATCTTCGCAAGGCTGAAATAAATAAAAAAACTATTGACAAAGAAATGTAAATGGAGTATAGTAATAAAAGTTGTGAGAACGACTGACAGGAAAGCAGGTATATCCGCCTCACCCTGGCACGAGTAAGTGACCCGGGTTCATATTTCAGACACTGTAAGAGATACAAAACTGAATGTTCAGGTTTAATGTAGCTTATATATTGCAGTGAAAGATTATGTGTTTTATGCGGATGGCACTGGCTATCCGCTTTATTTTTGCTCTTCATTCAAAAACATGACTATGGAGGTGTACGACTATTAGCGAATTAATGATTAACGAACAGATCAGAGACAGAGAAGTAAGATTGATCGGTGAAAATGGTGAACAGTTAGGAATCATGTCTGCAAGGGATGCTTTCAAGCTGGCACAGGAAGCAGAATTAGATCTGGTAAAGATCGCACCAACTGCTAAGCCGCCGGTATGTAAGATCATCGATTACGGAAAATACCGTTACGAACTTGCCCGCAAGGAAAAAGAAGCCCGCAAGAAACAGAAGGTAATTGATGTAAAAGAAGTTCGTTTGTCCCCAAATATTGATACCAACGACCTGAATACTAAAGTGGGGGCTGCAAGAAAGTTCCTGGAAAAGGGAGATAAAGTAAAGGTTACTCTTCGTTTCCGCGGTCGTGAAATGGCACATATGTCCAAGTCAAAATACATTCTGGACGATTTCGCTGAGAGTCTGGCTGATATCGCAGTAGTAGATAAGCCCTCAAAAGTGGAAGGAAGAAGCATGGTTATGTTTTTAACTGTAAAACGTTAAAATAGAAAGTTTTAAGGAGGAAATTTACAATGCCAAAGTTAAAAACCAGCAGAGCTGCAGCAAAGCGCTTTAAAAAGACAGGAACCGGTAAGTTAGTCCGCAATAAAGCTTACAAGTCTCACATCTTAACTAAGAAGTCTACTAAGAGAAAGAGAAATCTTAGAAAAGATATCGTTACCGATGCTACTAACGTAAAGGCAATGAAGAAGATTTTACCATATCTGTAAGTTTTAAATTGTAGAAGGAGGAATTACCGATGGCAAGAATTAAAGGCGGTTTAAACGCAAAGAAGAAGCACAATAGAATCCTGAAGATGGCTAAGGGCTACAGAGGCGCTCGTTCTAAGCAGTACAGAGTTGCTAAGCAGTCCGTTATGCGCGCACTGACCAGCTCTTATGCAGGCAGAAAAGAGAGAAAGAGACAGTTCAGACAGCTGTGGATCGCTCGTATCAACGCAGCAGCTCGTATCAATGGTCTGTCCTACAGCAAGTTCATGTACGGCTTAAAGCTGGCTGAGGTTGATTTAAACCGTAAGGTTCTGTCCGATATGGCTATCAACGATGCAGAAGGTTTTGCTAAGTTAGCAGAACTGGCAAAGAGCAAACTTGCTTAATCTGTTCAGAAGATAAAGAACTTTATAAAGCACTGGAAGATGATTGGAAAGTTGTCTGCCGGTGCTTTTTTGTGTACAAAGGAAATTTTCGTTTGAACATCCAGATACGCACAAAGGAATTTGTAAATGATTTTGATAAATATACCCATAATACTCCGAAAAAAACGAAAAAATTGGATAGAAATGCAGTTAAAATGCAAAAAACCGACCATAACTGACAAAAATATAACAAAATGCACATAAATTAGAAAAGAAAATTATACAAAAACACGAAAACCACTAGACAAAAGGAAAGAAACGTGTTACAGTATATACATAATAAACGCGCGTTTACAAAGGTGACTATATGAATATAACAAGTGAAGAGATTGCAAAATTGGCAAATATCTCCAGGAGTACAGTTTCCAGAGTGATTAACCATTACCCCAATGTACCGGAAGAAACCCGGATTAAGGTGATGGATGTGATCAAGAAATACGGGTATCAGCCTAATACCTTTGCACAGGTTCTTGCCGGAAAAGCAAACCGGGAAATTGTTTTATGCATTTCCAACTGTGATGCAGCAAAGACAAGATGGAGAGGCGCCATGTCTTCTTATTTCCTTCGTATGATCGGCGAGCTGATTACACAGGCAAAGGAATATGATTATACGATTTCAACATTTGTGGTATCGGAGATAGAAGAACTGTCCAAGGTGGAAAGTATGTATCGCAATCGTTCCATCAGCGGAGGGATCTTTGTAGGATTTGAATATGAAATGGAGGAAGTGAACCGACTGATCAAAGAGGGTTTTAATATGGTAGTGGTAGATCCGGATGAAAATATGCTTCAGGCAGAAAATGTAAGCTCTATATGCAGTCAGAATAGAGATGCCGGATATATGGCTACCAGATATCTCTTAGACAAAGGTCATACCTGCGTTGCACATCTTTGTGGTGATGACCGGTTGTCCAGCAGAGACCGTATTATTGGCTATAAAAAGGCTATGACGGAAGCAGGATTTAAGGAAGAAGATCTGATTATAGAAGCATGTGATTTTAACAGCAGGAAAGCCTATAGTGCAGCTGAAAAGATTTTTGATACAACGAAAGCAACTGCTATCTATGCTGCTAACGATGTAATGGCAATATCTGCCATCAGAGCAGCACAGGCCAGAGGATTAAGGGTACCTGAAGATATCAGTATTATAGGCTGTGACTACAGTGCCTCTTACACAGAAATAGGATACAATTTAACTTCCATAGAGATTTCTCTGCATGATATTGCAAAAGCAGCATTGCGCTCTGTAGTGGGGATATCGGCAAAGAGAAACCTGAAATGCCCGGCAAAGCTGATCAAAGGTACGACAGCATAAAAAATAGCGGAACGCTATTTTTTTAAAACAAACATAAACGCGCGTTCATGTTTAATAAAATTAGAAAAGTGAGGCGGATGTATGGCAAAGATTCTTTTTAACGAAGCAACAAAGGAGTTCCATCTTCAAAATGAGAGGATCAGTTATATTTTCTGTATCCTGGAAAATGGACAGTTAGGTCATTTGTATTTTGGAAAGCGTTTAACACACAGAGATTCTTTCCAACATTTCATTCAGATGCGTACCCAGAGCTGTACTGCTTATGTGTACGAAAATGATTTTCTTTTTACTTTGGATACCATCCGACAGGAATATCCGTCCTATGGCACGACAGATTTCAGAGAACCGGCCTATCAGATCAGACAGGAAAATGGAAGCCGGATTACAGACTTTGTTTATAAGAGCCATGAGATCTACAAAGGAAAGAAAAAACTGAAGGGTCTTCCAGCTACTTACACAGAGACAGAAGATGATGCAGTGACAGTAGAGATCCTGTTAGAAGATGCACTTCTTTCAGCCCAGATGATTTTATCATATACTATTTACGAAGATTATGATGCAGTTTGCCGTAACGTTCGTTTTGTAAATAATGGAGATCAAAATCTGGATCTGTTAAGAGCCATGTCTATGTCAGTGGATCTTTATGACAGCAATTTTGAAATGGTTCACTTAGACGGTGCGTGGGCAAGAGAGCGTCATAAAAAAGTTAGAAAACTGACTACCGGTACACAGTCTATTTCCAGTGCCAGAGGTGCCAGCAGTACAGATCATAATCCATTTATCGCATTGAAACGTCCGGAAGCAACAGAGGAGAATGGTGATGTTTACGGCTTTTGCCTGATCTACAGCGGCAATTTCCTGGCACAGGTAGAAGTAAACAGATATGAAACATCAAGAGTTTTACTGGGTATTAATCCGTTTGAATTTACCTGGCATTTACAGCCAAATGGAGAGTTCCAGACACCAGAAGCTGTTATGGTATACAGTGCGGATGGCTTAAATGGCATGAGCCAGAATTTCCACCAGCTGTTTAACAAGAGACTGGTTAGGGGAAGCTGGAGAGAAAAAGAACGTCCGGTGCTTTTAAATAACTGGGAAGCTACTTTCTTTAAGTTTAATGAAGAAATGATCTTAAAGATCGCTGAGAAAGCGAAGAATCTGGGAGTTGAACTTTTTGTACTGGATGACGGCTGGTTTGGCAAGAGAGATGACTCAGGAAGTTCTCTTGGAGATTGGTACAGTGATCTGGACAAGCTTCCGGAAGGCGTAGAGGGATTATCAAAGAAAATAGAAGCAATGGGCTTAAAATTTGGTCTTTGGTTTGAGCCGGAGATGGTAAACAAAGTAAGCCGTCTTTATGAAGAGCATCCTGAATGGGCTATCCATACACCAGGAAGAAGGATGTCTCACGGAAGAAACCAGTACGTACTGGATTTCTCCAATCCGGAAGTGGTAGATCACATTTACCAGATGATGGAAAAGGTATTAAAGAATTCTCGTATCTCCTATGTAAAATGGGATATGAACCGAAATATCACAGAAGCTTACAGCGCTTCTTTGGAGGCTTCACAGCAGGGAGAATTCTTCCATCGCTATATTTTAGGCGTTTACAGCCTGTATGAGCGCCTGATCGCAGAGTTCCCTGATATCTTATTTGAATCCTGTGCCAGTGGTGGTGCAAGATTTGATGCAGGTATGCTTTATTACGCACCACAGTGCTGGGCAAGTGATGATACAGATGCAGTTGAGCGTATTAAGATCCAGTACGGAACCAGTATGGTATATCCGGTGGCTTCTATGGGAGCACATGTATCTGCTATTCCGAACCATCAGGTTAAACGTATGACAGATGTGGATTTCAGAGCCCATGTAGCTTACTTTGGTGCATTCGGTTATGAGCTTGATCCAAATGCTATGACAGAAGAAGAGCAGGAGAAAGTAAAAAAACAGATTGAATTCTTTAAGAAATACAGAAAGCTGATCCAGTTTGGAACTTTCTATCGTCTGGAAGATCCTTTTGAAGGTGATGGAAATGCAGCCTGGATGTGTGTATCCCCAGATAAGAAACAGGCAGTTGCAGTTTATTATAAAGTAAAGGCAACTCCAAATCCAAAGCTTAAAAAACTTCCGCTTACAGGACTTGATCCAGATAAACGATACTATTGCAGCAGAAATGGCAGAACCTATTATGGCGATGAGCTGATGAACATGGGACTGCTTCTGGATATGGAATTTACAGGTTCTTTTGCAAGAAAGGACAGCGTTACCAAGAAAAATTCCGGTACAGATGCAGGAGATTTTACTTCTCAGATGTATGTATTTGAGTGTGTGGATAACTAAAAAGGGAGAAACAGTTTATGAACGAAAAAACACAGAAAAACAAAATACCGTTCTGGCGGAATATTAAAGTAGTTCCTTATCTTTATATTTTGCCGAATATGATTTTGTTTCTTGTATTTATGATCATTCCCATTTTTATGTCATTTTACTATGGAACTGTAAAATGGAATGGAATGGGAAAACCGAAATTCATCGGTCTTGCCAACTATATTTACATATTCCAGGATAAAGTATTTTTAAAGTCCATTTTTAACACTTTTTACTATGCAGTAGCAACAGTCCCTCTTTTGATGGCGCTGGCTCTGTTCTTAGCTGTTATGTTAAACAGCAAGATTCCGTTAAGAGGTTTTATCAGGTCAGCAGTTTATGCGCCGGCAGTGGTATCTACCGTTGTAGTAGGTACTGTATTTACCTGGATCTTCCAGGATCAGCTGGGCCTGATCAATTACCTGCTTACTTCTGTAGGTGCAAAGGCGATTCAGTGGAATAATGATCCCAAATTTGCAATGCTGATGTTAGTTACAGCAACGATGTGGCAGAAAGCCGGCTACAATATGGTTATTTATCTGGCAGGACTTCAGAGCATCCCAACTGAGCTGATGGAAGCGGCTACTATTGATGGAGCAAGTACATTTCAGAAATTCAGATATATAACACTTCCACTGTTAAAGAATACACATATGTTTGTTATGATCACATGTATGATCAATGCGTTCCGTTCTTTCGACCTTGTATACACCATGACACAGGGTGGACCGTTAAATGCTACCAAGACCATCGTTATGTATGTTTACGAGCAGGCATTTAACAAGAATTACTACGGACGTGCAGCAGCTGGTGGTATTGTACTGTTTGTATTTATGGCAGCACTTACCATCATCCGATTCAAGATAGAGAAGGAGGATTAACAGATGAATGGTTCAGACCGTATGGGAATGGATAAAAGAAAATATTTTCTGTTAAAAACGGTGATCTTTCTGTTTATGTTGGCTGCAGCATTGATCGCATTGTTCCCTTTCTATTGGATGTTTGTAACTGCCGTAAAGCCGATCGATGAGATCTTTGCTTTTCCGCCGAAGCTGTGGCCAGGTGAATTTATCTGGAGCAACTTTGCAACTGCTTTATCCAGAGCACCGTTTGGGCTGTATTTCAGAAACAGCTTTATTGTAACAACTCTTTCAACATTGATCACTGTATGCATTAACCTGTTAGCGGGATTTGCTTTTGCAAAGTATAAATTTAAGGGAAAAGAATTTTTCTTTATGATTGTATTAAGCACTCTGATGATTCCGTTACAGGTTACTATGATCCCGGTTTTCGTTATTGCATCTAAACTGGGCATCAGAAATACACTTTGGGGTGTTATCATCCCGCCTTGTGCAGAAGCACTTGGTCTGTTTTTATCCAGACAGTTTATCAGCGATATCCCGGATGGACTGTTAGAGGCAGGAAGAATTGATGGTGCAAGTGAATTTACTATTTTCACGAAGATCATTCTTCCAAATGTAAAGCCGTTAATTAGTGTACTGGTCATCTTTACAGTTATGTGGAGATGGAATGATCTCCAGTGGCCGTTGATCATGCTTTCCAGTGAGAAGTTTTATACCGTACAGTTAGGTCTTTCCAACTTAAACGGTGCACAGTATGTAAACTGGAATGATATGATGGCAGCATCCCTTATTTCGGTTATACCTGTTTTGACCGTATTCCTTATTTTCCAGAAGCAATTTGTACAGGGGGTTGCATCCAGCGGAATCAAGGGATAATAAGTGGCCGAAAACAGGAAAAACAATCATAAAAACTATTTAAGAATATTATTTTAAGGAGGAAGGTTTTATGAGTAAAAGCAAATTAATGAGGTCCATGTCAATTGTTATGGCAGCAGCTATGATGAGTGGTCTGACAGCCTGCGGTGGCGGTGGAAGCACCCAGACAACAGCAGCACCGGCAGAGACAAAGGCAGAAGCGGCAGCTTCCGAAGCAAACGGGGAAAAGAAGGAAGAAGCAGCTGCAGCAACAGAAGAACTGGTGGCAGAAGATGGTGCAGAGATCGAAGTTGCATACTGGGAAGGTTCCGCATCTGATAAGGAAGCATGGGACGAGCTGCTTGCAAATCTGCAGAAGGATCATCCTGAGATCAAGATCATTCCTCAGACCTATCCATCCTCAGACTTCAGAGATATGCTGGATACCCGAATCGCTGGTAATGACTGGCCGGATGTTATCCGTTATACCTATCAGCGTCTTGGTAAGTTCAAAAAGGCAGATGTTATGTTAGACTTATCTCCATACATTTCCCAGGAAAGCTTGGACGGTATTTCACCTGCATTTCTGTCAGCTTGCCAGTATGATGGAAAGTTAGTAGCAATGCCGCATCACACCGATACAATGGCAATGTTCTACAACAAGAGAATGTTTGAAGAAGCAGGAATCCGTATCCCAACCAGCGTTGAAGACGGATATACCTGGGAAGAACTGACTGATATTGCAAGAACCTTAAAGGAAAAATACAACCTGCCATACGCATTTGGCGGAATCTGGGAGAACAACAGTGGATACCGTTATCTGCCATTCTTATATATGAACGGCGGTTCTGTATTAAACGAGGCTCAGGATGCAGTTACCATGGACAGCCCAGAAGTATTGGAGGCTATCAAGCTGTATGAAGACTGGAGAAAAGAAGACCTGGTTGCTAATACCGCGTTCTCTGGTGCAACTACAACCAACTCTCTGTTTGTAGCTGAGCAGATCGCATTCACCTTCTCTGGAAGCTGGCATTGCTCTTACATGCAGGAAAATATGGGTGACAAATGGGGTATGACCTATATGCCGATCAGAAATGGAAAGACAAGTTCTGATATGGGTGGAAACGCTGTATTCGCATATGCAGATACTAAGTATCCAAAGGCAGCAGCTATCGTAGTTGATTACATCACTAATGAAGAAAACATGAAGAAATTCTGTGAGACCGGTTCTTTCATTCCTGTAAGAACCAAGCTCCTGGAAGGTGGAGTAGAGTATAAGTCCTTTAAAGATGAGATGAAGATCTTAAATGACATCGTTGGAACCATTGATCCTAAGATGGCAGCAGATGAAACTTCTGTAGCATTCCAGCAGTTAAATGAAGTATTCAACGAAGAAATGGATCCACTTGCAGTAAATAACTCTGCAACAGCAGAAGAAGTTGCAGCTAACTGCCAGGAGCGTATGACAGAAGTATTAGAGGAACAGTAAAACTACAAAAACACATAAGTAAGGATTTTTGAGAGGAGCAGATTCAGATTATGGCCATTAAAATTACCTTTCTGGGAGCTGGAAGTTCTGTATTTGTAAGAAATGTTCTTGGCGACTGTATCATCCACCCGGAATTAGAAGACCTGACCTTTGCGCTGTATGATATTGATGCACAGAGACTGGAAGATAGTTACCTGATGCTTCATGCGATCTGCGCCCACTATGGAAAGAGTGTGAAAATGGAAAAATATGTGGGAGTTGAAGAACTTCCACAGGCACTTACCGGTGCCAATTTCCTGATCTGCGCGATCCAGGTTGGCGGATATGATCCTTGTACGATCTCGGATTTTGAGATTCCAAAGAAATACGGCTTAAGACAGACCATTGCAGATACCTTAGGTGTTGGCGGTGTGTTCCGTGCACTGCGCACCATTCCTGTAATGGAGATGTTTGGAAAGATGGCTGAAAAATACTGCCCGAATGCAGTATTCCTTAACTATTCCAATCCGATGGCTATGTTAAGCGGCTACATGGAGCGCTACTGCAATATCCAGTTTGTAGGACTGTGCCACAGTGTACAGGTGGCAGTTCCAAAGCTGTTTGCAGGACTGGGAATGGAATATGATTCCAGAGTCCAGTGGAAGATAGCAGGTATCAACCATATGGCATGGCTGCTGGAAGTATCCAAAGACGGAGTAGACCTTTATCCAGAAATAAAACGTCGTTCAAAGGAACAGGGGTATCCGGAAAATGATAAGGTCCGTCATGAGATCATGCATCGCTTCGGCTATTATGTAACAGAGTCCAGCGAGCATAATGCAGAGTATATGCCATACTTTATTAAGGATAAGTATCCGGAGCTGATCGAACGTTTTAATATCCCGTTAGACGAGTATCCAAGAAGATGTATCCGAAATATTGAAGAATGGGCCAAAATGAGGGAAGATCTGATCAATTCACCGGATCTGACACATGAAGAGTCCAGAGAATATGCAGCCAAGATCATTAACTCTATCGTCAATAACAAGCCGTTTAAATTCGGCGGAAATGTGATCAACCACGGTCTGATCCCGAATCTGCCTTCCAATGCCTGTGTAGAGGTACCTTGTATCACGGATGCTTCCGGAATCGCTCCTGTTTATGTAGGAGAACTTCCAGAGCAGCTGGCAGCATTGAATCGTACTAATATTAATGTACAGCTGATGGCGATTGAAGCAGCAAGGACAAAGAAAAAAGAGGCTGTTTACCAGGCAGTTATGCTGGATCCTCATGCGGCAGCTGAGTTATCTATGGATGATATTGTCAGCATGTGTGATGATCTGTTTGAGGCACACAAAGACTGGATGCCGGAATATCATTGATCTGTCATAGGGAAGAGATAATGAGTAAAACAGGGGGGAGAAAGCGGGTATGCTTTCTCCCTTTTGTGTTGATATGTATCTGTAAGCGACGGATGACAGTAGGCCTTACAGGCCAGATATTTGAGGAAGATTACTTGCAGCAGTTTAAACAGGCAGTGTGTAAGGAGGACTTTGCGGTCAGGAAGAGCTGACTGTGATCGGACCGGCTGTGGAAAAGGCGAAAAAGGAAGGAATCAATGTGAAAGGTCCATTTCCAGCAGATACATTATTTAAGCAGGCATTTGACGGCAGATTTCATGCAGTAGTGACTATGTATCATGATCAGGGACAGATTGCATTAAAATTAAAAAGATTTGAACGTGGAATCACTATTGGCGGAGGCTTAAGGCTTCCTGCCACTACCTGTGCTCACGGAACAGCACATGATATTGCATGGAAAGGGATCGCATCTGTCCAGTCACTGGAAAACGCTTACCGTATGGTATGCAGAATGGCAGAAAACGGATAATAGCTGCACTATAACAGAAAACCAGCCTGGCATTATGCCATGGCTGGTTTTTGGGGAAATATATGTCTGTAAATATGCAGGAAATAGATGATCTCTGCCACTGCTGTAATGCTCCAGGAAAAGACATAAAGCAGATACAGGGACGGGATTGTTTTAAAATATGCAAATACGGTATATACCCAGAGCACACGGAAAACACAGGATCCCATAATAACGATAAACATGGGAACAAGACTTTTTCCAAGTGCACGGGAAGCTGCGATCGTACAGTCCATAAATGCAGATACACCATAAGAAAAGCCCATAATGGTAAGGCGCTTAAGACCGGCAGTAATAACATCTGGATCAGAAGTAAACAGAGATAAAAACTGCCGTCCGAAGATAACAAGGAGCAGTCCCATAGCGCCGCCGATGCCGAAGGAATACAGCAGGCTGATCAGATAGCTTTTCAGTACACGATCCTGTTTTCCTGCTCCCAGATTCTGGCTCATAAAGCTGGCACAGGCAGTATAGATAGCTGCCATTACATCATAGATCAGGCCATCAGAGTTTGCTGCAGCAGAATTTCCTGCAACCATGGTAGCACTGAAAGAGTTAACACCTACCTGTACAAAAAGGTTTGCAAGGGCGAAGATGGCATTTTGCAATCCGGATGGAATGCCGATCTTTAGGATATCAACGGTTTTTGATGGATCAAGGCGCAGCAAAGAAAGATGGAGCTGATAATCGGACTTAATGCAGAACAGGTCTCTGGCGATCAGTACCGCTGATACGTATTGGGATAAAGCACTGGCAGTTGCTACACCGGCTACATCCATTTTGCAGACGATAACGAAGAACAGATTCATAAATACATTTAAAATGCCTGCAAAGAGCAGGTAACGAACTGGTCTGGCTGTATCACCATCTGCACTGAAAATAGCATTACCGCAGTTATAAACAGCTAAGGCAGGCATGCCAAGAAAATAAATGCGCAGATACAACACGGAGCCGTCGATCAGTTCTTCTTTGGTATGTAAAAGTTCCAGGACCGGTCTTGCAAAGCAGACGCCGAATAACAGCAGGGCCAGGCCGCTTAAAATACTGACGATGAGGGCAGAGTGAACCGTGTATGAAAGCGCCTGCTTTTTTCCGGCTCCCAGATAAAGGGCAGTAAGAACATTAATACCGCCTGCCAGACCAATGAGAAAGCCGGTAAACATTGTTACCAGGATAGCGGTAGAGCCTACAGAACCTAAAGCAAGTGGTCCGGCAAACCGTCCTACAACAGCAATGTCCGACATATTAAAAAGAACCTGAAGAATATTGGAAAGCATCAGCGGTATACTGAAGATGAAGATGTTTTTCCAAAGAGATCCATGTGTCAGATCCTTAGATGGCCTTTTCATAAGAAGATTCTCCAATCATAAAAATTTGTTTTGTAAAATTGTTACAGTTCAGCCTTGCATCTTCTTGCCCGCTTGCAGCGGACAAGAAGCTTTGGGGCGTCAGCCTTATGAAGATTTAGTGCCAAAAGCACTTATGAAAACAAGTTTTCAACGTACTTTTAACACTAAATCTTCGCAAGGCTGAACTGTAACTGTAAAATTGTTACAGAGATAAAAAAAGACCCATAACACAGATGGTTTCTGTGGTATCAGCACTACCCACAGTATAACATACAGGGGTATTGTCTACAAGAGATGAAAAAATAAAAAAAATTTCAAAAAAGGTATTGCAAAACTAAAAAACCTATGGTATATTATAACACGTGCTGCGGGAGTGCTGGAATTGGCAGACAGGCAAGACTAAGGATCTTGTGGTTGCATGATCGTGTGGGTTCAAGTCCCATCTCCCGCACTGGTACTTAAAAGTACCGTGCTTAATTAAATAAGCGAATGCAGAAGTGGCGGAATTGGCAGACGCGCACGGTTCAGGTCCGTGTGGTAGTAATACCTTGAGGGTTCGACTCCCTTCTTCTGCAGGACTTAGACAGGAACTTGGAAACAGGTTCCTGTTTTTCTTTTGTATAAAACTCAGAAGTACACTACGGACACAGAAAAGATTTTGTTGATGTAGTTTGAAGATTATAATCAGGAGATTGTGGATGGATTTTTATAAACGTCTTGGAATTGTCTGCAATGGGGTTCCAAAAGGAAAGGTTATTACGTATGGTCAGGCGGCACTTTTATGCGGCTTCCCTAAAAATGCCAGACAAGTGGGATATGGACTAAAAAAAGAACGGGCAGGAAAAGTACCGGCCCATCGCGTGGTAAACAGTCAGGGAGTACTTTCTGGTGCGGCGTCCTTTGAATATATAGATATGCAGCGCCTTCTTCTGGAAGGGGAAGGCGTAGAAGTATCTGTGGATAATAAAGTAGATCTGAAAAAATATGGGTGGAAAAACACTTTGGAGGAAGCAGAAGTTTTCCGGGAAACATTCCGAAAACTGGGTATATAGTGTATGATTCAAAATCAAATAGGCTTTTAAAGTTCATCCTCCAGCGCCGGGATACGTACGGTCACTTCTGTGCCCTGACCAGGTACACTGGTAAAAGAAAGACCGTATTTACTGCCGTACAGACTTTTAAGCCTTAGATTGGTATTAGATACACCTACATGCCGGGAAGAAGAGCCGGTGGCAGCCTGTTTTTTTTCATCCAGAAGCGAATCCAGCTTTTCAGGAGGAATACCGGCACCATCATCAGAGATGATAAAAACAAGATCATCGTTTTCTTTCCATCCTGTTAAAAGGATAGTCCCTTGTTTCTCCTCTTTCATCATGATGCCATGAAGCAGGGCATTTTCCACAATAGGCTGGAAAGTAAGCCGGGGAATGGAAAAACTGCCAAGTTCAGGCGGTACATCGGCGATAAATTCCGCACAATCGTTGTAGCGCATATTTTGCAGCTGCATATAGAGAGAAACGTGAGTCACCTCGTCCTGAACGGTACTGATCAGATCTTTGCTGCCAAGTGTAAGACGGTAAAAGCGGGTCAGAGCCTGAACGGCTTCTGTTACTTTTTCACTTTGGCCGGATTGGGAAAGCCAGTTGATCATATCCAGGGTATTATAGAGAAAATGAGGGTTGATCTGGGCCTGAAGTGCCCGAAACTCTGCATTTCGCAGTTCTTTTGCAGCTTTTTCTTCATAATCCATCAGCTGATTGATTTCAGCGGTCATATAGTTATAAGTTCCGGATAATACGCCGATCTCATCATTTCCTGCATCAGAAAGAGATAAAGGCTCCGGCCGCCCTTTTCGTATCGTCTCCATCTGCAAAGCGACACCGATAATGCGGTCTGCAATGGATTCGGATAGTTTATAGGCAATAAAAAGAGCTGTCAGAGCAATAAGGCCGTAAATAAGGGCAAAATTAAAAATAACGGAGCGTCCTCTCCAGACAAGCTTTGTCTGTGGGATCAGAGATACCATATACCAGTCCGTGTTTTTCAAAGGGAAACGGGCAGTATAGGCAGAAAAATCATTATAGGCTACAAGATTAAATTGTCCGCTGGCATCAGGATCGGACTCAAAAGCCGGGATCACAAAATCACTGGAAAAAACAAAGGGACTGGAAGCTGCAAGTAGTTCACGGTCGTTATTAATGAGAAAAGAATATTCTCCTTTCATAGAAGAGTCCTTTTGCAGAATTTCCTCAAATGCTGTTTCTGAAAAATATATGACTGCATAGGCGGCGACATCATTGCTGCTTGTTTCGTTAGAACGGTATAGGATTTTTTTTACATAAGCTAAAGAACCATTTTCCTGTGCCTCTTTTTCGGAAAGCGCAGCTTTAGGCAGAAACTGCAGTGTTGTATCGGTATTTTCCAGTTTTAAAAACCAGGGACTGGATATACCGGACATGGGAACAAATACTTCCTGGTCAGGAGAATTAAATTTCTCCAGATTATGGTAAGTACGATCATCATAGTAAAATTTCACTGATTCGATCAGAGAATGATCGGTCAGAGAATCTGCTAAACGGAGCAGGTTGCTGATCTTGAATCTGGAAGGGATCAGTCCCTGAGCCTGGGCATTTGTAATATCAAACAGGTCTCTGGCAGAATTGGAGGAAGTCAGGGTATCAGATGCGTGGATCACATGTGAGACCAGATTTTCAGCAGATAACACAGACTGGGAGCTGAGAACCTGTTCTGAGCGAATGGTGTCATCTATAACAATACGGAAAATGTTAAGACAGAGGAAAATGATCAGTACAGCAGTAGGAATCAGAAAAAGGATGGTATGAGATACCACCAGTTTTTTCTTTAAACGCATGTCATAAATATAATAATGAAGGATACGGTCAAAAAGGTTCATCAAAGCATTTTCTCCCTGTATTCAGATGGTGAAAGCCCTACGATCTTCCGGAAGGCCTTGCTATAATAATTTCCGTCACTGTAACCTACTTTTGCAGAAATGTCTGTGATCTTATAAAGAGGATCACTTAGAAACTGTTTGGACATTTTAATGCGGTAATCGGTAAGATACTGATTTAAGGTTTGCCCGGTTTCATTTTTAAATAAAGTACATACATAGGCAGGTGATAAATGGACATGTTCGCTTATATCCGGCACTGATAGAGAAGGGACAGCATAGTTCTGATGCAGATATTCCTTAATCTGGAAGATAACCGGATTTTCATCTTTATTTAAGATCAGGCGGCTGAAATACAGCTTTATTTTTTCACAGAAAAACTGATGTAGGGTTGTTAAGGCTGCGCAGTCCATGATCCCTTCCCAGATTGATTCAGATTTAAGACCTTCTCTCTGCCACAGAGAAATATGGTTGGACATACTGATCTCATCCAGTTTTACCAGATATTTAAAATACAGGTCGCGGACCTGACTGGAGGAAATATTCTGATTGCTGCGTACAGACTGATAGAAACGGTCTGCCTGGGCTAAAGCGTCCTCTTCATTTTTATTTGTCAGTGCTATGGTAAAGTCCATCATAATATCTGCTATGGGCTGTGCAGTGTTTTCGTTTTCAGCCTCTAAAAGAAGAGTATTAGGATCATGGAAAAAGCTGCGTTTTAAAAGTTCTCTTGCTGTTTCAAAGGAAAAAACGGTACGATTAAAGCCAAAGACAGCCGGTCCCATGGAGAAAAAGAAATCGGATAAGGACTTAAATGATTCCATAAGATGCCTGGAACAATTAGTCAGGACTGTTTTATCCGGTTTTTCACTGCAGCAGATAAAACAGATAATAAATCGGTCTGTTTTTACAAAGTCAAGGGCATGGAAGCCTTTTTGCGCCAGATAAGCCCAAAATTCCCGGCGGACACTGGTAAGTGTATCGGTGGGAAGTTCGGATATGGGTGTAAGACTTTCCAGGATCAGACAGGTGAACCAGGTATTTTCATTTACAGCAGGTTTTAACTGTGCCCCGATCACAGGAGCCTGCTTTTCTGTATCTGTTTCTGTTAAAAGCTGTGCAAGCTGGGAGCGGAGGTTGTCTTCATGCATCCATTTTGCATTAAGAGAGGTATACATAGAACGATATTGTTTCATGCCTTCTGCTAAAGCTTCGGTAAGCTCATTCATGTCAAGAGGCTTATCTACATAGCTGACAGCCTTTAATTTGATGGCAGCTTTTAAGTATTCTTTATCGGAATAAGCACTCATAAACAGGATAATAGTATGAGGAAGTACTTTCAGGATCTCCTCAGCCATTTCCACCCCGCTCATACGGGGCATGCGCACATCTGTAAGGATCAGATCCGGTTTTTCTTTTAAAGCGGTCTCAAGCCCATGTACTCCGTCGTCAGCCATGAATGTGTGATGGATCCCCAGTTTTTCCAAAGGGAGACTTTTCAAAATACCTTCACGGGTCAGTTTTTCGTCATCAACGATCAATAATTTCATAGAATATATTACCCCATCTTAAAAAAATCAAAAAATATTACCGTATATGATAGGATTTTACCATGGAATCTTAAAAAAAGGAATGTTATCATGAAAATGTCCAAAAGATAACCCGCACAGCCGGGACCTGGCTTATTGTAAGTCACATCCCCAACGGGTACCGGTTGTGATATTTATATATACTTAGGAGGAACTGGAAAATGCAGAAGATTGAATTAAAATTTGACCAGCCAGAAGAAATCATTGATTTTGTTCGCATTATGAACCGATATGAGTGCGATGCAGATGTTAAATACGGCAGCATGATAGTAGATGCTAAGTCTATTGTAGGTGTGTTATCACTGGCACGTTCTAAGACAGTAGAAGTAATCCTTCATTCTGATGAATGTCAGAACATTTTAGATGAGATCGCACAGTTTGCAGCATAAGAAATATTATATTGTTTCAGATTGATTAGAGCCTTTTTCGTATGATATACGGAAGAGGCTTTTTGAATTTCTGCCGCTGGTCATGCAACGCATGAACCGTAACAACCCCGGGAGAAAATGTGGACAATGGGGATGGAATGATTTATACTTGTTATCAGATGAAGGAGTAAGGATACAAAAAGGAGAAAGGCTATGAAAGAGATTCTGCCGGGGATCTATAAGGTTCTTTTGCAAACAGACCGGGGTAATACAACGGAGATCAATATATTTATTATTCCTGGAAAAAAGGGCGAAAGGAGCCTGATGATCGATGCAGGCTTCAGGGATCAGAATTGTCTGGAAAAAATGGAACATGTATTAGAAGAACTGCATATTTCCTATGAGGATCTGGATGTGTTTTTAACTCATAAGCATCATGATCATTCTGGCCTTGCAAGTATATATGCTGACCGGGGGGCAACGATCTACATGAATCCCCAGGAAGAACGTCATCAATATGACTGCCTGTTCTACAGTTCCCAGAAAACAGATCCAAAAGAGCAGGATAAAGTGCTTCACAGCGTAGGGGTGACACCAGAGAAAACTCCGCAGATCTGGGAGATGTTTGAACAGGTAAGAAAAGAAGTGGAAAATCACAGCGGATGGGCCTTTGAAGTCAGGGATTTTCCTTATAAATCTGTGTCTGAGGGAGAAAAGCTGCATTACGGGGATTACACATTTGAAACCATAGGCTTAAGAGGACATACCTATGGACAGCTGGGACTTTATGACAAAGCACATAAAATATTCTTTTGTGCAGACCAGGTGATCAATGGGATCGTGCCTATTGTGGCAACTACCTACCCGGACGAGGAACTTTTAAAATCTTATTTTGCTTCACTGGCACGGTTCCGCAAAGAATTTAAGGACTGCCTTCTTCTTCCGGCTCACAATAAAGAAATTTCGGATTCTAAAAAAGTGATCGACCGGATCGTATTTTCCTATCTTGACAAGGTAGAGCTTATGCACAACATTTTAGAGCATGGAAGAAAGCCCATGACTATTTATCAGATCGCAACCATTGCACATGGCATGCCGAAAGTACCAAAAGACACAGCAGAATTCATTAAGCTGAAAATGATCATGAGCAAAAGTTTTTCCTGTCTGGAATATCTGCGAGGTGAAGATTTTGCAGTACGGGAAGAGAAAAACGGGACGTTTTACTGGAGACCATAGAAAAAGTACTTGCAAATTCATGAAAAAAGAGTATAGTTACTTAAAATGGTCGAAAGACAATACAAACAAATAAAAGCAGAGTAGGTTTATGTGCGTTAAGTGCCGACTGAACAGGGAGTTGTCAGCCGGACGAAAGGAATCATTGTCAGAAGACAAGGCTCCTGCGGTACATAAGCCGCATCCCGCTGCATCAGAGAAAATCTAAATTATCTCCGATTGTAGTATGAGGTATCTGCAAAGGAGGTAATTTTTTTATGGAAAGATTAGCAACTTTGTTTACTGGTTCCTTCAGACAGCTGAGACGAGTGAAAACGGTCACTGTATGCGCTATGCTGGGGGCCATTGCCATTGTATTAGGCTCTTTAAGTATTGAGCTGGGAAGTACCTTGCGTATTGGTTTTTCAGGTATTCCAAATGAGATCGTCCATCTGCTTTTCGGACCGGTTGTGGGAAGTGTTTTTGCAGGCGCTATGGATATTTTAAAATATCTCATCAAACCTACAGGAGCATTTTTTCCTGGATTTACGCTGATCGCCATGCTTGCCGGACTGATCTATGGAAGCTTCTATTATAAGAAGGAACTTAGTTTCTGGAGAGTGCTGGCAGCTCATATTACAGTGGCTCTGGTCTGCAATGTGCTTCTTAATACCTGGTGTCTGTCGATACTTTATGGTAAGGCATTTGCAGTGCTTCTTCCGGCCAGACTGGTAAAGAATGCGATCATGTGTCCTATTGATGCTTTTATTTTTTATCATATTGGGAAAGTGCTGGATGTAACAGGAATTTTTAAATTAATAAAAGAAGATCGAAAATAAAACAGCCATAAAAAGGCCTGAAGCTCTGAATACTTCAGGCCTTTTTTTCATACACTGGAATAACATAGTTCATGTGCCCATGGAATCTTTTGGTGTCTGATTTTGCGGGTACATTTGAAAGGCAGCAAGGGGAATCAGCTATGGATCTGCACTTCAGTCAGTTGCTTTCACCTGGACGAAAAGAATTTATAAAAGGGACGCTGCTTCTTACCGGAGCCGGGCTTTTTTGCCGTGTTTTAGGCTTTTTCTACCGGATCTACATGTCCCGAACCATTGGAGCGGAAGGTCTGGGACTTTATAATATGATCCATCCACTGTTTAGCATTGCTTTTGCAGTGTGCGCAGGGTCTATTCAGACAGCGTTGTCACAATATGTGGCAGCTAACCGGGAGAGAGGAAGGCCGGTATTTCTTTGTGGTCTGGTTCTGTCTTTCAGTCTTTCTTTGATTCCGGTTCTGCTGTTGTGTAAGGGGAAGATATTTCTGGCTTCTTATATCCTTTCTGAGCCTCAGGCAGCCAGATATCTGCCGATATTGGCGGTTTCTGTGCCTTTTGCCTGTCTTCATGCCTGTATCAACGGTTATTATTATGGAATGAACAAAGCACATATCCCATCATTTTCCCAGATCGCAGAGCAGGTGATCCGCATGATTGCTGTGTGGCTGCTGGTAGGATATCTGGAAAAAAATGGAAAACCGGTAACGGTTGGGCTGGCAGTGGAAGGACATCTGATCGGGGAGATGGCTTCCGCTGTGTTTACATTTCTGGCTCTGCTTCTGGTGCCGCCCCAGAAAAGGGAGAGAAAAGAGGGACAAAAGGAAACGCGGTTTGAAAACGCAGGTCGGCAGAGGTGGGAGCAGAAGTGTGGGAAAGAAGAGGAAGATTTTGGGGATAGTCCTATATTTGCTAATTTAGGTCCGATCCTGACTCTGGCTCTGCCCCTTATGGGAAACCGCCTGGTGTTAAATCTCCTTGGAAGCGCAGAGGCCATTCTCATCCCCAGCCGCCTCATCGACTATGGTCTTACCAATAAAGAGGCATTATCCATATACGGGGTACTGACCAGCATGGCACTGCCTTTTATCTTATTCCCGTCAGCCATCACCAACTCTATGGCAGTGCTTTTGCTGCCTTCGGCCGCCAGAGCCCAGGCCCAGAAGGATAAAAACCGTATATCCACTATGGTAACATTATCTTTTAAATGCAGCTGCTATATGGGCATCTTATGTATCGGCCTTTTTACCCGTTTTGGCAAAAGCCTTGGCACGATCATTTTCCACAATGAAATGTCAGGCTCCTTTATCATGGTACTTTGCTGGCTTTGTCCTTTTATGTATCTGGCAACCACCATGGGAAGCATACAAAACGGACTGGGAAGAACCGGAGTGACCTTTCTGCAAAATATGTTCGCCATGGGAATACGCCTGGTGTTTGTGATGTTTGCAGTTCCTGTTTTCGGGATCCGTGGCTATTTATGGGGATTTTTGGTCAGTGAGCTTATGTTAGCCTTTCTTTGCTGCTTTTCTGTAGGAAGACAGGTAACATTTTCAAAAAATATGACAGAATGTATTCTTAAGCCGGCCCTGGCATTATTTATTGCTATGGGAGTGGATCTTTTGCTGTCGGTATCAGCCTTTTGGGGCTTTTCTTTTATGGGAATGGTGCTGCATATGGGAGTGATTACCCTTTGTTATGTGCTGTTTTTAGTGATTTTTTAAATATAAACCAACTAACTTTGTATGAAATTAAAACAATCGGGTATTCACATTGAGTTTCGCGGAATACTATGTTATAGTAAAGAGTAGCGAATAAGTTTATTAGCGGGGAAAACCCCTGAAATTTAAAGAAAGTTAAGAAAGGCGGAAAGATTTATTATGGAAAAGCTGATTTATCTTGACAATGCAGCCACTACCAAAACAAGGCCGGAGGTTGTGGAAGCAATGCTTCCATATTTTACAGAATACTATGGAAATCCATCTTCTGTATATACATTTTCATCAGAGAGCAAAAAAGCAGTTACCAATGCAAGAGAGATCATTGCAAAGTCTTTAGGTGCAAAGACCAACGAGATCTACTTTACAGCAGGAGGAAGTGAGTCTGATAACTGGGCACTGGTTGCTACAGCAGAAGCTTACAGCGCAAAGGGCAAACACATCATCACCAGCAAGATCGAGCATCATGCCATCCTTCATACCTGTCAGTATCTGGAGAAGAGAGGATATGAAGTAACTTATCTGGATGTAGATGAGAATGGTGTTGTTAAATTAGACGAATTAAAGAAAGCTATCCGTCCGGATACCATTCTGATCTCCATTATGTTTGCAAATAATGAGATCGGAACCATTGAACCAATTAAAGAAATCGGAGAGATCGCCAAGGAACATGGTATTTTATTCCATACAGATGCTGTACAGGCTTATGCTCATGTGCCGATCAACGTAGATGAGTGCCATATTGATATGTTAAGTTCCAGCGGTCACAAGTTAAATGGTCCAAAGGGAATCGGTTTCCTTTATATCCGTACAGGTGTGAAGATCCGTTCCTTTATCCATGGCGGAGCACAGGAGCGTAAGCGCCGTGCAGGTACTGAAAATGTTCCTGGTATCGTAGGATACGGAAAAGCAGCACAGATCGCTATGGAAACCATGGATGAGCGTATTGCAAAAGAGACTCAGTTAAGAGATTATCTGATCAAGCGTGTAACAGAGGAGGTTCCTTTTACCAGAGTCAATGGTTCCAGAACCAATCGTCTGCCAAACAATGTAAACTTTGCCTTCCAGTTTATTGAAGGTGAGTCACTGCTGATCAAGTTAGACATGGCAGGTATCTGCGGTTCCAGCGGTTCTGCATGTACTTCCGGTTCTCTGGATCCATCTCATGTACTGTTAGCGATCGGACTGCCTCATGAGATCGCTCATGGTTCTCTGCGTCTGACATTAAGTGAAGAGAATACCATGGAAGAAATGGATTATGTAGTAGAGCAGATCAAGGAGATCGTATCCTACTTAAGAGGTATGTCTCCATTATACGAAGATTATATGAAGCATCATAAAAACTAAAGGAAACAGCATTATCTGCTTTCAGGCAGTAGAACATCAGGAGGAAATTTTCATGTATTCAGAAAAAGTAATGGACCATTTTCAGCATCCAAGAAATGTGGGAGAAATAGAAGATGCCAGCGGCGTAGGAACTGTAGGAAACCCGAAATGTGGTGATATCATGCGTATCTACTTAGATATCGATGATAACCAGATCATCCGTGACGTAAAGTTTAAGACTTTCGGCTGCGGCGCTGCAGTTGCAACCAGCAGTATGGCTACTGAATTAGTAAAGGGAAAGACTGTTCAGGAAGCAATGGAAGTTACCAACAAGGCAGTTATGGAAGCATTAGACGGACTTCCGCCAGTAAAGGTACATTGTTCTCTGTTAGCTGAGGAAGCGATCCATGCAGCTTTATGGGATTATGCTCAGAAAAACGGTATTAAGATCGAAGGACTGGAGCAGCCTAAGGAGAATATCGGCGAAGAGGAAGAAGAGGAAGAGTATTGAGCAGAAAAGTAGTAGTAGGCATGTCCGGAGGAGTTGATTCCTCCGTGGCAGCCTGGCTGTTAAAAGAACAAGGTTACGATGTGATCGGCGTAACCATGCAGATCTGGCAGGATGAGGATACCGAGGTTCAGGAAGCTGAGGGGGGCTGCTGCGGCTTAAGTGCTGTAGATGATGCACGCCGTGTTGCTATGGACATTGGTATCCCTTATTATGTTATGAACTTTAAAGATGAGTTCCGTAAGAAAGTCATGGACTATTTTGCAGCAGAATATATGGCAGGACGTACTCCTAATCCATGTATCGCCTGCAACCGTTATGTAAAATGGGAATCTCTCCTGCGGCGCAGCCTTTCTATCGGGGCTGATTATATTGCAACGGGACATTATGCAAGGATCGAGCAGCTTCCTAACGGCAGATATGCCATTAAAAAGTCAGTGACAGCAGCAAAGGATCAGACCTATGCCCTTTATAATCTGACTCAGGATCAGCTTTCCCACACTTTGATGCCGGTAGGAAATTATCACAAGGATGAGATCCGCGATATGGCAGAAAAACTGGGACTTCCTGTGGCTTCTAAACCGGACAGTCAGGAGATCTGTTTTATCCCGGACCATGATTATGCATCCTTTATTGAAGAATATACAGGAAAGACCATGAAACCAGGCAATTTCGTAGATCTGGATGGAAATGTACTGGGTCGCCATAAGGGAATCTCTCATTATACGGTGGGCCAGAGAAAAGGCTTAAACCTGGCGATGGGGTATCCTGTTTTTGTTGTAGCCATCCGTCCGAAGACCAATGAAGTGGTTTTAGGAAATGGACAGGATGTATTTACAGATGTAGTCCGCTGCAATCAGTTAAACTGGATGGCACTGGATGGGATTGGTGAGGAAGAAGTTTCTGTGAATGCCAAGATCCGTTACAGTCATAAGGGGGCACCGTGTAAGATCCGTCGGATCGGAGAAGACATGGTAGAATGCCGCTTTGAAGAGCCGGTACGTGCAGCAACACCGGGACAGGCGGTTGTATTTTACCAGGATGATTATGTAGCAGGCGGGGGAACTATTTTATGAGAAAGAGAAGAGAAAAAGCAAGTATAAAGGCAGCTGCCATTCTTCTTGGGGCAGCACTTTTAACAGGAGGCTGTTCCAGTTATCAATCCAGCGAAGAGCTGAGAAAGAGCGCACAGACAGTGGAGACAGAGAGTACAGAAAGCTCTGCAAATGGGGACGAAAAAGGTTCCAATGAAACAACTGACAACCAAGTGAATGGGGAAAATGGGAAAGATTCCGGCGAACAGGAGGAAAATCCGACTGCGCAGATCATCCAGAGCGAAACAGAGCGCACAGCAGCGCCGGCACCGGAATTTAAACAGGTTTCTGATACGGTTTATGTAAAAACAGAAGGCGGCAGTGTCCGCGTCCGTTCTTCCTGCGATACTTCAGCAGATGATAATATTGTGGCAAATGTTGGAAATGCAACGAAACTTACCCGTACCGGTACCAGTGAAAAGTGGGATCGGGTAGAATATGAAGGAAAAACGGTTTACATTTCCTCGGATTTCGTGACTGCGGAAGTGCCAAAAGAACCAGAGACGACAGCGGCAGCTAATGTGGCTGCAGACGGTCAGGTGACATTAAATCCATCCTGGAAATATGCAGACTATGCAAAGATCAAATCCGGCGCGGCAGTTCTTTACCGTACCACAGTTTCTGAAAAGAAGAACAAGGTGATCGCAGTGAATGCAGGACACGGCACAAAGGGAGGAACCTCTGTAAAGACCCAGTGCCATCCAGATGGAACTGCCAAAGTAACCGGTGGCACCACAGGAGCAGGAGCTACTTCGGCAGTAGCAGTGTCTACGGGAATGACATTTTCTGACGGAACACCAGAGAGCAAGGTCACACTTGCAATGGCAAAAGTTTTTAAGGATAAGCTTTTAGCAGCAGGTTATGATGTACTGATGATCCGTGACGGAGAAGATGTACAGCTGGATAATGTTGCAAGAAGCGTGATCGCCAATAATGCAGCTGACTGTCATATTGCTCTTCACTGGGATTCCACCACCAGCAACAAAGGCGCATTTTACATGAGTGTTCCAGATGTGGCTTCTTATAAGAACATGGAACCGGTAAAATCCCACTGGCAGCAGCATAATGCCCTGGGAGCAAGCCTGGTGAGCGGTTTAAAAGGGGCAGGTGTAAAGATCTTTTCCGGTGGTTCCATGGCAATGGATCTGACGCAGACTTCCTACTCTACGATACCGTCTGTTGACATTGAGCTGGGGGATAAGGCGTCTGATCATTCTCAGAGTACTTTAAATCAGTTGGGAGATGGGCTGACAGCAGGGGTAAAGACGTATTTTGGACAGTAGTATTGTAACTTCCCCGCATTATGGGGATAAATGGTAGCAGAAAGGAGTTATGCTATGAGAAAGGTAAAACGTTTTGCGGCAATCGTCCTTACAGCGGCTCTTTTGAGCCCAACCACGGCTTATGCAGGTAATGTGGAAGATGCAAAAGCTCTTTATGAGCAGGTAACAGAAAAGCAGAAATCCATTACGGATATGAATGCTTATTATGATTACCAGATGCATCTTTCCGGAAGTGCCTTAGAAGGCATGGAAAATGCCGGTAACATGCGTATAGAAATGAATGTGCGCATGAATCATTTAACAGATCTGGGAAATCTGCAGTACAGCAGTTACAGCCGTGTTACTATGCCGGGACAGGAACCGGTGATCAGCGCTATGTATTACAAAGACGGAACCAGCTATATGGACGCAGGCGGAATGAAGATCAAATATCCTGTGGATCTGTCCAAAATGGCAGAACAGATCAGCAGCCAGACATTCTTATTAGCTTCAGGACAGGAGCAGGAAGAACTGCTGAACAATTTCCGTTTATGGACAGAAGGGGATAACCAGGTAGTTGGCTTTGTGATCCAGGGCGATAAGATGACGGATTACATGGATCAGGTATTAAATGGTCTGGGAATGGGAAGCTCTCTGCTTTCTGAAAGCAGTGTGAACATGAAAATCTCAGACATTCCTTGTGAATATGTAATAGATCCTAATGGTGACTGCATTAAGATGCGTATGAAGATGAACATGGGAATGAATGTGGACGGAAAGACCGCAAACATTGACATGGACGGAGATGTGGGAATTGCAGATCCAGGCAGTCCGGTAGGGATCAATTTCCCAAATTTAAGCGAATATAAGGATATGGCAGAGGCTTTTGCAAGATAAAAAAGTCTGGTGATTGCGTCCTTTCAGGGAATGTGGTACAATCATATCCAATGAAGCAGATGTCCTCCTGTGAGTCTGCCGGGAGAACATAAAGCAGCAAAGGAGATAAAACTGGAATGAGTGAGACACCGAATACAATTACGGGCATCAAAAGGGAACTTCTGATGCGCCTTGGACATGATGCGGATATTTTTGCACTGATCTCTCTGTGCACAAGAGAGCCATATGTAGTATGTGATGAGGAGACCTTTGATGACGAGGTATTCTTATTCCTGGATGAAGAGGAAGCAAAGAAGGAAGCAGCAAAGCTGGCAGAGGATAAAATTCCTGTAACTGTTGCAAAGATCAATGGAAAAGATATGCTGGTATTCTTTACCGGTCTGTATGCACTGGGTGTAAATGCCCTGGTGGTAACCGATAAGGGAGAGAAGGCATCCATGCAGGTAGGCGACATTGTAAAGCGCAAATCCCCGGAAGATATGCCTCAGGGAACTGTATGGGTAGAAAATCCATCCTTACATCTGACTGCTGCATATCTGGCTCAGGAAATGCGCCGTCCGGCAGCATCTGTAAATAAAGAAAGACTGGCTGAATTAAATGAAGAGCTGACCGCTGATTTTAAGAAGGGAACCTTTATTTTCGCTCTTCAGAAGGAAGAAAAGGGCATTCCGTTAGTAAAATTAAAAGATGGACAGCTGTATCAGCCTGCATTTACAGATATTTTAGAGTTCCAGAAATTCAACCGTGAGAATAAAATGCGTCCGGTTGTAGTAGAAGCTGCAAAGGTACCAAATGTACTGGCAAATGAAGCACAGGGAATCATCCTGAATGTAATGGGAGTAAATCTTCCGTTAACTGTATCCAGACCAAAGACACCGGCTGCACAGATCCAGAGGACCATCCCGATGCCGGAAGAAAATACAGAAGAGAATAAGGCTGAGAAGACAGAAAACTAACTATAAGTTAATAGAGAAAAAAAGTGATCCACCGTATGCTGTGAGTGTACGGTGGATCACTTTTTGCGTTAATGATTCACACCGGTCAGATAAGGCAGCTGGTCCTGGGAATAGCTGCGTATTGGAAGAAAGGGGAATAAAGATGGGAAAAATGAGTGATGCAGAACTGGTTAAAAAACTGGAATATTATGGCCGGATCGAAAATTTGACACCTCGACTATCCGGGGCTATTATGGTATAATTCTTTCGATTTGTGATACCAGGGGCAAATGATTATTTGCCCTGTATAGCATTGTGATCTGTTTAGGAGGCGTTTTCATGGGCGGACAGAAGCCGGAAATAAATAAAAATAAGATCAGTGTGGGGCTGTTGGCTCATGTAGATGCGGGAAAGACCACTCTTTCTGAGGCACTTTTATATCTAACAGGTGCGATCCGCAAAATGGGGCGGGTGGATGACAGAGATGCGTTTTTAGATACCTATGAATTAGAGCGGGAGCGGGGCATTACCATTTTTTCAAAACAGGCAGTATTTGAAATGGGAGATAAAATTATAACTCTTCTGGATACACCTGGACATGTGGACTTTTCCGCAGAAATGGAGAGGACGATCCAGGTATTAGATGCAGCTGTTCTGGTAGTCAGCGGAGCGGATGGTGTCCAGGGACATACCAGGACGGTGTGGCGGCTGTTAAAACGTCATCATGTACCTGTATTTCTTTTTATCAACAAAATGGATCAGTCAGGCTGCGATAAACAGGGACTGATGCAAGATTTAAAAGCCAATTTAGATGAAAATTGTGTGGATTTTGGCGGCTGGTCCGGAGAAAAGGGTGAATGGGATCCAAAAGAGACACAGACAGATGATTTTTACCAGGAGCTGGCAGTCTGTGATGAGAAAATCATGGAATCCTATTTTGAAAACGGGATCATAAAGACTGAGGAGATCGGTCAGCTGATCCGGGAGCGAAAGGTATTTCCCTGCTATTTTGGTTCTGCACTGAAATTAAAGGGTGTGGAAAAGCTGATAGAAGGCCTGGCGCTTTATGCTGCGGGACTTGAGGCAGGAAAGGAAGAGAGACCTTTTGGCGCAAAAGTCTTTAAGATATCCAGAGATAATCAGGGAAACAGGCTGACCCATTTAAAGGTCACTTCCGGTGTTTTGCATGTAAAGGATTCCTGGGGAGAAGAAGAGAAGGTTAATCAGATCCGTATTTATTCCGGAGCGAAATTTGAAAGCGTGAAAGAGGCGTCAGCAGGAGCAGTCTGTGCAGTGACCGGCCCCCTCCATACCCATCCGGGACAGGGAATCGGCATAGAACCGGCGTCGGAAATGCCGCTTTTAGAGCCGGTGCTTACCTACAGGATTCTTCTTCCTTTTGACAGCGACGTACATAAATGTTTGCAGCAATTTAAGCAGCTGGAAGAAGAGGAACCACAGCTTCATGTACTTTGGGATGAAGAACTGGGTGAGATCCAGGTACAGCTTATGGGAGATGTGCAGATTGAGATATTAAAGCACATGATGGAAGAAAGATATGGTCTCTTAGTGGGCTTTGATACAGGAAATATTGTATACAAAGAGACAATATTAAATACAGTAGAAGGAGTGGGGCATTTTGAACCGCTGCGTCATTATGCAGAGGTGCATTTGCTATTGGAGCCGGGAGAAGCCGGGAGCGGACTGCAGTTTGATACAGTGTGCAGCGAAGATGTGCTGGATCGGAACTGGCAGAGGCTGATCTTAACTCATTTAGAAGAGAAAATACACAGAGGGGTGCTTACAGGAGCTGAGATCACAGACATGAAGGTGACTCTCCTTACAGGACGTGCCCATATGAAGCATACAGAGGGCGGTGATTTCAGGCAGGCCACTTACCGGGCTCTGCGTCAGGGGCTGATGGAGGCAAAAAGTCAGCTGTTGGAGCCATTTTATGGATTTACGCTGGAACTTCCGTCGGAAAATCTGGGACGTGCCATGGCGGATATGGACCGGATGTTTGGAACCTTTGATCCGCCTGTAACTACAGAGGATGGCGTGGTATTAACGGGAAAAGCGCCGGTTGCCTGTCTTCGTGATTATCAGCGTGAGGTGATTGCTTATACAAAAGGACGGGGGCACTTAAGCCTTTGGTTTAAGGACTACGAGCCCTGCCATAATGCACAAGAGGTGATAGAGGCTGCAGGTTATGATCCAGAGGCAGATCTGGAAAATACAGCAGATTCTGTTTTCTGCTCCCACGGAGCGGGATATCTTGTACCCTGGTATCAGGTGAAGGAATATATGCATGTAGAGAGCCCGCTGAAGAAAATGGAGCGAAGAACAGACGGGGAGAGTGAAAGTGACTGGGATGATGGGTCAAACGGTGAGAAGAGAGCCGGTATTGCAGCGCAGGGACAGATGATGCCGGACACAGGTATTACAGGCACCGGTGGTGTCATTACGGGCACAGGCGGCAGAGCCGGCAGCACCGGTTCAGGTTCAGGTCCGGTTTCAGGCTCTGGAACTTCCTGGAGTGATGACAAAGAACTGGAGGAGATTTTCAATCGTCGTTTCGGGTCTGGAAAATGGCGCAGCCGGCCAGATACCCAGAGCAGCTTTTCTGCGCCGCGAACCAGAAATTATTCTGCAGGCAAGCCGTTAAAATCAAAAGAAGCAGATAAGCCCCAGGAGGAAGAATATCTCCTGGTAGATGGATATAATATTATTTTTGCCTGGGAAGAGCTGCGGGAGCTTTCAAAAGTGACCATTGATGGCGCCAGACAGAAACTTATGGATATCCTGTGTAATTATCAGGGATACAAAAAATGTACACTGATCCTGGTATTTGATGCCTATAAAGTGACAGGAAATACCGGGGAAGCCATAGATTACCACAATATTCATGTGGTGTATACCAAAGAGGCGGAAACAGCAGATCAATACATTGAAAAACTGGCCCATAAGATCGGCCGTCAGTATCATGTGACAGTGGCTACTTCTGACGGACTGGAGCAACTGATCATTTATGGTCAGGGCTGTCATCTGATGTCTGCAAGAGACTTAAAAGAAGAGGTTGCCTGGGCAAATGAGCAGATACGGGAAGAAAAAGGAAAATTGGAAAAATCTGGGAAAAATTATCTGTTCCATGGCGCAGATGAAGAACTGGCGGCATATTTGGAAGATATCCGCCTTGGCAGGAAAGAAGGATAAAGATGCTTTACACATACCCTCATTATTATAAAAAGTTTCAGTGCATTGCTTCGGAATGTGAGGACACCTGCTGCGCAGGCTGGGAGATCATAATCGATGACAGGGCGCTGGAAAAATATAAAAAGACAAAAGGACCCATTGGAAACCGCCTGAAAAATTCCATTAACTGGAAAGAAGGTTCTTTTTTGCAGTATCATCACAGATGCGCTTTTTTAAATGATGAAAATTTATGTGATCTGTATACAGAAATGGGGCCGGACAGCTTATGCCGCACCTGTCGTATGTATCCCCGCCATGTGGAAGAATTTGAGGGCAGCAGGGAGTATTCTCTCTGTCTTTCCTGTATGGAAGCGGCCAGGATCATCCTTGGCTGTGAGGAAAAAGTGCGGTTTCTTACAAAGGAAGATGAAAAAGATGAAAATTATGACGAGTTTGACTTCTTTTTGTATACCAAGCTTATGGATGCCAGAGATCTTATTTTTAAGATCTTACAGGACAGGAATATAGACGTCAGCCTGCGCATGGCAGAGGTTTTAGCCTTATCCCATGATCTGCAAAGACGGGTGCGGGATCGTGCGCTGTATCAGGCAGATGAACTGTTAGAACGCTATGAAAGCCCGAAGCGGGATCTTTATTTTAAAGAAAAACTGTCCCAGATCACAGAATACAGCCGGTATGAAGTGGTAAAGGAGATTTTTGTTCTGTTAGAAAAAATGGAACCTTTAAATCATCAGTGGCCGGAATATAGAGAAAATCTAAAAGCCTGTTTTGTGAAAAATGGCAAAGCTGCCTATGAAGAGAACAGAAAGCGTTTTCTGGAAAGCCCGGAAGCAGGAAAAATGGAGCTTTGGACAGAGCAGCTGATGGTATATTTTGTATACACATACTTTTGCGGCAGTGTTTATAATGAAAATCCCTATGGGAAAATGAAGGCGGCAGTGGTGTCCACGATTATGATCCAGGATATGATGATGGCTTACTGGATGGAACATAAAAGCCTGACATTAAAAGAAGCAGCTGATGTGGCCCACCGGTATTCCCGTGAAATTGAGCATTCAGATGAAAATAAATGGCTGTTGGAAGATACTTTAACTTGCCAGGGGGAATTTCGTCTGCGCGCACTGCTTGCGGCTTTTCAAAAATAGGTATATAATGAGTGAAGGGAAAAACAAGCGGCTGCGCAGCAGACATTTGTTTTTCACGAACCATTAACGAGCAAACCGTCTGCGACAGCAGACAGTAGAGCGCGGCAGCGCGAGTTTGCGAGTGATAGAAAATGAGTGAAGGGAAAAACAAGCGGCTGCGTCAGCAGACATTTGTTTTTCACGAACCATTAACGAGCAAACCGTCTGCGACAGCAGACAGTAGAGCGCGGCAGCGCGAGTTTGCGAGTGATAGAAAATGAGTGAAGGGAAAAACAAGCGGCTGCGTCAGCAGCGCGAGTTTGCGAGTGACTTAAAGAGAATTTTAAAGGAGAAGATACAAATGAGTGAATGTTCCCATAACTGTAGTACCTGCGGCGAGAATTGTAGCAGCCGTACCCAGGATAAAAAAAGCTTTCTGGAAGCGCTGGCACCAGAAAGTTCTGTAAAAAAAGTAATTGGTGTTGTCAGCGGCAAAGGTGGTGTAGGTAAATCACTTGTTACTTCTATGATGGCAGTGAGCATGAGCCGCAGAGGCAAGCATGCAGCGATCCTGGATGCAGATATTACCGGCCCGTCCATCCCTATGGCATTTGGTGTTGCCCATGAAAAAGCAGGGGTATCAGCAAACGGAAAGCTGATGATCCCGGCAAGATCTTTAGAAGGTGTAGATATTATGTCTGCTAACCTTCTGCTGGATCATGATACAGATCCGGTCATCTGGAGAGGCCCTGTGATCGCAGGCGCTGTAAAGCAGTTCTGGTCAGAAACACTGTGGAAAGATGTAGATTACATGTTTGTGGATATGCCTCCTGGCACAGGTGATGTTCCGCTGACTGTATTTCAGTCTCTTCCGGTAGACGGCATCATTATTGTTACTTCCCCGCAGGAGCTGGTGGGAATGATCGTAGCCAAGGCAGTAAATATGGCAAAGAAGATGAATGTGCCGATCCTTGGCATTGTAGAAAATATGAGTTATCTGGAATGCCCTGACTGTGGAAAACACATTAATGTATTTGGTGAGAGTCATACAGAACAGGTTGCAGAAGAATACGGCCTGAAGCTGCTAGCCCAGATTCCTATCGATCCGAAGATCGCCCAGATGGTAGACGGCGGCCAGGTAGAATATATTGAGATGCCATGGTTTGAAGAAGCTGTAAAAGCAGTGGAGAGCCTGTAAGCGGAAAGCGGTGACACGATGAATATCAATCTAAACCCCAACAGTGAGCTGAACCAGTCCATTGTGAATGTGCCGGACGTGGTTCAGGTTCCGGATGAGTGGATCAACGAAGCAAAGCAGTTTCGGATGGCAATGATGATGTATGCCTGTGCCATCCGTGAGGTAAAGACAAAATTAGAAGTACTCAATGATGAATTATCCATTAAAAACCAACGAAATCCAATTGAGATGATCAAATCCCGCGTAAAGAAGCCTAACAGTATTCTGGAAAAGCTTCAGCGCAGGAATCTGGAAGTATCGGTGAAGTCGATGGTTAAAAACCTGGATGATGTGGCAGGTATCCGTATTATCTGTTCCTTTGTAGATGACATTTACGAAGTAGCGGAAATGCTGGTACGCCAGGATGATGTTACGGTCATTGCCATCAAGGATTATATTAAAAATCCAAAGCCAAACGGCTATCGCAGCTACCATATGATCATTGAGATCCCGGTATTTTTCTCAGACAGTAAAAAGCCGATCCGCGTAGAGGTACAGATCCGTACCATTGCCATGGATTTCTGGGCAAGTCTGGATCATCAGTTAAAGTATAAGAAATCTTTTGTAGATTTAAATGGAGAGATCAGCAGCGAATTAAAGCAGTGCGCTGATGTGATCGCACAGACGGATAATAAGATGCTGGAGATCCGAAAGAGGATCGAAGCTCAGGGTGTAACTGTATCAAGAGACTGATCTGTTGTTGATCATGCTTAATACTCATAAAAAGACAGGGTTTGCGTAATGCGAAACCCTGTTTTTTTATACAGGGCCATTGCAGGGAGATTTTCGGATGAAACCTGCAGTTTTATTGTCTTAAAGCCTTTTTTTGCTAACTGAGGGAGCAGAACGGATAAAAAAGCAGTGCCAAGATGTTGGTTTCTAAGTTCAGACAGAACTTCCAGGCTGTACAGGTAGACAGACTGCCCCTGAGGGGAAAGACAACAGGTCACTTCCGGCAGAATCGGGGCGGCAGTCAGGTCTGCAGGCAGATGCGGATCTAAGCGGCAGCCTACAGCATTCCAGACTGCATTATCTGCAGTGGTGGTTTCATTTGTATTGATCATAGATTCTGCAGCGTTTTCGGTGATCTGACAGTAAAAACGGGCGGTTATTTTTTCGTTTTCCCATAACTTACGTTCCATCATATGCTCATCCCAGGCATGCTCTGCTCCAATGTGTTTAAGAACCTTTTTCCACAGCTCGTTTTTGGCATCGCAGGAAAAATATACAGAGCCTTCTCCGGGAATCTGGCCTTTCTTACAGGCAGCAGCTAAGATGGAAGAAAAGATTCCCTTTCTGCGCATATCCGGATGAACAAAAGGGACGCATTCAAAGTCGTCCGCTCCGGTCTGATAAACAGCCATGCAGCCACAGAGAAGATGTTTTTCCTGTACAGCAAACCACCAGCCATCAGCGTCCAAAAAACTTCCTTTTTTATCTTTTAAAAGTAGTTCCAGCTGTAAAGTGTCAGATGAATCCAGTGTATCTTTGAAAAAAATGTTCATAAAAATCTCCTGAAAATAAAATATGTGATTTTTACATTGTAATCCCATTATTTCGCAGATGCAATGACTGTAAAAACCGCAGATTGTATTTTTTGTGTATTTCCAGCATAATCTCTTGAATATGAAAAACCGCAGTGGTAGAATAATCCAGAAAAAATTTCAAGAATACATGTAGATGGGGCTGTTGCGAGAAGCTGTGCAGGCAACGGATGCAGAAAAATAGAGGCGGCATTTTGCAATAGCCCCAGGAATCATCAGGAGGAAAACAAACATGAAATACGTAAGACAGATCGGTATTATCCTGGGGATCACTTTGGCAGGAGAATTTTTAAATCAGATTCTACCGCTCCCTGTTCCGGCAGGTGTATACGGTCTTTTCCTTATGCTGGCAGCCCTTATAACTGGCGTTGTGAAACTGGAGAGTGTGGAAGGAACTGGCAATTTTCTGATGGATACCATGTCCATGATGTTTGTACCAGCAACTGTAGGCATTCTGGAGTGTGCAGATGAGCTGAAGGCCGTTCTTATCCCATTTCTGATCATTATCGCAGTTTCCACCATCATAGTAATGGCAGTAACCGGAAAAGTTGCACAGTTTATGATGGAATCAGCAGAGAAGAAAAAGGAGAAATAAAAATGAGTACATTAAGAGAAATCCTGGAAAATTCCCAGTATTGGGGACTTACTTTAAGTATCGGGGCCTATTTATTTGCATGCTGGCTGAAACAGAAAACGAAGCTTGCCTTTTTAAATCCTATCCTGGTATCCGTTATTGTGATCATTGCAGTTTTACTGGGAGTAGGAATCGACTATGATACATATAATAAAGGAGCGTCCTATTTAAGCTGGCTCCTTACACCTGCAACTGTATGTCTGGCGATCCCGCTGTATAAACAGCTTCATCTGCTGAAAAAACATGGAGCTGCTGTTGCAGTAAGTATTACGTCCGGTGTTGCAACCAGTGCCGTGAGCATTTTTCTCTTGTGCCGTGTGCTGGGCTTGTCTCATACCCACTATGTCACATTGCTTCCAAAGTCCATTACAACTGCTATTGGTATGGGAATCAGTGAAGAAGCGGGTGGTATTGTAACACTGACAGTTATCAGTATCATTATCACAGGAGTACTGGGAAATATGGTTGGCGAAACAGTACTTAGGATTGCAAAGATCAGCCATCCGGTGGCAAAAGGCCTGGCATTTGGTACCAGCGCCCATGCAGTAGGTACTGCAAAAGCTCTGGAGTTAGGTGAGATCGAAGGTGCCATGAGCAGCCTTTCCATTGCAGTGGCAGGTCTGCTGACGGTAGTTGCAGTGCCTATCGCATCTAAGTTTATATAGGTTTATGCAGCCTCGGCAATGCCGGGGCTTACTTATGGATATTCTCTCGGAGTTTTTCAGGCACAGAAAGATTCCGGGAGAACATATAAAAAGGGGGTTAACATCCATGAAAAAAAGAGGAGAAGCAGGAATTTCTACTACCTGGAAGTTAGAAGATATGGTTCCGGACAATGAAACATGGGAAAAGCAGTTAAAAGAAGCTTCTAAAGAACTTGAAAAATATGGGGATTTTAAGGGAAAACTGTCAGATTCAGCGGAGAACCTGTATCAGTGTCTGAAATTTGATGATGCATTCAGTTTAAAGGCAGAACGTCTGTATGTATATGCCAGAATGCGTTCTGACGAAGATACGGCAAATGACCTGTATCAGGATATGTTTTCCAGAGCCCAGCTTTTAAATATCAGGGCTTCAGAAAAATCATCTTACATGGTTCCGGAGATTTTGTCCATTCCGGAAGAAATTTTAAAAGAATACAGAAGTTCCCACGAGGGGATGAAACATTTTGATCGTCTGTTAGATCAGCTGTTAGAGCGAAAGAGCCATACACTTTCTAAAGAAATGGAACATTTGCTGGCGCAGTCTTATGAAGCGACTCAGGGCGGCAGTCAGGTGTTTACCATGTTCAACAATGCGGATGCCCGTTTTCCGGCAGTTCATGATACAGACGGAAAGGAAATTCCTCTTACCCATGGAAATTATATTGCTCTGCTTGAAAACCAGGACCGGAGGATCCGCAAAGAGGCTTTTGAAAATCTGTACAGTGTATACAAACAGTTTTCCAATACCTTAGCTGCAGCCTTTGGTTCCAATGTAAAACAGGCTGTGTTCTATGCAAAAGCCAGAAACTATGCTTCCAGCCGTCAGGCAAGTCTTTCAGGCAATGAAGTACCGGAGTCTGTATATGACAACCTGGTGGCATCTGTGAGAAAAAAACTCTCATTACTCCACCGATATGCATCTGTGAGAAAAAAACTCCTGAATGTAGAAGAACTGCATATGTATGACCTGTATGTGCCAATGGTAGCAGAAGCAGATCGCCATTATACCTTTGAAGAAGCAAAAAGCATTGTAAAAGAAGGTCTTGCACCTATGGGAAAAGAATATCTGTCCCTGCTTCAGGAAGGATTTGACAACCGCTGGATCGATGTGTATGAAAATGAGGGAAAGCGCAGCGGTGCCTATTCCTGGGGAGTTTACGGCTGTCATCCCTATGTGCTGTTAAATTTCCATGGTACTTTAAATGATGTATTTACACTGGCTCACGAAATGGGTCATTCCATTCATACCTGGTATTCCAACAAGAACCAGTCTTATACTTACAGTGGCTATAAAATCTTTGTTGCAGAGGTGGCTTCTACCTGTAATGAGGCGCTTTTGATCCGTCATTTATTAAAGAACAGTAAAGATAAACAGGAGAAAGCTTACCTGTTAAATTATTTCCTGGAAAGCTTCCGAGGAACACTGTTCCGTCAGACCATGTTTGCAGAATTTGAACAGAAAGCCCATGAAATGGCAGCAGCAGGAGAAAGTATGACTTCCCAGAGTCTTTGCGGCATTTACAAAAAGTTAAATGAAGATTACTTCGGCCCGGATACCGTGATCGATCCCCAGATCCAGTATGAATGGGAAAGGATCCCCCATTTTTATACACCATTTTATGTATATCAGTATGCTACCGGTTTCTCAGCAGCAATCGCTATCAGCAAGAAGATCTTTAACGGAGAACCTGGCATTTTAGAGGGATACAAGAAGTTTTTAAGCGGAGGCTGCTCTGATACACCTATCGAACTGTTAAAGTTAGCAGGTGTTGACATGTCACATACCGGCCCTGTAGAAGAAGCATTAAAGTTCTTTGAGGAATTGTTAAATGAGTTTGAAGAACTGGCATAACTTGAAGAAATATAGGATCTATGTTAGAATTAGGAAAACACCTGTAAATGAATATAAAGAGTGTACCATAACCAAGGAGGAACAATATGATCAGTCAGTTAATTGAAAAAATCCAAAAGACAAAGGCTCCTATCTGCGTAGGCTTAGACCCAATGCTTTCCTATGTGCCAGAGCATGTTGTAAAAAAAGCATTTGACGCTTACGGAGAGACTTTAGAGGGAGCAGCAGAGGCTATCTGGCAGTATAATAAAGAGATCATTGATCATACCTGCGACCTGATCCCGGCTGTTAAGCCACAGATCGCTATGTATGAGCAGTTTGGCATTGAGGGATTAAAAGTTTACAAGAAAACCGTAGATTACTGCCATGAAAAAGGTCTGGTAGTCATCGGAGATGCAAAGAGAGGCGATATCGGCTCTACTTCTGCAGCATATGCAACGGGACATCTGGGCAAAGTACAGGTGGGTTCCAAATCTTACAGCGGTTTTGATACCGATATCCTGACTGTAAATCCATACCTTGGAACAGATGGCGTAAAGCCTTTTGTAGAAGCATGCAATGCAAATGACAAGGGAATTTTCGTTCTGGTAAAAACATCCAATCCTTCCAGCGGCGAGTTCCAGGACAGACTGATCGACGGACGTCCTCTCTATGAATTGGTAGCAGAAAAGGTAGTAGAGTGGGGCAATATGTCCATGGACGGAACCTACAGCAATGTAGGAGCAGTTGTAGGCGCTACTTATCCGGAAATGAGCAAGATCTTAAGAAAACTGATGCCACATACCTATTTCCTGGTACCAGGTTATGGCGCTCAGGGTGGTACTGCTGCAGACTTAAAGCACTGCTTCAATGAAGATGGTTTAGGCGCGATCGTTAACTCCTCCAGAGGTATTATCGCAGCATATCGTCAGGAAAAATACAAACAGTTTGGTCCAGAGCATTTTGCAGAAGCTTCCAGACAGGCAGTTTTGGATATGGTGGCTGATATTAACAGCGTATTATAATTAATTGTATAGTGCTCAACAGGTAAGAAACAAAAAGGTTGGAAAAACAACATGGCAAAATTAAAAATGACAGCCACTGTTACCTCACAGGTACAGCTGGCAGATGGAATTTATGACTTAAGATTGGCTGCAGGTGAGATCGCAGCCCAGGCAGTGCCAGGACAGTTTGTATCCCTTTACTCAAAAGACGGCTCCAGACTGCTTCCAAGACCCATCAGTCTTTGCGGCATTGATAAAGAAAAAGGGCAGCTGCGTCTGGTATACCGGGTAGCAGGTGCAGGAACAAAGGAATTTTCCGCACTGACAGAAGGGGATACCATTGATGTACTGGGACCATTGGGAAATGGTTTTCCATTATTAGAAGGAAAGAAAGCATTTCTCATCGGCGGCGGCATTGGTATTCCGCCAATGCTTCAGCTTGCAAAAGCATTAAATGAAGTAAACGGAGCGGAAATGGTGCAGTCTGTGATCGGTTACCGTGACAGCCATCTGTTCTTAAAAGAAGAATTTGAAGCTTATGGTTCTGTAACAGTTGCTACAGAAGACGGCAGTGTGGGAACCAAGGGAAATGTATTAGACGCCATCCGTGAAAATGACCTGAAGGCAGATGTGATCTATGCCTGCGGACCGACTCCTATGCTTCGTGCTTTAAAGGCATACAGCCAGGAAAAAGGCATTCTCTGCTACTTATCCCTGGAAGAGAAAATGGCCTGCGGCATCGGTGCCTGTCTGGCTTGTACCTGTCAGACAAAGGATGTGGACGAACATTCCCAGGTACATAATAAGCGTATCTGTAAGGATGGCCCCGTATTCCTGGCAGAAGATATTGAACTGTAGATACCAGAGTCAAAAGGTCTGAAATCCGTTGCGGGTCATGCAACGCATGAACAGTAACGATTTTTGACCTTGGGACTCGCTATCACATATAAGAAAGAATGATCCTTTGATCGAAAATGGGTCATAAACAGTGAAAAAGCAGGAGGCAGGACCGAATTATGAATATGAGTGTAAAGATCGCCGGAGTGGAATTTAAAAATCCGGTTATGGAAGCGTCCGGCACCTTTGGTTCCGGTATGGAATATAGTGAGTTCGTTGACTTAAACCGTCTTGGCGCGGTTGTTACAAAGGGTGTGGCAAATGTGCCGTGGCCGGGAAATCCAACACCAAGGATCGCAGAGACCTACGGCGGCATGATCAATGCCATTGGTCTGCAGAATCCGGGCATTGATGTATTTGCAAAGAGAGATATTCCGTTTTTAAAGAAATATGATACAAAGATCGTAGTCAATGTGTGCGGAAAGACAACAGAAGATTACATTGATGTAGTAGAGCGTTTGGGAGATGAACCGGTAGATATGCTGGAGATCAACATTTCCTGTCCAAATGTCAAAGAAGGTGGTATCGCTTTTGGCCAGGATCCTAAGGCAGTAGAAGCGATCACAAAGGCAGTAAAGGCTCATGCAAAGCAGCCGGTGATCATGAAATTAAGCCCAAATGTAACGGACATTACTGTTATGGCAAAGGCAGCAGAAGCAGGCGGTGCAGATGCGATCTCTCTGATCAATACTTTAACTGGTATGAAGATCGATATCAATCGCAGAACCTTTGCAGTTGCCAATAAAACAGGAGGACTTTCCGGTCCTGCGATCCGTCCGGTAGCAGTGCGCATGGTTTATCAGGCAGCCCAGGCGGTAAAGGTGCCGATCATTGGCATGGGCGGCATCTGCAATGCAGATGATGCATTGGAGTTTATCCTTGCAGGCGCCACAGCAGTAGCTATCGGTACTGCAAACTTTCATGATCCGTATGCAACTGTTAAAACAGTAGACGGAATCAGGGCCTATATGGAAAAATATGGAATCGAAGACATCAACGAACTGATCGGTGCAGTAAGATAGTCAGATAAAAGAGTTTGTGAAAATCAAGGAGGTTATGACCATGGAAAGCTACAAGCAGGAATTTATTCAGTTTATGGTAGAGAGCAATGTATTGAAATTTGGAGATTTCACCTTAAAGAGCGGAAGAAAGTCCCCATTTTTCATGAATGCAGGTGCTTATGTAACTGGTACCCAGTTAAAGAAATTAGGTGAGTATTACGCAAAGGCGATCCACGACAATTTTGGTCTGGATTTTGACGTACTTTTCGGACCGGCATACAAGGGAATCCCGTTAAGCGTTGCAACTACCATGGCGATCAGCGAACTGTACGGAAAAGATATCCGCTACTGCTCCAATCGTAAGGAAGTAAAAGATCACGGTGATACAGGTATCCTTTTAGGAAGCAAGATCAAAGACGGAGACCGTGTGATGATCATTGAGGATGTTACTACTTCTGGTAAGTCCATTGAAGAAACATTCCCGATCATCAAGGCACAGGGAGATGTAGAGATCAAAGGCCTGATCGTTTCCTTAAACCGTATGGAGAGAGGCAAAGGAACAAAGAGTGCATTAGATGAGATCAAAGATCTGTATGGTTTCCCAACTGCAGCGATCGTTTCCATGGCAGATGTAACGGAGTGCCTTTATAATAAAGAGTGCAATGGCCAGGTAGTGATCGATGATAAGATCAAGGCAGCTCTGGATGCATATTATGAGCAGTACGGCGCAAAGAACGAATAAGAGCCGGAGGTAGCAGCAATATGGAGAGAGTATATAAAACAATGAAAGTCACAGGTGCCGGAAGTATTGCAGCAGGTATTGTGATCCTGGTTACAGGTCTTGTTGTGGGCATTATTTCCATTGTAAATGGGGCGCTGCTTTTAAAACGCAAATCCGAAATTGAATTTTAGGATGCGGGGTCACAGATGATCAGAAACACAACTAAACGCCAGAAGATGGGATGGGTACTGTTTATACTGTACCTGTGCCTTCTGGCGTATTTCATGTTTTTTTCAGAGTCATTCGGACGAACAGATACAGACAGAGATTACGCGTATAATCTGATTCTTTTTAAAGAGATCAGCCGTTATTTTAAATATTATAATGTACTTGGATTCCCACTTTTTATGATCAATATCGTGGGAAATATCGTTGCTTTTGCCCCCTTTGGATTCTTTTTGCCTATTATCAGCAGAAGAAGCAAGAAATGGTATAATACAGTGACTTTTGGTTTTACCTGGAGTTTTATTCTGGAAACATTACAGCTTATATTCAAAGTAGGCAGTTTTGATGTAGATGACATGTTCCTTAATACACTGGGAGCAGCTTGCGGCTTTGGCTGTTACTGTCTGGTGCAGCATATGCGAAAGAAGTTACGTTACAGGAGGAAAATACATTGAGACAGGTTGGAAATAAGGTTTCCTATGTGAAAAATCCCTTTGCAAAGAACAGTTTTTACTGTCTGGGGCTTGGGATCGCCTCCCTTCTTTTAGGTGCCTTAAGTATGTATTTTTCGGTAAAAAATGCAGGACAGGGGGGCTTGAATACAGGAGCCTATGGATTTTCCAGTATGGCGGCAGCTATTATGGGGCTCTGGTATGGGATCCTTTCTTTTACAGAAGATGACTGTAATTATATTTTATCCAGGATCGGTATGGCTTTAGAAGGGATTATCCTTCTTATATGGGTCATTATCATATTTACCGGTATATTTAGGTAAAATATAGGTATCATACAGGCAGATGTTCAAGGAGGGAATAAAACGTATGGATTACAGGAAAATTTTACAGGAAGAAAACAATGCTGTAAGAGAAAGGCTGGATCTTTCCATGGAACGTGTAAAAGCCATGGGAGAAGACGAGATCAGACAGCCTTACGGCAATTATTTTAGATGTGTTTCCCGTTTTATTTTAATGATCGGGGAACTGATAAAAGAAAAAGAAGAAGGAAAAAATTTTTCTCTGGAACAACTGCAGGAACAAAATCACAGACTTTATGAAGATATCCTTCCTGAACATTATGGAGAAAGCTTCGCAAATCCGGATTATGCAGTAAAAGAACTGGGAGAAGGCTACGGTCAGATCCTGGCGGCTCTCTATACAGAGATACGTGGGGATATTGTATATGCTTTTGAAATGCGTCTGGAAAATGTTGCGATTTTAAATGAAGTCTTTTTGGAAGTATATAACCTTTTTGTGCAGGCGTGGGAAGAAGGAGAAAACTGTCCAAAAGAGCAGCAGATCAAAGATGCGTTCTACTGGTATGTCAGCGACTATTCAGATCTGATGCTGCCATGGCGGATCAGAGAAGGACTGGATCCGGATCTTTCTTTTGCAAAAGATATCATTATGGAAAGTGACTTAAATAATCTTTCCTATCTCTATGAATTTGGTGAGTATATTTCTGAGTCAGAGTTAAAACTGGCTGCCTTTATGAACACACTTCCTCAGGAAGTTGTGGATAAAATGGCAGATACCTACACAGAAGGTTACCGAAAAGGTTTTTCTGTAATGGGAAGAGATATCACCAAAAAGAAAACGGTAGTTGTAGAATATCAGCTGGGCTTTGAGCGGATGATCCGCAGAGCAGTGGAAAATTTTAGAAAAATGGGACTGGAGCCCATTTTCTATCGGGCAGCAGTGGAGTCATTGAATCGCAGGCCAAATGGCAAAAGAGGCTATTTTGGCGCATCTGCCAATAAGCAGTATGATTATGACCATCGTTATGACAGTGCCCTTTATATGGGAAATGCCTTTAAAGAGAGAAAGCTTTCGATTTTGAAAGCTGCTTATGAACAGTACAGAGAGCTGGCTTCCTGGTGCGCGGGACCGGCGGTAGTAGAGACTTTCGGAGAAGAAGGGTTTGCACCGGTAAATAAAAAGACGGCTCTTGCATTAAATGAGCATCAGCAGGAACTGACATTGTCTTATGCCAATGAGTCCCGCCAGATCATCAATCAGTATATGCCGGGAGATGAGACCAGTTTTACCATTATTGCCTTTCCAAAGCCTGAGATCGGACCGGATTTTGAAGCTATTTTTCGTGATACCATTGCTATCAATACGCTGGATTACGAAAAATACCAGAAGATCCAGCAGAAACTGATCGACGCGTTAGATAAGGCAGATCATGTGGAGATCACAGGACGGGATGGAAATGAGACTGCTATGAAGGTGCAGCTTCACGCACTGACTGATCCCACAAAGCAGACAAATTTTGAAAACTGTGTTTCCGATGTAAATATTCCCTTGGGAGAAGTATTTACTTCCCCGGTTCTCACAGGCACAAACGGTCTTCTTCACGTAAAAGAGGTTTATGTGGAAGACTATCTCTTTAAAGATCTGCGGATCGTATTTAAAGATGGAAAAGTAACAGAATTTGGCTGCCAGAACTTCCCGGATTCCAAAGAACAGGGAGAGGAACTGGTAAAACAGGTGATCATGCGTGGACACAGCTGGCTTCCTCTTGGTGAGTTTGCTATTGGTACCAACACCACAGCCTATGCCATGGCAAAGAAATACCAGATCGGCAGCAAGCTTCCTATCCTGATCGCAGAGAAAACAGGCCCACACTTTGCAGTGGGGGATACCTGCTACAGCTTTGCAGAGGATTCACCGATGTACAATCCGGACGGCAAAGAGGTGATCGCCAGAGATAATGAGATCTCTCTTTTAAGAAAAGAGGATATGTCAAAGGCATATTTCAGCTGCCATACAGACATTACGGTTCCGTATTCTGAGCTGGGAGATATTGTGGCAGTTGGAAAAGACGGCAGCCGGATCTGTCTGCTCAGACAGGGAAGGTTTGTATTAGAGGGAACAGAAGCGTTAAATGAGGCTTTGGACCATTAAAAGAATCTCAAAATTTTTCACAAAAAGTTCATTATTTTACTCTTGTAAAGGACTGTGAATTTAGGTTATGATTAGGAGTAGCCCAAAATGCACAGGCTGCAGCAAGAGTGCTGCTGAAAGCATTCAGGACGTTCGCATTGCGGGCGTCCTGTTATTTGTGTAGACTTTTATTACAGAAAGGAGTACCCGCTTACTATGCTGAAAGTTTTATCAAAATGCGTCCGCGAGTATAAGCAGGCATCCATCAAGGCCCCTTTGATGGTATCACTGGAAGTGGTAATGGAATGTATCATTCCCTTTGTCATTGCAAAGCTGGTGAATCAGATGAAGGCAGGAGCCGGTTTTAATGAGATCGCCATGTATGGATTGGTGTTAGTTGTTATGGCTACCCTTTCCCTTATATTTGGAATTGCTGCAGGTAATGCCTGCGCCACTGCTTCCTGCGGATTTGCTAAAAATGTGCGAAAAGATCTGTTTTATAAGATCCAGGACTTTTCTTTTGAAAACATTGACCGGTTTTCCTCTTCCTCTTTAGTTACCCGTCTGACTACAGATGTAACCAATGTGCAGATGGCATATATGATGATTGTTCGAATTGCCATCCGTGCACCCCTTATGCTTGTTTTTGCTTTTGCCATGGCATTTATCATGGGCGGCAAAATGGCATGTATTTTTATTCTTGTAGTACCGATCCTGGGATTTGGTCTGTTTACAGTCATCCGTCTGACACTGCCGCTGTTCCGTGCTGTATTCAACAAATATGATGCTTTGAACAATTCTGTTCAGGAAAATATTAAAGGCATCCGTGTTGTAAAATCTTATGTGCGGGAAGAATATGAAAAAGAAAAATTTGACCGTGCAGCAGAAGATGTATGCGGTGATTTTACCCGTGCAGAAAAGATTTTGGCATTTAATAACCCTATGATGCAGTTCTGCATTTATACAGTTATGATCTTTGTTCTGTCCTTTGGCTCTTATACGATCATCACCAGCCGGGGTATTGACCTGGATGTAGGACAGTTCTCTGCACTTTTGACTTACAGCTTCCAGATTTTAAGCAGTCTTATGATGGTGTCCATGGTATTTGTTATGATCACTCTGGCATCTGAGTCTGCAAAGCGAATCGTAGAAGTTCTGGAAGAAAAGAGCAGTCTGGTCAACCCGGAGAATCCGGTTTACGAAGTAAAAGATGGCTCTGTGGATTTTGAAAATGTAAGTTTCAAATATTCCAAAAAGGCAGAGAGAAATGCTCTGGAAAACATTAACCTTCATATTAATTCCGGTGAAACCATTGGTATCATCGGCGGAACCGGTTCTTCCAAGTCAACCTTGATCCAGCTGATCTCACGTCTGTATGATACAACAGAAGGTGTGGTAAAGGTCGGTGGAAGAGATGTGCGGGAATACGATCTGCAGACGCTGCGTAATCAGGTCGCTTTGGTTTTGCAGAAGAATATCCTGTTCTCCGGCACAATCGAAGATAATCTGCGCTGGGGCGATAAAAATGCCACTCCAGAGGAAATGGCTCATGCATGCAAACTGGCTCAGGCAGAGGAATTTGTCCTTCGCTTCCCGGATAAGTATAAGTCCTATATTGAGCAGGGCGGTGCCAATGTTTCCGGCGGCCAGAAGCAGAGACTTTGTATTGCCAGAGCTTTGCTTAAGAAGCCGAAGATCCTGATCTTAGATGACTCTACCAGTGCAGTAGATACAAAGACAGATGCATTGATCCGCAGCGGATTTAAGGAGTTTATCCCGGAAACCACCAAGATCATTATCGCACAGCGTATTTCCTCTGTTCAGGAAGCCGATCATATTATTGTAATGGACGGCGGTAAGATCCAGGCAGTTGGAAATCACGAAGAGCTGATGAAGATCAGCCCAATCTACAGAGAAGTATATGAATCACAGAATAAAGGAGGCGGTCAGGATGAGAAGTAATGGAAAAGGCATGGCAAAAAATGGAAAAAAGACTCTTTTTCGCCTGATCCGTACCATTTTTGGTTTTTTCCCGGTACTTATGCCTCTGGTGCTGGTCTGCATTTTATTTAATGCCATTGTAGGCTCTATTCCTGCAATCTTCATGCAGAAAGTCATTGCAGTAGTGGAAGAAAACTGGCAGTCTGGTGACTGGAATGGCTGCAAGGACCAGATTTTGCATTATACAGGCATTCTTCTTACTCTTTACGGTCTGGCTCTGGCAGCTTCCGTTCTTTATAACCGGAAAATGGCAGAGATCACCCAGGGAACTTTAAAAAAACTGCGTGAAAAAATGTTTAACAGCATGCAGGATTTTCCGGTAAAATATTTTGATACCCATAATCATGGCGATATCATGAGCTATTATACCAACGATATTGATACACTGCGTCAGCTGATCTCCCAGAGTATCCCACAGTTTTTAAATTCAGCTGTTATGGTAACGACTGTTTTCTGTATCATGCTGTATTACAGTATCTGGATGGCACTGGTGGTGGTAGCAGGTGTTGTGATCATGTTAAACATCATCAAAAAAGTAGGCGGCAGTTCAGCCAGATTCTTTGTACAGCAGCAGAAAGCCATTGGTAAGACAGAAGGCTTTGTGGAAGAGATGATGAACGGTCAGAAAGTCATTAAGGTATTCTGTCATGAAGAAGAAAGCGAAAAGGCTTTTGATGCGATTAATGATGAGCTGTTCCGGGTGTCTGAGCAGGCAAATAAATATGCCAATACACTGGGACCTATCTTAAATAACATCGGCAACCTGCTGTATGTGGCAGTGGCTCTTGCAGGAAGTTTATTCCTTATGTTTAAGGCACCTAACTTAAGCATTTCCGGTTTGCCGTTTTCTATCAGTATCGTAGTTCCTTTCTTAAATATGACAAAGCAGTTTGCAGGAAATATCAACCAGGTTTCCCAGCAGATCAATGCGGTTGTTATGGGTATGGCAGGTGCAGAGCGTATTTTTGGTCTGTTAGATGAAAAACCAGAAGAAGACGAGGGATATGTTACTCTGGTCAATGCAGTAGAAAATCCAGATGGAACTCTGACAGAGCACAAGGAGCGTACAGGTGTATGGGCATGGAAGCATCCGCACAGTGATGGAACTGTTACGTATACTAAACTGACTGGTGATGTGCGCTTTGAAAATGTAGATTTTGGTTATGATCCTGGAAAGACTGTTCTTCATAACATTACACTGTATGCAGAACCAGGTCAGAAAGTAGCTTTCGTAGGTGCTACCGGCGCCGGAAAGACTACGATTACCAACCTGATCAACCGTTTTTATGATATTTCAGACGGAACCATCCGTTATGACGGTATTAATATCAGCAAGATCAAAAAATCAGATCTTCGTCATTCTTTAGGTATTGTTCTTCAGGATACCAACCTGTTCACAGGAACTGTAATGGAAAATATCCGTTACAGCAATCCAGATGCAACTGATGAAGAGTGTATCGGAGCAGCAAAGCTGGCAGGTGCTCATGATTTTATCACTCGTCTGCCAGAAGGCTATGAAACGGTCATTACCGGAAATGGTGAGAATTTATCTCAGGGACAGAGACAGCTGATCTCTATTGCCAGAGCTGCAGCAGCCGATCCGCCAGTTATGATCTTAGATGAGGCAACGTCCTCGATTGATACACGTACAGAAGCAATCGTACAGCGGGGAATGGATGCCCTGATGCAGGGACGCACCGTATTTGTCATTGCACACAGACTGTCCACCGTCCGCAACTCCGATGTGATCATGGTACTGGAGCAGGGCCACATCATAGAGCGCGGCAGCCACGATAAACTTATTGCAGAAAAAGGAAAATACTACCAGTTATATACAGGAGCATTTGAACTGGAGTAGAATGAGCGCAGAAAAAAACAAGCGCCGCTAAAAGCGGCATTTGTTTTTTTCAAGCCATTCACGAGCAAACGGCCTGCGTCAGCAGGCAGTAGAGCGCGTCAGCGCGGGTTTGCGAGTCGTTCAAGTCATTCACGAGTCAGTTCAAAAAAAGGTTTTGTGAGAAAAAGTTAAAGGGGGAAGGCAGATGGTTGATAAGAATGCATTCTTAAAAGCCTATAATATTGACGAAGAAGATTTTAAAGCAGCTGATATTTCATGGGAAGAGCTTGCAGCAATCTATGACGATTATCTGTCCATAGAAGAAAAGCTCCGGGGGATCGGTAAAGACTTTGTCAATGATTATCTCTATGATATTGAGCGGGCCGGGATCCATTCCTACCGTTACCGTACCAAAAATCCAGGACACCTTTTAGAGAAAATCATACGAAAACGGAAAGAAGATCCAGAGAAATTTAAAGATCTGAACAGGAATAATTATTATAAATACATGACTGACCTGATCGGTATCCGTGTATTTTTCCTGTATCGGGAAGACTGGATCTATTTCCACAAATATATTACCACAGTATTTGAAAATAATCCGGATATTTATGTCAAAGACAGAGGGAGAGATTTTGACGAAGATCCTTTTCATTGCTACATTGCGGAGCGTCCGAAGGTATATCGGAGAAATGGTGATACCCGCATTTACGATGAAAATCTTATTGATATCAAATCCGATGGCATTTACCGTTCTCTGCACTATATCATCAAATATAAAGGGTATTATGTAGAGATCCAGGGAAGAACGTTGTTTGAGGAAGGCTGGAGCGAAATTGACCATGATATCGTTTATCCATATTATAAAGACGATGAAATGTTAAAAGATTTCTCTACCTTATTAAACCGTTTATCCGGTATGGCAGATGAGATGAGTTCTTATTTTCGCAGGATGCGCAGTGTGAGAGAAGAACAGGGATTACTGGCACATCATTCATTAGAAGATAAAAAAGAAAAATAAAAAATACGCTTTCTTTTCCCGGTTCCAGAAGGAACTACAGAAGAGAAAGCGTATTTTTATTTTAGCCAGCCAGATGCATCATATTAATCAGTAAGATCCAGCTAAGTCCGTAGTAAGAAACAACAGCGACTAAGTCGTTTACCGTTGTGATCAGCGGACCGGAAGCTACAGCCGGGTCAACGTTGATCTTTTTAAAGAACAATGGGATGCAGGTACCTACTGCACCGGATATTACCATTGCCATAAGCAGTGCAGTACCAATACAGCCAGATACAGCATAAGCAAATGCAAAAGTCTTTCCCTTTGCAACTACAATGTACAGACCAATGGCTGCAAAAGAAAGAAGTCCTAGGATCACACCGTTTGAGAAGGCGATGCGCATTTCTTTCCAGACAAGTTCTAATTTCTGCTTTCCTGTAAGAGATTCATCCATAAGAACACGGATCGTAACAGCCAGAGACTGGGTACCAACGTTTCCGGCCATGTCTAAGATCAGGGACTGGAAGCACATGATCAGTGTCAGCTGGCTTACTACCTGCTCAAAGAGGCCTACAACAGAGGAAACTACCATACCAAGAGCCAACAGGATCAGCAGCCAGGGAAGACGTTTTTTCAGACTTTCCTTTAAAGGTTCCTTTAAATCTTCCTCAGCAGTCAGACCTGCAAACTTTGCATAATCTTCACCCATTTCATCATCCACCAGATCTACGATGCTCTGGGAAGTAATAACGCCTAACAGTTTGTTATTATTATTAAGGACAGGTATAGAGTCCTCAGAATAATCTTTTAGTTTTTCGATACAGTCATCGATGAGCTCATGACCATATACATAAGGATAAGAAGTGACGATCAGGTCTTCCAGAGCGGAATCCTGTCTTGCAATAATAAGATCTTTCAGGTCCATTGCTCCATAAAAGGTCTGATCTTCTGTTACCATAAAAATGGTGGAAATATTATCATTCTTAGCGGCCTGTTCCACCAGACTGCTCATAGCCTGCTTGACCGTCAGATTTTCACGGATTACGATACAGTTTGTGGTCATCCAGCTGCCGATCTCATCTTCATCGAAAGCTGCGATCACAGCAATATCTTTTCTGGCATCATCATCCAGAAGTTCTGTAAGAAGAGCACGCTTTTCCTTGGGAGTCATCTTTAATACGTCCACAACAGCGTCTGTTTCCATAGCAGAAAGGATAGAAGCAGCCTTCTTTACATCCATTTCATCTAGATATTCGGCAGCCTGTTTCTGATCGATATGCTCGAAAATATCAGAAAGCATATCAGTATCAAGGATACGGCAGATCTTGCGCCGTTCTGCCAGTGTCAGTTCCGGGAAAATGTCAGCAAGGTCATTTTCATGGTAATCTTCCAGTTTATTTCTCAGTACGCCTGGTGAGGCGTTGCTTCTGATCACAGACAGAATCTCCTGGCTGTGATCCTGAACTTGAATTTTGTTTTCCATTTCAGTCTCCTTTATTTACTTTTTTTTGCACAACAAAGCCTGCACAGCTTAAAAATGTGCAGAAGAAAAAATCGCAGGACCGATAACATCTGATCCTCCTTATTGCAGCTTTGCGATGTATATTACGGGAGTTGTAAAACGGGATAAGAAATGAAAAAGAAATTCTGTTAAGATCTATTGCTTAAGGCATTTTATATGAAACAGAACAGACTGCTTTTTTATTATATCCCGTGCGTCTACTTCGCCCATGACTATCGCAACCGTCCATTCTGTTCACCTGCCTTTTTTCGTAAGATTAATAGTTCATTGACCAGAAGTGTTTATTAACAACTTCTTTATACATTATATAGCCTGGTTTTAAAATTTTCAATATAAAATGTAACCGGCTATTGATAAAAATGTGTAAAATCTAGTTACAGTTCAGCCTTGCGAAGATTTAGGGTCAAAAGTACGTTGAAAGCTTGCTTTTATAAGTACTTTTGGCGCTAAATCTTCATAAGGCTGAGCTGTAACAAAATACAGAAAAAAATGTAAAAAAATTCATGAAAAAGGATGGTCAGGGAGACAAAAGTTGTTCCTGACCATCCTTATAAGGGAGGTATTCTCAAACGCCTGACATCAGGCGGGAAGGAGCTTAAAAATAGTTAGAGTTTATAGCATACCTTGCCTGGATTTAAGATCATCTTCGGGTCAAATACACGTTTGATTCCTTCCATTAATGCCATGTTGGTTTCGCCGATGGACTCTACCAGATAATGGATCTTACCGGAGCCGATACCATGTTCGCCGGATACCAGTCCGCCCTGTGCAGATGCTTCTTTATAGATAAGATCAAAGAATTTATCTACGCGCTTTTTAAATTCTTCCTCAGTAAGGTCATTAGAGCACTCATAAATATGAAGGTTTCCATCGCCGGCATGGCCAAAGGAACGGATCACAAGTCCGCATTCCTCGCCAGTTTTATTTACAAATTCAAGATAAGAAGCAATCTTCGTAACAGGAACTACGACATCGCATTCATCCAGCAGTTTGGTCTCTTCCATGATCACTTCCAGGAAGGAAGAACGTGAAGCCCAGGCATCACGCATTTTTGCAGGACTGTCAGCAACTAAAACATCCATAGCACCGGCGTCTAATACAAGTTCAGCGGCCTGCTCCAGAAGTGTATATAACTGGTCGTCACTGTCAGAATCCAGTGTGATCAGAAGGTAAGCGCCAACAGGCTGACCGCCCATTTCCTGTGGGAAAACGGAACGTCCTGTATGGCGTTCAGAAGCAAGGACGATCTCACGCTCCATAAATTCGATGGTCTGCGGATTTAAAGAAGACATTTTCAGTTTTGGAACTGTTTCAAGTGCTGTTTTCAGGTCTTCAAATGGCACGATCAGAGAAGCGGTTGCCTTTGGAGCAGGAATGATCTTTAAAGTCAGTTCCGTGATGATGCCCAGTGTACCTTCAGAACCGATCATCAGGTTTAACAGAGAATAGCCGGAAGAAGTCTTGGAAACAGTAGCGCCAAGGTGGGTGATCTCACCGGTTGGAAGGACAACGGTCATAGCGCGGACATAATCTCTGGTAGAACCATATTTAACAGCGCGCATACCGCCGGCATTTGTAGCAACATTTCCGCCTACGCAGGCAAATTTTTCACCTGGATCAGGAGGATACATCATGCCTTTTGGCAGGCAGTCGGCGGCAAGATCATTTAAAAGAACGCCGCACTCAATATTTACAACAAAATTTTCCAGATCATAATTTAGAATCCGGTTCATCTTAGACATGTCAAGGAGAACTCCGCCAAGAAGGGGTACAGCACCGCCTGCAAGTCCGGTTCCGGCACCTCTTGGGGTAACTGGAATTGTATGTTCATAGCAGATCTTCATAACAGCAGCTACTTCTTCTGTGGAGCGGGGCTGCACTACCAGATCAGGCATGTGTGTGCCGTAGATAGGCATTTCATCTCTGGAAAAATCAGGGTTGATATCGTCACCGGTAAGGATGTGATCCGATACCTGCTTAAGTTCAGAAATAATTTCAGGTGTAAGAGCATTATACTGTTCCATAGTTTGTATCCTCCTGTGCTGTTCGTGTACGTTTGGAATCTGGATGTGTTCTTCAGAAAATGATTCCGGGAGTACATCATGATGATTAAAATTCCTGTCTTTTATTGAGAACAGAAAAATGGTTTCATCAGGTAAATATATTATATATAAAAGAAAAAAAATTAGGCAATGTGTAAACTATACAAAGAAAAAATGGTAGTTTTGTACGTAATTTTATTAACAATATATAAAAAATTAGTTGAAAAAAATTTCCGCTTTTCAGAATGAAATTTCCATAATTGAGGACATAATCGGGAAATATAAAAGAAAAGCGGAAAAAGTTTGCCGGTAAAAAAACAACCACATTGTCATGAAAATAACAAAACGAAAAATAGTCTCGCTGCGACATAAAAAAATGCTGTTTTTTTCTGGGAAAAACCAACAAAAATTGTGAAAAAGAGAAGAGTCATTGTAAAAGTCTAAGGTTTTTAAGGAATCTGCTTGTATAGTGAAAATTTTTTCGTTATAATGAAATAAGATATATCAAAGCAAAACAGACGGAGTGCAGTTTTGCCATACAAAAATTAGGAGGAAGACTCGTGAACAGAGAGAAGATTATTGTGATCGACTTCGGTGGACAGTACAATCAGCTGGTTGCCCGCCGTGTACGTGAGTGCAATGTTTATTGTGAGATCTATTCTTACAGAACGGATATTGAAAAGATCAAAGAAATGAATCCAAAGGGTATCATCTTAACCGGCGGACCAAACAGTGTATATGAAGAAGGTGCCGCAGCCTGCAGCAAAGAACTGTTTGAACTGGGAATCCCGGTACTTGGCTTGTGCTATGGCGCACAGCTGATGATGCATTTATTAGGTGGCCATGTATGTAAGGCTCCTGTTCGTGAGTACGGAAAGATCGAGGTAACAGTAGATCAGTCCAGCAAATTATTTAAAAATGTATCTGAAAAGACGATCTGCTGGATGAGCCATAATGATTACATTGAAAAAGCAGCACCTGGATTTAAGATCATCGCTCATACAGATAACTGTCCGGTAGCAGCTGTTGAATGGGAAGAAAAGAACCTGTATGCGATCCAGTATCATCCAGAGGTACTTCACACAGTAGAAGGAACGAAGATGCTGTCTAATTTCGTATACAATGTCTGCGGTTGTGCAGGCGATTGGAAGATGGATGCTTTTGTTGAAAATACCATCAAAGCGATCCGTGCAAAAGTTGGAAACGGCAAGGTGCTGTGTGCATTGTCCGGTGGCGTAGATTCTTCCGTAGCAGCTGTTATGCTCGCAAAGGCAGTTGGTGATCAGCTGACCTGCGTGTTTGTAGATCATGGTCTTCTTCGTAAAAACGAAGGTGATGAAGTAGAAGAAGTATTTGGTCCAAACGGTCCATACAACTTAAACTTTATCCGTGTAAATGCTCAGGAGCGTTTCTACAGCAAATTAGCAGGTGTAGAAGAGCCGGAGAGAAAGCGTAAGATCATCGGAGAAGAATTTATCCGTGTATTTGAAGAAGAAGCAAAGAAAATCGGCGCTGTAGATTTCCTGGTACAGGGAACCATTTATCCAGACGTTGTAGAAAGCGGTCTTGGCGGTGAATCCGCAGTGATCAAGTCCCATCACAATGTAGGAGGACTTCCTGACTATGTAGATTTTAAAGAGATCATCGAACCTCTTCGTGATCTGTTCAAGGACGAAGTACGTAAGGCTGGCTTAGAGCTTGGTATTCCTGAAAAGCTGGTATACCGTCAGCCATTCCCAGGCCCTGGTCTTGGTATCCGTATCATCGGCGAAGTAACTGCAGAAAAAGTAAAGATGGTACAGGAAGCAGATGCCATCTACCGCGAAGAAATTGCAAATGCAGGTCTTGACCGCAGCATTGGCCAGTACTTTGCAGCACTGACCAACATGCGTTCTGTAGGCGTTATGGGTGATGAAAGAACCTATGACTATGCGATTGCCTTAAGAGCCGTAAACACCATTGATTTTATGACTGCAGAAGCAGCAGAGATTCCGTGGGAAGTACTTGGAAAAGTAGCCAGCAGAATTGTCAATGAAGTAAAGCATGTAAACAGAGTGCTTTACGATTGTACCGGAAAGCCGCCGGCTACGATTGAGTTTGAATAGTTGGAGCAGAGCTTCAAAGCCTTTATTTTCAAGGGTTTTGAGGCTCTTTCCTTTTAGAATTGCATTTTGATTGCATTTTTTTATTCAACTGCTCTGTGATAGATTGCTGTATGCTGATTGCTGGTGTAATCGGCAACACTGGTTGTTGCCG